>DBPO01000113.1 GCA_002304915.1 Verrucomicrobia bacterium UBA1418
TGGATTCCCGCCGTCTATAAACAGCCGCCTTTCGCGGGCGCTGAAAAAAGCGCTCGGTGGATTGCCGTTCGGGAAAATCCGGCTTCGAGTTCGAGCCGCATTCTGGGGCGCTATGCCTACATTTGTCTGGATATGAGCGGTGGCATAGATGCCAATCTATCCATTCTGGAGCCGGAGGTGGCCGGGCACGATGCGCGAGTGTCCTCCAACCGGGTTCGTCGCAGTGTGCGGCAGGTGCCGATTCGATTCTTGCCGGAAGTGCTCGATGTCAGCGAATTCAAACGGCTGCGCCGCGGCTGGCGGGGATTCGACAGCTTGCAGGCCCTGATCAAGCTGACGGATGGATTTCCAGTTGATGGTCATGAGCCCCCTTGTAGTTGCCGATGGCAACCCGAGCGGAAGGAAATTCACCGCGCCGCGGCCTTGGCTTCCAATTTGGTGAGCGATCTTTCCCCGTTCAGCCTGTCGGTCTTTCGCGGGGGGCGTTATCTTTCCGGCTCTGGCACTTGGACGCCTTATCATCCCTGCTGGGACAGTGATGTCTGGACGGACATGATTAGTGATTTGAACGCACATGTTGGCAAGCAGTTCGCGTCGGGTTGGCAGTCTTGGATTCAGGATGCCATTTATGATTACACCCATGACAGGCCGGTTCCGAAGGGGTTGGACTATCCCTCGCCCAAAAATGTGCCGATGTTTAATGAGATCGTGCTGGGTTGCAAGCTGGTCGAAACGGCGGGCGCGATACCCGGCTCCAGCGAATACGAATTGCAGGCGACATTGACGTTTGAGTTCTGGTATCCGTTTCCTTCGGAGGACAACAAACGGTCGGGTTATTACCAATTGCCGGCGCCATCGTTTGGCGGCGGGCCCGCGATAGGCGGGGACAAGGACCTCTGGGCCCGCATGAGATTGCGAGGTGAGGGGGGGGTGGTTGAAGTTGAGTTGGGCGATGTCACGCCCTCCCCCAGCGCGTTGCAAGTGCCGGCGCAGTATAACAATGGCAAGCCCTATGTCGCTTCAGGCGCGACCAATTTCGTTTATACGTTTCCCATTGTGCGGACCGCTGGCAACACCAATCCACTGCCTTCCGGCATGGCTTTGCAGGTGGCAGGCGTGTTGGTGCAAAAGCCCATTTATCTTCTGGCGCCCGGTGGGTCGGGACGGGCGGACATGCTTCCTCCGGACGTGGGTTTCGGTGCGATGGCCTTGAGGCATGGCGTCACCGAGCCACCACAATCTCGCGCGATCAGCGACCCCCGCTTAAATCATGACTCGAATCTGTGGAAGGACGAAGACAAGGTCACCCTTGGGGAAATGAATCATTGGTTCACCATTGGACCGGAAGACTATCTGGCGGAAGGCAGCAGCATGTACTGTCGAAACGGGCCGATGGAGACACCGGCGGAGCTGGGCTTTATCAGCGTTGGCGAGAATTGGCAAACGATAGATATTTGCCGGCCCGATGCCTTGGAGTTGATGGCCATTCTGGTGGCGGACACGAACCTGTATTACGGTTGGAAGGCCAACAAGAGCGCTTTTTACACCAACGGGACGATTAACCCCAACACGCGCAGCACGAATGTGTTGGCGTCGGCCTTTGTTGATTTGTCCACGCACGAAGTGCCCAATCTGGAGACCAGTGTGATTCCGGCGAATCCCGTGGATGAGGATTTGGCGGAGCTTATCGCCAAACAGATTCTGGAGACCACGAAATCGGGAACGATAGACACGGCCTTCCAGGCGGGGACGGATTGGGCCCGGATTCCCGCGATGCAACAGAATGGGGCGCTTGCCAGAGGGTATGGATTGAACAACAACCAGCGCGAGTCGCTGGTCCGCAATACGTGGGGGCTGTTTAATCCTGAGAACAGCATGTTCACGGTTCTGGTGATTGCGCAGACCATCAAAGAAGGGCCTCATCAGGTTGGCATTTGGGGGAATGACGATCTGGTGACCGGGGAGCGGCGCTTGGTGGCTTTGGTGTGGCGTGACCCGTTCAAGAATGGCGAGAATCTACATCACGAAATGTTTGTGAAGATGGTGCGATATCTGAACGATTAGCCGGGGCGGGGATGTATCCCTCCGCGCGCGCGGGAGCGTGTCTTACGGCCAGAGGGGGTCCACGCGGTAGAAGAGCTTGGGTTTCACCACGGGATTGTTGGTGATATAGAAGATATTGCCGCCATAGGCGTCCGCCGCGGAGTTGGTGAAGCGGTTGGTGGTCCATTGGGGGCGATCTGTCAACAGATTCGTGGCGCTCAGCACCTGGAAGCGGACGATGGGGGTTCCTGCCGGCGCGGGGACATCATTGCCGATGGTTTGCAGAATGACGCGGTTGGTTTGCAGGGTGACGTTGGTGATGACGATTTGATCCGCAATCGGGACTCGATAGGTGAAGGGGTTGTCCTGAGCGTTCAGCAGATTCGTGTAGATGGTGGAGATGTTGTTGCCGCCGGCGTCAGAGCCCAGATAGGAGGTGAGGACGCCGCTCTTGTTGGGATCGGCGGCGATTACGTATTCGATGGTATCCAGCCGCTGATAGGTGCGCCCAGGGATAATGCCGCGCGCATAGGCGTGGCCTTCGGCATCGAGCGAGGCATCGCGAATGCTCATGACGAGTTGATTCCAACCGCTTTGGCCGCTCTTGCGATGATAGAGGGTCCCCTTGGCGCTGGGGTAATGGGCATTGGTAAAGCCGTAATAGATGTGCAGAGCCGGGATGTGGCCGGCGTTGGGCGGATCAAACATGTAGAACGGCAGGACTTCATTGGTGTTGATGGGGGTAATCAGCAGGCTCTGCGTATGCCAGGCATAGGCATATTCCTTTTCCTCCGGGGCCGGGGGCGCGAGTTCCTGACCGACGTTGGGCTGCCCAATCGTCGGCGCGTCTTTTTCCCATTCAAAGCCGGAGGAGGCGCTGCCGGTGAGTCCGATGCTGTTGGTTTCGGCGTATGGCTTTTGGGTTTGTGGAATCGGCTCGGAGCCGGCGGCGTAGCCGCCATAGACGAGGGAATAGACCACGTTGCCGAACTGGTTCAGCAGACGAATCACGCCCACGCCATTATGGATATGGTTTCTGTCTTGATCGGCCCATGGCGCGACATTCGTCGGCACAAACACGTTCAGCACTTGTTTCACCGGTTCGCCTTTATTTTTCAGCTCTTGGTCGCCGATGACATAAAAGCTGAAGCCATTGGTTTGGTTGGTGAAGATGGCGCCGGCGGGGATGGGATAGGTGGCATAGATGGGCTGGCCGTTGTTTTTGGCAATATCGCTGTCCTTGCCGAAGGCCAATTGCACGGCCCAGCCGCTGATGTCGGTTTCGGCGAGACCGCACAGCTCGATGAATTCGCTGTCCTCTTCCCATTCATCACCGCAGGGGGCGTAGAAGATTTCGTTAATCCAGACGGTGCCTTTTTTGACGGACGAGACGTAATTGGTGAGGGTGGGGGAGGTGTATGTGTTGGTGGTGTAGGTGGTGGAATTGGGGGCGGCGCCAATGCCGGCGTAGCGGACTTGGATATAGTAGCGCAGCATGGTTCCGGGGGGTTGGCCGGGGATTGGGTTGGGGGCGACATAGGAGCCGTAGCCGGTCGTTTCCATGGGCGTTTGAGACCATGAGCTGCTGGCGATTCGGTAGAAGCCTGTGACGGAGAGGATATTGGCGCCGTAACGGGAGATGACATCGCCGGTCACCCACATGGGTTCGTCCATGTTGGGATTGGCCGGATCGAGTCCGGCGGTGGCGAGGACTTGCGGGCGCGGCTGGTAGGCTCCGATGCGGATGTCATCCACCAGCACGCGCACGGCGCCGGCGCTGTGGTAGAGGCGGACAAAATGGTTGCTTGCGTCGCCGAGGAAAAAGCTGGCCTGCTGGTAGGTGGTGTAGGAGGCATTGGCGACGATACTGGTGATGGTGGTCCATGAGGTTCCATTGGGCGAGACCTGAACTTGAAGAGTGAAGTTCGCGTCGCTCGCACTCCATTTGCGTGTCCAGAAGCTCAAGGAGCCGATGCCGCCGGGGAGGTAGGGGCTTTGAATGTAATTGCCGGTTGTGGTGTTGAGGCGCGCCACCTGACCGTCCATGGCATTCTGGCTGTCCACAATGCTGTTGACGACGCTCCAGCCCTGGTGGCTGCTGTCTCCATATGTTCCGCGCGTGGGCCAGCTATCGAAGTTTTGATTGCGGAAGACGGATGGCAGGCGCACTTCGACATTGTCCACGAAGACATCGCCGGAATCTTTGTTGGGGTCAAAAATGATTCGGACGCGGGAGCCCGCGTTCGTGATGTAGGCCCAGGCGGAGAAGGTGGCGGCGGTGGAGACGGTGAAGGAGCCCTGGGTCACCCAGTTGCTGCCTTTGTCCATGCTGGTTTGCAACAGCAGATGGGCGGGTTGAGCGGCATCCACGGCTTTGGCCCAGAAGAGGGTTTCGCCGATTCCGCCCTCGAAGTCGGGGGAACCCACGGCGCTATCCGGCGGGCTGAGGCGCGCGGCGCGGGATGCCGCGACGCCGGCGGAGGGATCAATGGTGGCCTGCTGGATGCTCCAGCCGTAGCGGGAATAGCTTCCGGGGATGGCATAGGATGGGTCCGTCCAGGTCTCAAAGTTTTCCACGCGGTGGATGGTCGAGACTTCGCTGATGGTAATTTCGTCCAAGCGGAAGCGATTGGGCGCGCCGCTGGTTTGCCGGATGCGCCAGTAGAGCGCGTCGGAGCGGTTGATGGAGGTGACGTAATAGCTGAAATTGCTGCTGGCCACGTTGGCGAGGGTGGCATTGGTGAGCCATGGCCCGGATTCGCTCGGGGCCGTTTCCATGACCATGGTGACAGGCGGCGACATGACCTCCGTGCGCCAGTAGAAGCTGACATCGCCGATGCCGCCGGGCAGGTCGCCGCTCAGGAGGGTGGCATTGGTATTCATAATGAGGCTATAGCCGGCGGGGGTGTAGGGCTCGTTGGGGTCCAGAAAGGAAATATCGTGCGTGCCCAGACCGGTGAATGTGTCCTTGGGGGACAGGGTCCATTGATCCAGCGGGAATGGGGCGGTGACGGCAGAGACGTTGCCCGTCCAGACATTTTGCTTGCGGGTGAGGGTGCGGTCGGTGGTGTTGCGGCTCCAGATGGAGCCGGTGGCGTTGGTGGAAACCTGCCCGACGCGGTCCACCACCGTGCCGGACGCGCCGCCTTTGCGCAGGACGATGACGTCATCGCCGTTGAAGGTGAGATATTTATTCGTCAGAGGATTCAGGCTGGTGATGGCGATGTCGGGGGCGTACTCGGCGGGCGTGGGGGGGCGGGCCACAACGAGGCAGGTGCCGGGCTGCAAGGTTCCGGAAAGGGGCATGCTGACGCTGGGGGTCAACGAGCCGTTGTCATACTGTTGCAAAACGTAGTTTTGGGCCGCCAAGTCCAGATTGGACAGGGTTCCGTTATAGATTTCAATGGCCTTGTTGTTGCCGGTGCCTTCGACATATTGCGAGATGAAAACTTCGGCAGGCGGGCGGCCGGGGGGCGTGTTCCACACGACTTTTCCGCTGGTGATGGACCAATCGGGAGAGAATGGGCCATAACTGGTCAAGCCGCTCCAGGAATCAAAGTTTTGAGTGCGTCCGGCCACGGCGCGCATTTCAGCATCGTCTATCTGCATGGTTCCGGTGGTTTCCGCTTCGGAGCAAAGGAAAACCACATGCGCGCGGACCGCGCCGGGAGGCGCGACGCCTTCGGCGGAGTACTTGGTCCAGTTGCCGTCCAGCGAGGGAATGTTGCAAATGGCGTCGCCGCCCAGCTGTTGCGAGGAGGCATCCAGCCATTCGATTTTAATCTGCATGTATTGGGCAGACCAGTTGGGCGTGGCCCTGAACCAAGCCGAGGCGCGATAGATTTTGCCTGCTTGAACGGTCACGTCCTGCGCGAATGAGCCGTAGTTGCTCCATTCGGGGAACAGGCGGCCGTGGATGGCGCCGCACCACTTGCCGGAGTGGGGCTGGTAGCCATCGTCTGCCTTCTTGGGCCAAGCCTGCCATCCGCCCCAGTCCACGGCATCGCCGCCGTTATCGCCCTGAGTGGTTTGCTCAAACCCCGGGTTTTTGAGCAGATTGACGCCGGCGCTTTCCTTGTATAACTGGCGGAAGGAATACTCGGCGGTCAGGTGGTTGAATGTGATGCGATAGCGGCCGGTGGTTATGCCGGTGATTTGGAGAAAGCTGGCTGAATCAGCGACCAGCGTGCCGCCGGCGGGGTGCGGGACGGCCGGCGCGCCCGAGGCGGCGCCCCACCGTCGCGCGCCACCATTGGCGGAAAAGCGCAGCGTGATGGCGCCGTTATTGGTGATGAAGTGGTCCGATTCCCACACGGCGGATTGCCCCATGCGCATCATGTTGCGCGGCGTGGGATTGGTTGCCATGAAATTGCCTTCGACCGCAATCATGGAAATGTCTTGAGTGGTGACCTGGTGAATGCTGAAGGTGGCGTTGCTGGTGTTCAACTCGACGGCGAATTTTCCGGGCAGGAATCCGGTGAGTTGAAAATTGGCTTTGCCGCATGCACCGGCGTTGATGACGGGGGGCGTCAGCGACGTGGCGGCGGCGGGGCCGTAGGCCAGCAGGTCATTATTGTCCGGCACGCATTTCATTCCGGCGGGTTGTTCCAAATCCACCGTTCCCGTCCACAGATGCGGCTGCGCGGGCGAATTGCTCAACATGTTTTGCCCCCATGTCCAACCGTTGAAGTCACCGACCAGCGCGATGTTGGTGTAAGTGGGCGGGGGCGGAGGGGGGCCGCCGACCCATTCCACGGTAAATTGCTTGGTGGATTCGTTGAATGTGATGCGATACGGGCCGCTGCTGAAGCCCTCGTACGATATATTTGCGCCATTGGGATCCGGAGCGTATGCCTGCGCGGGCACGCGGGTCAGGATCGCGCTGCCGCCCCAGTTCACGGTCCAAGCGCCGTTGGCGGCAAACTTAAACAACCCACTTGCCGAGGAGAACGTTTGGGTGCAGACCCAGGTATAGTCCGCCACCAGCTTCATGGTGGGCGTGGTGCTCCAGTCGTTGTGCGTGCCGGGAACCGCCATGGAAGAATAGGCAGATGTTTGGGCCTGAGCGGTTAACGCCCAAGCGAACAAACCCAGTCCGGCAATTCCGGCTTTGATCTTCATGGTCACCTCAAATGTGTGCAACGCTCCAACTTGCCCGATGAAAACGTACCGCTTTTCCATCCGGCTGGCAAGATGGGAGTCCGTATAATTTTACGATATTTTGCGCTTTGGACTGGTCGGCGGGCATGAAAAGAAGTAGGTTTAGGAAAGAACGTGGTGTGTAACGGGAGCTAGGACATGAGAGTTCATCAGGTTATTGGCGCTATCTGCGGATGTCTCGTGGGGGTATCGGCATTCGGGCAGGCCACGCTGCCAGCGTTTTATTCCGGGCCATGGGTCGGCGCCGGTGTAACCTTGCCGACGGGTTGGACATCGTACAAACTGGGGCCGGATTACTCGACCAACTATGACGGTGAAGGCGGGCCGGCGGCCAAGTTTGATACCACCGGGGACTGGCTGAAAATCAACTTCAACGGAACTCCTTCAACGATTTCCTATTGGGTCCGGGGCAATTCGCTGTCGGGCGCTTATATTTTCAAGGTGCAGGAGTCGGCCAATGGTTCCACGTGGAGCGATGTTGTGGTGTACAACACCGCCAACCCCATTCCCAACAATGCTCCGGCGCAATATACGAACAGTCTGTTGGCCAACTCCCGCTACGTGCAGTTCATCTATACCACCAAAGCCACAGGCAATGTTGGCCTTGATGGGGTTCACGTCAAAGGGCCGGATGTTCCTTCCATCACGTTTAATCCGCCGGGCACGACGAATGCGCCTGTCAGCAACGAATTCACGATGGCGGTGACGATTACGCCCTCCGGTTCCGGCCTGAAAAGCTGGAGCATGACGCCGACGTATTCCGGGGCGGCCAGTCTGAGCGCCGGCACGTTTCGCTTCACGCCGGCTGCGGCCGACCAGAACAAAACCTTCACGCTCAGCGTGGTGGCCTCCAACGCGATTGGTTCGGTGACGAATACCGCGCAGATTAAGGTGACGCCTTATACGCCGCCGGTGCCCGTCATCACCTTTTCCCCGCCGCCGCCCTATGAAATCATGGCCACCACCACGCAAAAAATCGGCATCGGCGTGACGCCTGCCGGCAGTGGCATTCAAAGCTGGTCCCTGCAGCCGGCCTATACGGGTTCGGCGACGTTAACCAGCACCAATTTCACGTTTATTCCCGCCGAGGCGGATGGTCCCAGCAACTATACCTTCAAAGTCGTGGCGACGAACATATATGGCGCCACTACCGCCGAGACCAGCATCGCCGTGACCGCTTACGTTCCCGCCCCGCCGCCTTCCGCTTATGTCTGTAGCTTTGAAGACGGCACCAAAACCGGCTATGCCTCCGGCGATGTCACTTTGAGCAATAAAACTTGGAACCTGAATGGCGTTTTGATCGGGACGAGCGAGAGCGACTTGAAAATTGGCGCAAGATCAGCCCGCCTGAAATACGCTGACGGTGAAGATCAGGCCATGACCGTCCAAGCGCCGGGGTTTCCCGATGGCGTTAGCACCATATCTTTCTGGTATGGCCCTTATGGCACGCATGGCTCCTCCGCGCCCACTCTGGCCATCGAAATCGCGGAAAGTCTGGATTCCAACTGGATTTCCGTGGGCGAAGTTAATGCCGGCGCCGTTGAATCCCTGACTTATTTTTCCGCCGACGTCTATGTCAGCTCGCCGATTTATGTGCGCATCCGGGCCGTTGGCGGAACCAAGGATAGAAGCGCAAACTTCGACAACATTGCCATCACGCCCTATACCCCACCCGCCAAGACCCCTTATGAGGCATTTTTGCTGAAATACAATGTGACTCCGGGCGATCCCGGCACGGAACCCGGCGACGACTACGACGGCGACGGCTTCACCAATCAGCAGGAATTTGAGGCGGATACCAATCCGTACGATCCGGCCATTCACCCGTAAGTTGCCTTCCGAGAGGCGTTTTCCCGAAGAAAAACTGTCCTAAATGCCTCGGCAAGCGAATTTTTAGGTTAAAAGGTTGAATTTTTGGGGGTTAACTCCAAAATCTTTTAGGTTTTGTGCGGATTTTTGGGTCTTTCCTCAATTTTTGGGGAAAATTGGTGAAAAACTGGCGAAAAGTTAGATTTTAGGCGCGTTTTTTGGTGTTTTTGGGGCGGGTGGCGGAGGTGGCGAGGGTTTCGGTGACTTGCAGGATGGCTTCGTAGCCGGTGCAGCGGCAGAGGTGGCCGCCGAGGGCGTTGCGGAGGTCTGCCGCCGTGGCGCGCGGATTGCGGCGCAGCTCGGCTTCGAGGGCCATGACGAATCCGGGCGTGCAAAAGCCGCATTGGACGGCGTCGGCCTCGATGAAGGCTTGCTGTACGCGGGTGATGCCGTTGGGCGGGGTGATGCCTTCGATGGTGAGGATGTCGGCGCCGTTGGCTTCGACGGCCAGAACGAGGCAGGCGCGGATGGCTTCGCCGTTCATAATGATGGTGCAAGCGCCGCATTCGCCTTCGCCGCATCCTTTTTTGGCGCCGGTGAGGTGGAGTTCTTCGCGCAGGACGCGCAGGAGGGTGTCGTCGGCGGTGACGGTGAGATTTCGGGGGATGCCGTTGACAGTGAGCTGGATGTCGTGCTTCATGGGTTGGCCTCAGGCGGTTGGTTGGCGGCGGGTGGGGGCGGGGGTGAGGAGCGCGAGGAGTTCATTGAGGAAGTTGCGGATGGCGCGTCTTTTTTCGTCCGGGGAGGCGCGCAGGGAGCTGGCGCGGGGCTGGATTTCGGCGCAGATGGCTTCGTAGGCGGCGTCCATGTCGGCGGGGGTGAGGGGGCGGCGGCTGAGTTGCGCTTCGATGGCGCGGGGGCGATAGGTGGTGGACATGACGGTGCCGAAGGCGAAGCGGATTTCGCGTTTGGCGGGGGTGTTGGGGGAGAAAACGAGGGCCGCGCCGTTCCAGCAGGCGAGGTCCATGCCGGCGGTGCGGGTGATGCGGCGATAGATGCCGAGCGCACGGGGGGCGGAGGGGATGAAGATGGAGACGACGACTTCGTCGGGTTCCAGACAGGTGCGGTTGACGCCGGTGGTGAAGTCGTCGTAGGCCACGCGTCGGGTTCCGCGGCGGGAGGCAATGTTGATTTGCGCTTCGTGGACGGAGAGCACCACGCTGCTTTCGCTGCCGGGGGAGGCGTTGCAGATGTTGCCGCCGAGTGTGGCGCGGTTGCGGATTTCGTGGCAGCCCATGACGGAGGCGCATTCGCGCAGGGCGGGATATTTCTGGAGGTGGGGGGAGCGTAGCAGATGGGTGAACGTTTCACACGCGCCGATTTGCAGGCCGCCTTTTACGGCTCGGATGCCGCGCAGCTCGGGAATGGCCTTGATGTCGAGGACGCGGGCGACGCTTTTTTTGCCGGAGCGCGTGTCCACGAGCAGGTCGGTTCCGCCGGCGAGCAGGTGGGTTTGCGCATCTTTTTGCGCGAGGAGTTCAGCGAGGGTTCGGGGTTGGGCGTAGGTGAAGTTCATGGCTTGATGGGGAGTTGGTAGATTTCCTGTCCGGTGGCGTTGGCGAGGGCGTTGCCGAGGCAGGCGGGGATGGCGACGGTGCTGTGTTCGGCCAGACCGCGCGCGCCAAACGGGCCTTTGTGGTCGGGGGTTTCCACGAAAATGACTTTGAAGTCGGTGTCTTGCAGGTCTTCGAGCGATGGGATTTTGTAGTCGGTGAGGCGCGGGTTTCGCAGGACGCCTTCGGGGGAGTAAATCATGGTTTCCATGAGGGCCTGGCCCATGGCTTGCACCATGCCGCCGACCGTTTGCCCGCGCGCGAGACGCGGATTGATGATGCGGCCGGCGTCCATGGCGGTGACGAGTTGCAGCACTTTGATGCGGCCCGTCTTGGGGTTGAACTCTATTTCCACGGCTTGGGCGCCAAACGTCCACGAAGCGGACACCTTGCCCTGGCCTTCTTGCAGGCCGGGCTTGGGGATGCCGGGGATTTGCAGGTCGGGGGTATAGACGCCATAGCCGAGGACCGGGCCGCCGATGGTGCGACCGTCGGGGCGCACGTAGCCGTTGGTGAAGAGGTGCAGCGGATAGCGCTTTTTGCCGCCGGTGGTGATGACGCCGTTTTCATAGCGGACGCGCGCGCGCGGGACGCCGAGGCCTTTGGCCGCGGTGGTGCGAATTTGCTCAATGGCGTGTTCGGCGGCGCGGATGATGGCGATGCCGCCGGTGTAGGTGCCTTTGCTGCCGATGGTTTGCCAGTCGGACGGGAAGAGCGAGGTGTCGGGATCGCGCAGGACGCGAATTTTTTCGAGCGGCAGGCCGAGGGCGTCGGCGGCGATTTGGCCGTAAACGGTGGCGGAGCCCTGGCCCATGTCGCAGGTGGTGATGATGAGGGCGGCGCCGCCGTCTTCATCGAATTTCAACAGGGCGGAGACTTGCGCGTTGGTGGCCTGGACGGGCGATTTCATGAAACTGCATACGGCTTTGGCGCGAATGCCCGTGCGGGTGCGGGTGACGTTGCTGGCGCCCTTTTTCCAGCCGACGGCTTTGGCGGCTTCGCGCAGGCAGCGGGGCAAATCGCCCTGGGCTGGGTGGAGGCGCTGGGCAATGGCGTTTTTGTCGCCGGCGCGATACGCGTTTTTCAGGCGCAGTTCCACGGGGTCCATTTTCAACTCGCGCGCGAGCTGGTCCATCATGCGCTCGGACATCCAGTTGCCTTCGGGATGGCCATAGCCTCGGAACGCGCCAACCGGCACGCGGTTGGTGTAGACCGCGTAGGAGTCCACCATGATGTTGGGAATCCGGTACGCGCCGGGCGAATTCTGGCCGCCGCCGACCGCGACGTTGATGGCGCATTCGCCGTAACCGCCGGCGTTGAGCAGATACTTCACCTGCGCGGCCACAATGGCGCCGTCGCGTTTGGCCCCAATTTTATAGGAGCCGCAAACGCCGCGGCCGACCACGCTGCTGGTGAACATTTCTTCGCGTTCGAGAATCAGTTTGACCCACACGCCGGGGAGGTGGCGGGCGATGTAGGCGGTGAGCGGCTCCACGGTGTAGTCGCTCTTGCCGCCGAAGCCGCCGCCGACGGCCGGCGCGCGAACGCGCACCCGCGCCAACGGCAGACGGAACGCCCGGGCGAGATAACCGCGCACCACAAACGGCGCTTGCGTGGAGGAATAGAGGTCTATGCCGCCGGTGGGCTCCCAGCGCGCCAGCGCGCCGTGCGGCTCCAACTGAACGTGGCTCATGTGGGGATAGGAAAATTCCTGTTCCAGAACGACGTCGCACGTTTTGAACGCTTTTTTCGCGTCGCCCTTGCGAAGCTTGTAGTGGTGGAAAATGTTGGTGCCCGGCTTGGGGTGGAAGCCCTTGGCCATCTGATAGTTGCCGAGGTCGGGATGAATCAGCGGGGCGTCCGCTGCCATTGCCTCGCGGACATCCAGCACCGCCGGCAGCTTTTGGTAGGTGACGTTAATCAGCTTGAGCGCCTGCTCGGCGGCGGCGACGGATTCGGCCACCACGGCGGCGACGGCTTCGCCCGCGAAGCGCACGCGGTCCATCGCCATCGGCGGCTGGTCCACAATGCAAGCGCCCACCAGCGGATACACTCCGCCGCCCAAATCCTGCTCTTCGGGACGCCCGGTGATGACCGCGCGAACGCCCGGCACCTTGCGCGCGGCGGCGACATCTATCGCTTTGATGAACGCGTGGGCGTGCGGACTGCGCAACACCCGCGCATGCAACATGCCGGGGAATTGCAGGTCGTCAATATAAAGGGTTTGTCCGGTGACTTTTTCACGCGCGTCCGCGCGCAAAATGCTTTGGCCCACAACTTTCATGGCATGGTTTCTCGCTGTAATTTCATACGGAGCTAGTCTGTCAAATATATCGGGCGGCGTGTTCCGGTGCAAGCCCGATGCCGGCAAAATATTTTGAGGTGAATTGACAAAGCAAGTGCGCCCTCTCTTCCGGGGAAGGATAGGGGGGGGGGCGCGGCGGGGGATTCTAGCGGACGGGGCAGGCGCCGCCGGCGCATTCGCTGCCCATATCCACTTCGTCTTCGGATTGGGCGGAGATTTGGTCGAGGTCAATGGGTTTGAGTTGGGCGGTGTAGGCGTCGAAGACGGCTTGGGTGACCGGCTGCTGGGGGAGGTAGGGGAAGCCGAGGTCTTCGGCGGATTTGAGGGGGTCGGCGCGGAGCAGGAAGGAGACGCCGACGTAGTGGTCCCAGTTGTGCAGGAGCCAGTCAACGATGGCGTCCACTTCGGAGGGGGCGTAGCTGACGGTTACGGAGCAGTTCTGCTCGACGTAGTTGTCCATCAGCAGTTTGTAGCGGTTGAGCTGGTCAATGGCGGTTTCGATGTTGATTTCGAGGTCGCCGACTTTTTCGAAGTCCACGTCGTTCCAGCAGACGGGGAGGGTGATGACCCAGTCGCCGGTGCCGTTGGGGTGGGGGATGATTTTGTATCCGGCTTGGCGCAGGACGGGGACGAGGGGGTCGTGTTTGACGAAGGTGACGTTGTTGAAGATGTAGCGGGCGAGGGGTTTGTGGGCGCCTTCGGTGGTGTCGTAGCACTTGGAGATGGTGCCTTCGGGTTTGAGGGTGGTGACGTTTTTGGGGAGGGGGAGGCCGAGTTCTTCGGCCATGGAATAGGCACCCATGATGGCCATGTTGCGCAGGGTGCGCAGTTCGTAGGGGCCGAGGTCGGGGCGGCGGACGACGCCGGTGAGGGATACGCCGCAGAGGTGCAGGAAGTCGTTGTTTTCGTGCCAGGAGTGCTGGAGGATGCCGTCTTTGAGGTTGACGCAGGTTTGGCGGTAGTTGGCGCGGGCGATGAGATAGATGGCGCGGTGCATGCCGCTGGGGTCGTCCTTGAATTTGGCCAGGTCAATGGTGGTGAGGTTGCAGAATGCGCGGTTGCCGAGGAGGATTTCGGCGCAGGGGTTGACGCCGGAGAACCAGGGGGCGCGGTTGAGGGCGGCGGCGCCGTTGATGAAGCCGGGTTCGGAGCCGCCGGCTTCGAGCATGAGGTCGAAGATGCCGCGGAGTTCGCTGCGCGAGGGTTTGTTGTAGAAGACAAGGGAGTTGTTGGACATGCCGCGCTGGGGCTGGCCTTTGTTCCAGTAGTCCTTTTTGCATACGGCGAATTCCTGCCACTCGGGGGAGCCGTATTCGAAGAGGCTGATTTCGGCGGAGCGGCGGGTGCTGAGGATGGTGCCCAGCCAGTTGCAGATGTCGTGGATGTCCATCTTGCGGAGGAGCTGGCCGGCGCGGCGGTTCATGATTTCGGCGATGGCGCGGTAGGCGACGGAGATGGTTTCGTCGCCTTGGCCGATCCAGCCGTAGCCGGTCAGGCGGGTGCCGGCGGGACGGATTTCGGAGAAATCGAGGATGAGCTTGGTGGCGGCATATTTGCCGGCAAGGAGTTTGCCGACGGATTTTGCCCAGGCTTCGGCGGTGTCGCCCACGCTGATGGTCCAGATTTTGGTTTCCGGGTCCCATGTTTCGAGATTGGTTTCGCGTCCGTTTTTGTCCGTGCGGGTGGAGCGGATGATTTGGATGTCGTGAATGGGGCGTGTGAATCCGCTGATGCCGCCGGATTTCGGTGTGACGCCCACGCCGCAGCCCTGGAGCAGGAGCCAGAGGGCATCCACCATGTCGTCCACCGTCTGGATTTCGAGGTGGGCGCAGTTGAATTGGCAGGCTTCGCGGACTTTCGAGATTTCGGTTCCGCCGAGCCATAGGGTGCGGCCGGCGACGCCGACTTTGCGGGCGAGGAGGAGGCCGCGGAGTTCTTCGAGTTCGGCTTCCTGAGTTTTGTTCAGCGCGCGGCGCATTTGCCGCTTCCAGAGCCAGCGCTGGTGTTCGATGACGCGGTCAATGGTCTGGGGCCAGGTTTCAAAGAGGGTGCCCTCGTTGTTGAGCGCCCGGTTATAGGTGCGGCGGGTGAGGATTTGAGCGCGAAGCGAGGGGATATAGGTGTCGGACATGGTTTTCTCCGGGAAAGGACGGTTCAAAAGTCGGGCGGATTCTAGGGCAAAAGGAGGGGGGAGGAAAGCGGAATGTGGGGGCTAGGCCGGCGGTGTGAATTTTGCGATATGCTCGCGGGGGAGCATCTTGCGATATTGCCGCCATCCGCGGAAATTGCCGTGCTGGGCGGGATTTTGCCAAGATTCCGGGTGGTCGGGATTGGCGAGGCGGTCG
>DBPO01000109.1 GCA_002304915.1 Verrucomicrobia bacterium UBA1418
CTGGCTAGAAAAAATATCGCAACGGCGCATAAGGATAATTCCATAAAAAGACAAGTCGTCCCACCCCGGGTCTACACGGAAGATTCACTTTAAGACCACTGCCCTATTCCGCTTGTGATTCACCGCCACATGGAACCGGGATTGATTTTTACTCCAACGGAGCGCATGGTGCCCTCATGCAACTCAGCTTTTGGAAAATGCACGGCGCGGGCAACGACTTCATCCTGCTGGATGACCGCCAACTCTCGTTCCCAACGGACGATTCCGCCGGCATCGCCCGCCTCTGCGACCGGCGGCGCGGCATCGGCTCCGATGGTCTCCTACTGATTCAACCGCCCACTCGCCCCGACGCCTCTTTTCGCATGCGCTTTTTCAACCCGGATGGCGGCGAAGCCGACCTGTGCGGCAACGGCGCGCGCTGCATTGCCCGCCTCGCCCATGAAATCGGCGCCGCCCCCGCCGACATGCAAATCGAAACCGCGGCCGGCCTGATGCGCGCGGTGCGCCTCGAAACCGGCATACGCCTCTTTTTCCCGCCCCCGCACGACTGGCGCCTGAACCTTGAAATAACCGCCGCCGACACCACCTGGCCGCTGCACTTTGTCAATAGCGGCGTCCCCCACGCCGTCCTCAACGTGAACGACGTCGCCGCCGTCAATGTCGCCCAACTCGGCCCCCTGATTCGACACCACGCCCTTTTTGCGCCAGCCGGAACCAACGTCAATTTTGTTCAAGTCACGGGAACAAACTCTCTCGCCATCCGCACGTTTGAGCGCGGCGTGGAAGCCGAAACATTAGCCTGCGGCACCGGCATGGTGGCCGCCGCCCTGCTCGCCACCAAATTAAACTGGGTGCAACCGCCCGTCATTTTAACCACCGCTGGCGGCGACCAGCTCACCGTCGAACTCGCCCCCCTCACACTGACCGGCCCGGCGGAACACTCCTTCCGCGGAACCATTAACCGCTAACCATCAACCGACCGCACCCGAACCATGCGAACGCCCTCCCGTTCGCCCACCACAACTTTCCCCGCCGCCACCAGCGGCCCCAGCCGCCGCTCCAACTCCGCCACGCTCATGCCCTCCGCCTGCGCCAGCGCCCCCAGCTCCATCGGATGCCGCGCCAGCCACGCGACCCATTCGTCATCCGAACGAGTCCCGCGCGCCTGCCCCTCTCCGTGAAACTCCGGCACTTCCCCCGCCGGCTCAAAGAAGCCCGCCACCTCGCGCAACCGCGCCTCCGACACCCGCGCAACCGGCACACCCGCCTGCGCGGGCCGCATAACCGTATTCAAATGCACCGCATCCGGCCGCACGCCCCGCACCAACTCCGCAATCGCGCGCACCTGCTCCGGCAAATCGTTATATCCCCGCAACAGCATCACTTCCACCCACAACTGCCCCGCGAATTCATTCCGCAAAGCCCGCGCCCCCGCCATCAATTTTTCAAACGTCAAACCAGCCGCCGGACGATGAATCCGCTGAAAGGACGCCTCATCCCAGGCGCTGATCGTCACCTTCACAACATCCGCCGCCGCCGCATCGCGACGCACCTCCGGCAGCCACATCAGCGAACCATTGCTCAACAGCGCCGTTTTATATTTCCCCGCCCCGCGCACATGCCGCAGAACATCGCCAAACCCGGTATGCAGCGTCGGCTCGCCGGAACCCGCCAGCGTAATAAAATCAGCCGCCGCCCCCCCCGCCCGCCAGCGCTCGAACTCCGCAATCACATCCGCCGTCGGCGCCCATTCTCTCCGGGCCAGCGTCAACTCCGTCGTTTGCCCAATCTGGCAAAACACGCAATTTTCCGTGCAAACCTTCACCGGATTCAAATCCACGCCCAGCGAAAGCCCCAGCCGCCGCGAAGGAACCGGGCCGAACAAATAACGATAAGCCTGCCGATGCGTCATGCCCGACAGTTTCCCCCGCCCGCCCCTCCGTGTCAAATGCGCTGTTTGCCCCGCCGAATCACAGAAGCAAAAATTTTTTTTCGCAAACCGCTTGACAAATCGCCGCCCGCGTGTTTCTATGTGTAGAAACATTGGAGAACCAGAAAAAATCATGACCCAAGGAAAACCCATGCTCCTGGAAACCTTCCCGGCCCGCGAAGCGTTCGATGCCCTGCTCGAATCCGCCTCCGTCGTCCCCGTTGGCGCGCGCATCCTCGCCGACGCGGAGACCCCCGTCTCCGTGCTGACCCGTTTCGCGCCGCACTGCCCCCACCTTTTCCTGCTCGAAAGCGCCGAAGGCGGCGAACGCTGGGGACGCAACTCCTTCATGGGCGTCTCCGCCCGCGCCACCGTCGCCGTCTATCGCCACGATGTCGTCATTCGTCAGGGCATCCACGAAAAGCGCATCGCGCACAACGGAGACCCCCTCGGCGTCCTGCGCGACTTCATGAAGCCCTACTCCCTCGCGCATCTCCCCGGCCTGCCCCGTTTCTGCGGAGGACTCGTCGGCTACGTCACCTATGAAATGGTGCATTTCTTTGAATCGCGCGTGCCGAACAACCTGCCCCCCGAGCGCCCGCTGGCGGAATTTGTCATTCCCGACAGCCTCCTCATTTTCGACAACATCACCCACACCCTCAGCGTGGTCGCGCTGGCGTTCAAGGAAGACTGCGAGCCATCCGCGCTGTTCGACGCCGCCGCCGCGCGCGTCCGCGAACTGCTCGCCATCCTGGAGCAGCCCGTCGCCGCCGCGAACGGCCCGCGCAACCACAAGCCCATCCGCGCCCCGCAGGCCCTCCATCCGCCGGCGGATTACCAAAACATGGTCGCGAAGGTAAAAGAGCAAATCGCCGCGGGCGAAATCGTCCAATGCGTGGTGTCGCAATCGTTCGTCGGCCCCGCGCCGGACGACCTCGTCAGCCTCTACCGCGCGCAACGGCACGTCAATCCCTCGCCCTATCTCTTCTTTCTCAAAGCGCCGAGCTGCACCCTCATCGGCTCCTCGCCCGAAACCATGGTGCGGCTGGACAACCGCACCGCCTGGCTGCGCCCCATCGCCGGCACGCGCCCGCGCGGCCCCACCGAGCAGGAAGACCGCAAGCTCGCCGACAGCCTCTTGCAGGACGAAAAAGAGCGCGCCGAACACCTCATGCTCGTGGACCTCGGCCGAAACGAACTCGGCCGCGTGGCCCTCGCCGGCACCGTGCAAGTCACCGACCTCATGATGGTCGAACGCTACTCACACGTCATGCACCTCGTCTCCAACATCACCGCCGACCTCGAACCCGGGCGCGACGCCTTTGACCTGTTCGCCTCCGCCTTCCCGGCCGGCACGCTGACCGGCGCGCCAAAAATCCGCGCCATGGAAATCATTGCCGCGCTCGAAAAAGAGCCGCGCGGCCCCTACGGCGGCGCAGTCGGCTACTTCTCCTTCGACGGCAACATGGACTTCTGCATCTGCATCCGCACCGCCGTAGTGGAACATGGCCGCCTCAGCATCCGCACCGGCGCCGGCATTGTCGCCGACTCCACGGCGGAGAACGAATTGCAGGAAACCCTCAACAAAGCCGCCGCCATGACCCGCGCCATGGAACTCCTCCAAACCACCCAAAACCCCACCCCCCACCCCCAATCGCAATCCTAATCGTAATCTTAATCGTAATCCTAATCGTAATCTAAAACCCACCCCTGAAGCCCTGAACCCTGAGCCCCGAACCCTGAACCCCGAACCCTGACCTCTGAACTCTGACCTCTGAACCCCAAACCCCGAACCCTGAACCCTGAACCCTAAACCCTGGCCCCCCATGATCCTCCTCCTGGACAACTACGACTCCTTCACCTACAACCTCGCGCAATACCTGCGCGAAATGGGCGCTGACGTCCGCGCCATCCGCAACGACGCCATCACCATCGCCGAAATGGAAACGCTGACCCCGGAAGCGCTCGTCATTTCCTCCGGCTCCGGCCAACCCGAAAACGCCGGCATCACCTGCGACGCCATCCGCGCCCTCGCGGGCAAAATCCCCATCCTCGGCGTCGGCCTTGGCCATCAAGCCATCGGCCGGGTCTACGGCGCAACCCTCACCCGCGCCCCCCGGCTCATGCACGGCAAAGTATCCTCCATCACCTGCGACGGCCACGGCATCTTCAAAGGCCTCGAAGGCCGCCCCTTCAAAGCCATGCGCTACGACTCCCTTGTCCTCGACCGCTCCGCATGGCCCGCCGCGCTCGACATCTCCGCCACCGCCGACGACGGCACCATCATGGCCCTCCGCCACCGCGAACACCCCATCGAAGGCGTCCAATTCCATCCCGAATCCATCATGACCCCGGTCGGCAAACGCATCTTCCGCAACTTCCTGAAAATCGTGGCCGACCACGCCACCCCCGCCCCATGAAAAAAGTTTTCCACGCCATGGAAAAGTTTTTCGCGAATTTTCCACGCCATGGAAAAAAGTTTTCCACACCGTGGAAAAATTCAGCCCGCCGCCCCCCTTTTCACCAAAAGTTTTCCATGCTGTGGAAATATATTTTCCACACCGTGGAAAACGTCATCCCGCTCCCTGAACACTAAAGGAAAGCCATGAACATCGCCCCCCTTCTGCAAAAACTCATCGCCCGCCGGGACCTGACCGAAGAAGAATCCTTCGCCGCCATTCAAAGCATCTTGGCCGGCGAATGGACCGAAGGCCAAATCGGCGCCTTCCTCGGCACACTGTCGGCCAAAGGCGAAACCGTGGATGAAATCGTCGGCGCGGCGCGCGCCATGCGCACCGCCGCCACGCGCATACAGGCCCTCACGCCGAACACGCTCGACACCGTAGGCACCGGCGGCGACGGCGGCAAAACATTCAACATCTCCACCACCGTCGCGTTTGTCGCCGCCGGCGCGGGCGCGGTCGTGGCCAAGCACGGCAACCGCGCCAGCTCCGGAAAAAGCGGCAGCGCCGACTGCCTCGAATGCCTCGGCTTCAATCTGAACGCCGCGCCGGAAATCATGGAGCAGGCGCTGAACGAAATTGGCATCACCTTCATGTTCGCCCCCGCGTTCCACAAAGCCATGCGCTTCGCCGGCCCGGTGCGCAAGCAAATGGGCGTACGCACGCTCTTCAATTTGCTCGGGCCTCTCACGAATCCCGCCGGCGCGCCCTGCCAGCTTCTCGGCGTATTCGCGCCGGAGCTGACCGAAGCCTTCGCGCACGTGCTCCTGAAACTCGGCTCGCGCCGCGTGCTCATTGTCCACGGCCACGACGGCCTGGACGAAATCACCCTGACGACCACCACGCGCTGCTCCGAACTCAAGGACGGCATCGTGAAAACCTTCGACCTGAATCCGACCTCCTTCTTCGACGACTATTGCAGCCCCGAAGACCTGACCGGCGGCGAACCGGCGGACAACGCCAAAATCACACGCGGCATTCTGGAAGGCCGCATCACCGGCCCCAAGCGCGACATTGTGCTACTGAATTCGGCGGCCTCGCTCCTCGCCGCCAACCAATGCGCCGACTGGGCCGATGGCCTCCAACGCTCCCGCGAATCCATTGACTCCGGCGCCGCGCTCGCCAAATTGGAACAACTGATTGCATTCTCGAAAAGCTGAAACCCATGTCGTCATTTCTGGAAAAAATTCTCTCCGCCAAACAGGCGGAAATCGAAGCCGCCCGCCGAGTCCTTCCGCAAGCGGAACTGGAACGGCTGGCGGCCCGGCGCAGCGACTTCCGGGGCCTTGCGGAATCCCTGGCCCGCCCCGGCGTGCGGGTGATTGCCGAAATTAAACGCGCCTCCCCTTCGCTCGGCCCCATCCGTCTCGACTTGGACCCCGCCGCCCTCGCGACCGCCTATCAAACCGGCGGCGCGGCGGCGATTTCCGTCCTGACCGAACCCGCTTTTTTCCGGGGCTCCGCCGAAGATTTGCAGCGCGCGCGCAACACCGTGGAGGTGCCCGTCCTGCGCAAAGATTTCATCCTTGAGCCGTATCAAGTCTACGAAACAGCGGCAATGGGCGCGGACGCCATGCTCATCATCGTGCGAATTTTGCGCGACGAACAACTGGAAACACTTCTCGCGCTGGCCCGCGCCATCGGGCTGGACGTTTTGGTCGAAATTCACGACGAAACCGACGCGCGCCGAATCGCCGCCCTCGCGCCCGCCGTTGTCGGCATCAACAACCGCAACCTCGCCCATTTTGATACCGACGTGAACCGCGCCGCCCAGCTTGCCGCATGCCTGCCGCGCGGCTCGGCGGCAGTCGCCGCCAGCGGCATCCGCGAAGCGTCCGACATCCAGCGCTCGCTCGCGGCCGGCATTCGCCGGTTCCTCATCGGCGAAACCCTCGTCAAATCCCCCAACCCCGCCGAACTCCTCCGGCAGTGGACCGCCCTGCCTGTCCCCACCAACCTGAACCCCGAACCCTGAACCCAGCCCCCTTCTCCATGCGCCTCCCCCACGTCAAAATTTGCGGCATCACCCAGCGGAACATCGCGCAGTTTTGCGCGACGGCCGGCGCGGGCGCCGTAGGCGCGATTTTTTACGAAAAAAGTCCGCGCTGCGTCACGCCCGCTCAGGCGCGGGAACTTTTCGCCGGCCTGCCCGCGGACCTCGCGCGTGTCGGCGTGTTTGTGAATGTGCCGGCCGCGCGCATGATAACCATGGCGCGGGAAGCCGCGCTCGATACCGTGCAAATGCACGGCAACGAAAGCGCCGCTGATATTCTGGCCGTGCAGCAGGCCGGATTTCATGTCGTGAAGGCGTTGCGCCACACCGGCGACGAACTGATTGCCGCCGCCAACGCCCTCCCGCCGCGAACCGGCATCCTCGTCGAATGCAGCGCCGGGCCGATGCCCGGCGGCACGGGCAACACCTGGGATTGGGCCACGGCCGCCGCCCTCGCCCCGCACCATCCGTTCGCGCTCGCGGGCGGCCTCACCGCCGCCAATCTGCCGGAAGCCGTCCGCGCCTCGCAAGCGGCCGGACTGGACGCCAGCTCCAGTCTGGAAACCGCGCCGGGCATCAAAAATCCCGACGCCATCCGCGCTTTTCTGGAGGCGGCCGCCGCCCTGCCGCCCCCGCCCGCATCTTTTGTCTGGAAAGGAAACTCATGAGCCAACCTCGCCTGGAAAACATCAACATCGAATCCGTTGTCTCGCTGGCAACGCCCCGCGAAATGAAAGCCGCCCTGCCGCTCTCCGCCCAAGTCATCCGCACCGTTTTGCAATGCCGCGAAACCATCGAGCAACTGCTGGACCGCGACGACCCGCGCCTGTTCGCGGTAGTCGGCCCCTGCTCCATTCATCACCTCGACGCAGCGGCGGAATACGCCCGGAAACTCAAAACGCTGGCCGATGAAATCAGCGACTCCATTTACGTCATCATGCGCGTCTATTTTGAAAAGCCGCGCTCATCCATCGGCTGGAAGGGCCTGATTAACGACCCGTATATGAACGACACCTTCCAGATTGAGGAAGGCATCCGCATGGCGCGGCATTTTCTAATCCGCACGGCCGAGATGGGCCTGCCCGCTGCCACTGAGCTCCTCGACGTGCTGATGCCGCAGTATATCGGCGACCTGATTTCCTTGAACTTCATCGGCGCGCGAACCGCAGAAGCCCAGACCCACCGCGAAATTGCCAGCGGCATCTCAACGCCCGTCGGCTTCAAAAACGGCACCGACGGCTCGCTCGACGCCGCCATCAACAGCGTGCGGGCGGCCATGGGACCGCATCACTTTTTGGGCGTGACGGAAGACGGCCTGCCCGCCGTTTTCTCCACCACGGGCAACCGCTATCCGCATGTGGTGCTGCGCGGCGGCAAGAAACCCAACTACGACGCCGCGTCCGTGGCCGCCTGCGAAGCCGCCCTGCGCGCCGCCCGCCTGCCGCAAAATATCGTGGTGGATTGCTCGCACGGCAACTCCGGCAAAAAACCGGAACGTCAGGCCGTCGTGATGCGCGATGTGCTCTCGCAAATCGAAGCCGGCAACGAATCCATTCGCGGCTTCATGCTGGAAAGCAATCTGGAAGGCGGCTGCCAAACCTTGGGCGCGAATCCCGCGCACATCAACCCGCGCCAATCCGTCACCGACGCCTGCCTCGATTGGCCCACCACCGAAACCCTGCTGCGCGAAGCGCACGACCGCATGGCTAAACTGGGCCGCACAAGCCCGGGGAGAAAGTTGCAAACATGAACAAACTGATTGGACAATACCCGGACGCCTCCGGCCACTTCGGCCCCTACGGCGGACGCTTCGTCGGCGAAACATTGATGTCCGCCCTGCTGGATGTTGAAGCCGCCTGGGCATCCGTCAAAAACGACCCCGCCTTCATGGCCACCTATCACGCCCTGCTGCGCGACTACGCCGGCCGCCCCACCCCGCTCGATTGCGCCACGCGACTTTCCGACCACCTCGGCGGCGCGCGGATTTGGCTCAAGCGCGAAGATTGCACCCATACCGGCGCGCACAAAATCAACAACGTCGTCGGCCAGGGCCTGCTCGCCCGCCACATGGGCAAACGGCGGGTGATTGCCGAAACCGGCGCCGGCCAGCACGGCGTCGCCACCGCCACCATCGCGGCCCGCTTCGGCTTCGAGTGCAAAGTTTTCATGGGCGCGGAAGACATCGCGCGCCAGGCGCCCAATGTGCGCCGCATGGAATTGCTCGGCGCCCAAGTCATCCCCGTGCAAAGCGGCACCCGCACGCTCAAGGACGCCATGAATGAAGCCCTCCGCTACTGGTCCAGCGCCAGCGAAGACACATTTTACGTAATCGGCTCCGTCGCAGGCCCCCACCCCTACCCCGAAATGGTGCGCAATTTTCAACGCGTGATTGGCGATGAAGCCCGCGCCCGGTTCCTCGAAAAAAACAACCGCCTGCCGGACCTGCTGGTCGCTTGCGTGGGCGGCGGCTCCAACGCCATCGGGCTGTTTTATCCATTTCTGGACGACCCCTGCGAGATGATTGGCGCGGAAGCCGCCGGCGACGGCCTCGACACCCCGCGCCACGCCGCATCCATCAGCGGAGGCAGCCCCGGCGAATTGCACGGCTCCATCAGCTATCTCCTCCAAAACGACGAAGGCCAAATCCATGAAGCCTGGTCGGTGTCCGCCGGCCTCGATTATCCCGGCGTCGGCCCCGAACATGCCCTCCTGCACGACTTGAAACGCGTGCGCTACGAAGGCGTCACGGATGAAGAAGCCATCGCCGCCTTTCAACTGCTGTGCAAGTACGAAGGCATCATCCCCGCGCTGGAAAGCGCCCACGCGCTCGCCGCCGCCATTCGCGTGGCCCCGCAACGCTCCCGCAACGAAAACATCCTGGTTTGCCTCTCCGGACGCGGCGACAAAGACCTCGACCACGTCACCCGCTACCTGAAAGAAGCCAAAGGCCGGAAGTCAGAATGAAGACACAAGGGAAAGAGGTCAGAGGTCAGAGGTCA
>DBPO01000101.1 GCA_002304915.1 Verrucomicrobia bacterium UBA1418
TCACCAGTCGCTAAGGATCAGGGAAAACTGCCCTTCCCCGCCACAAACCGCTTGCGTCCGAACCGGCGCGGGCCTATTGTTTCCACTGTTTGTTGCCAATTCCGGCAGAATGAAGGAGACAAGTTATGGCCAAAATTGATTTTGGTGGAGTCAAAGAAGAAGTCGTCACCCGCGCGGAATTCCCGCTGAAAAAAGCGCGCGAGGTTTTGAAGAATGAAGTCATCGCCGTCATCGGCTACGGCGTGCAAGGCCCCGCCCAGTCGCTGAACATGCGCGACAACGGCATCCGGGTCATCATCGGCCAGGACCCCCGTTTCCAAGGCGATTGGAAACGCGCCGTCAAAGACGGCTTCGAACCCGGCAAGACCCTCTTCGACATCGAAGAAGCCTGCGCCAAAGCCACCATCATCATGGTGCTCGTCAACGACGGCGCGCTCAAATCCGTCTGGCCCCGCATCGAGCCCCATCTCACCAAAGGCAAGGCGCTCTACTTCTCCCACGGCTTCGGCTGGGTCTATCGCAACCTGACCGGCGTCAACGCCCCCAAGAACGTGGATGTCATTCTGGTGGCCCCCAAAGGCTCCGGCACATCCGTGCGGCGCAACTTCCTCGCCGGCGTCGGCATCAACTCCAGTTTCGCCGTGGCCCAGAACGCCACCCGCCGCGCGCGCCAGCGCACCCTCGCCATCGGCATCGCCGTCGGCTCCGGCTACCTCTTCCCCACCACCTTCGAAAACGAAGTCACCTCCGACCTCGTCGGCGAACGCGGCGTGCTCATGGGCGCCCTCGCCGGCATCATGGAAGCGCAATACGACGTCCTGCGCAAAAACGGCCACTCGCCCTCGGAAGCCTTCAACGAAACCGTCGAAGAACTCACCCAAAGCCTGATTCGCCTCGTGGACGAAAACGGCATGGACTGGATGTATTCCAACTGCTCCGCCACCGCCCAGCGCGGCGCGCTGGATTGGAAGCCCCGCTTCAAGAAAGCCGTCATGCCCGTCTTCAATCAACTGTACAAGGCGGTCAAATCGCAGGCCGAAGCCGCGCGCGTCATCAAGGTTTGCGGCCGCGCCAACTACAAGCAAAAGCTGGACGCCGAACTCGCCAAGATGGGCAACTCCGAAATGTGGCGCGCCGGCGCAGCCGTGCGCTCCCTCCGCCCCCGCGAAAAAGCCAAGGCCAATCTGGCCACGGCCGCAGGAGTCAAGGGCCGCGGTAAAAACTAACCCCCCCCGCGCACCCTCCCGCCCGTCGGCCCCGCCGACGGGCGTTTTTTTGCCCCGCCTTTGCCCCCGCCATCCCCTTCCCGATTGCACCCGCCGCGCGCCCGTGCTAGAAAAACTCGCATGGCACACAAACTCACACCCAAAATCATCCTCGAAGGCACGCGCCTGACCTTCAAGACCGATCTCGCTTTTTCCCTCAACGAGCACCCGCGTATCGTCGGTCCTCGCCGCTACCGCTACCACTCGCCGCTCATTTCCGGCGAATGGTGCGCCTTCACCAATTTCCCGTGGGGCCGCGGCCTCATCAACTTCGAGCCGCACGAAGAAGCCCAAGCCATGGAAACCTACGCCACCTGGGCGCGCCTCTTCGAACTCCAGCGCTACTACTCCTGGATAATTGACCGCTTCCACCTCTCCACCCGCATGTATCAACTCATGACTCACGGCAAGGACTATGATTTCCGCTGGCTCGAAGAACGCCTCCGCCCTCTCAATTTCCGCCTCATCTATTGCGTCCGCTCGCCCGAATCCTTCGCCGCCGCCCGCGCCATCCGCTTGCAAGTCTCCGGCAAACCCGACCAGTACGACGACCTCTCCCTCTTCATCCGCGAGCAGGAAGTCCTCGACCGCCTCGTCGCCGAATCCATCCTCCCCGTCCTGCGCCTCGACATGTCCGACAACAACGTGCCCGCCGCCGCAGACCGCGTCGCCGACTGGCTCGAAGCCACCGGCGGCCTCTGGATGGAAAACTAAAGCCTCTTTCCCCGACCTACCGCAAGCTGGACCAACTCGGCCCGTTGCGTTCCTTGTAGCGGACAATCACGCCGTGGTCCCCCGCCCCCGCGTACCACGTGGACGCCGCCGTCGGCGCCTTCCTGTTCAACGCTTTGCTTTTATCCGGGCGCGGCCCCACACTCCAAGCCGCCCACGCCAGCGGCGACTGCGGCTGGTCGTCATAACGCCCCCCATCCGCCTGACACGACGGGAAATCATCCGGCACCCACACCGGATAACGGTCATCCTGCTTGGACCCATTCATCCAGTATTTCTCCGGGGCAATATATTTATAGGTATTCTTCGGATGAAAAGGGTCCTTCAGCAGCGACGACGCCTTCTCTTTGGGATTCGCCGGCAAATATCCGCCGTCCGCCAGTTCACGCGGCAGTTGCAACACTTCTTCCGCATCAATCGCCATGCACGAAACCGTCACCGGCGGATAATGCCCGTTATCAATCCGATAAGCCTCCAGCGCCACCTCCAGCGTCTGCAAATCCGCCAGCACCCGCCCCACGCGCCCCCGCTCAATGGCGCTCAATAGCGGTGACGCCCCCAGCGCCGCCAGCAAGGCCAGCACCGCCAGCGTCACCAGCAGTTCAATCAGTGTGAACCCCGACTTCACTCGTCTTTCCGAATCAACCAATAGACCCGGTTCGTCGCGTCACCCGTGTCTTCCACCACAATGGTCATGCGCGGCGTCACGTCCAGGTCCTGCCAGTTGCCCGGCCCGCCATCGGAATACTGCACCACATAACCGGCGTAATCAGACGAAAAACTGACCGCCACGCCGCCCCCGCTGCCGCGCCCAATATCCAGCACCGGCCCGATTTCCTGCACAAAAAGTTCATAGCCGGCCGTGCTGCTCCCCTCCTGATTCAAAATGCCCGTTGCCGAAAATACCGTCGTGGTCGCCGGCGGCTCACCCAAATCCGTCAACGGCATCCGCAACAACAAACTTCTCCCCGTGTCATCCGCCGCCCAGCAAATCCGTTCTCCCCAGGCGGCCTTCCCCCAGCCGTTCGTATCCGTCAGCCGAATCCCATCCAGCCGCACGCGCATCCCCTGCCAGTGCTCGCCGCCCGTCTCGCGCGTCGCATCGAAAATCGCCTCATCATCCGCCGTCTTCAAATCCGCCAGCGTAATCGCCTCCGCCTGCGGCAACCCCACATTGGGCTTCACCAGCGCGACGTCAAAATTATTATTCGGGTCAATCCGGTGCGCCTCGTTGATATTCCGCTTCCCGTTATAGAACAACGCCTTCCGTGCCGTCACTTCCACCAAATCGCCCTTGCGAAACCGTCGGCCATTCTCATCAAAACGAACCCGCTGCATCTCACTCAACCAGCCCGCCTCGTCGTAGTTCTGCCCCGACAAAAAGCTCCGTTGCGCCATATAAAGCGCCGTCCCCCCCCGGTCACCCGCCGCCACCGCCTGAATAAACATCTGGTATTGCCCGCCCGTCGAAGGCCCCGTGGCCTCCGGATTAAACTCCAGCGGCAGCATTTCCCCCGGGTCGTTCAAAATCACCCCGCGAATCGTGAAAGGAAATATTTCCTCCCACGCGCTCTTTCCCTCCTCCGTCACCGCTTGCAACTCCGCGTGCGTCACCACCGTCGTTTGCCCAAACGCCGCAACCGCGCTCAACGCCCATATCCAAGTCATTCGTACAATCATCTTCATTGGTCTCTCCTTCAGCCCACTGCTGTAATGGTCAATTTGCCGTGTTTCACTCCGCGCACGGCGGCCAGCCGGTCCGCCAGCGTCCGCACCTGGTCTGCCGGCCCCCTCACAACCAAAGCCTCCAAACAATCGTGGTGACTCAAATGCACATGCATAACCGCCGCAATCAACCCCTCGGCGTCGTGCTGAATATCCGTCAGCTTCGCCTGCAAATTGCGTGCATGGTGGTCATACACCAGCGTAATGACCCCGGCGATGACCTGCCGCCCGCCGCGCGCGCGCTGCTCCACCACCGCATCCCGCACCAAGTCCGCCACCAGCGCCGAACGACTCGCCGCCCCCTTGGCCGTCACCAGCCCATCCAACTCCAGCGCCAGCGCATTCGGCAGCGACACACTCAAACGCGTCGCGCCTCCATCCGTTGAATTATTACGATTTTTCATAAATGTATTAATGGCATGAAAACGCTTTTTCCGCAAGAAAAATTTGACTGTCCCCGCCACCCGCCGCTACGCTCCGATGTCATGAAACGACTCTGCGCCCTCATCCCGCTTCTTTTCCTCCCCGCCTGCGCCCAGTCGCCCCATCCCGTCACCACCTACTTCTTGTCACAAGCCCGCGCCGCCCCCGAAGTGCGCATCGAAGACGCCTACAAATGGCTCTTTCACGCCACGCGCGGCGGCGAACACGCCATCGAAAATGAAATCGCGACGCTCAAGTGGCTGGAAAAAGAATGGACCACCCTCACCGCTCCATTGCCGGATGAACCGCTATGGGTCCCGCTGACCCCCGACGGACGCATCGGCCGCCTGAATCTGCGCCCCTACAAAGCCCAAGGCGGCGACCTCCTCGCCCTCCATCACGCCTTTGTCGCCGGCGCGGCCTCCTTTAACGCCCGCCCCAACGACTTCCTCCAAGCCTGGCGCGCCCTCGGCCGGGCGCTCCCGACAACCCCCGACGCGCCGCTCACGCAAGCCGACTGGAAACAATTTGACGCCCGCATGCGCGCCAAAAAATATCCCGCCTGCCACCACAGCGCCGCCTACCAGCAGGCCCGCCAGCCCGCCTATCGCGTCCTCCCAGCCCCCGAAGCCCGCCAACTCCTGCAAGCCCTTCCCAATCCCCCGCCCGCCCCCTAAACGCC
>DBPO01000058.1:0-4497 GCA_002304915.1 Verrucomicrobia bacterium UBA1418
CCTGGAAGAAGATCCCAAACTGCTGATGTGGTACGACCAGGCAGTAACGAGAATGGGAGGGGAATAAGTATGTCTGCCGCTTGGGATTGGGCCAGTGCCAAATGGTGGAAGTTCGACTTCCACAATCACACTCCTGCATCGGACGATTATGGGAAAGGCCCCGACCAGGCCCAGCATAAACAAATCTCCCATAAGGATTGGCTGCTCAACTACATGCGGCAAGGCATCGATTGCGTCGCGGTGACGGATCACAATTCAGGTGCCTGGATTGATCCACTCAGGCAGGCACTCCAGGAGCTGGCATCTGAAGGTCATGCGGATTATCGACCGCTCTACCTCTTCCCCGGCGTTGAGATTACCGTTCAGGGGAATATCCATATCCTGGCCATTTTCGGCCCAGACAAGACCACCTCGGATATCGATTCGCTGCTCGGTGCGGTGAGGTATCGCGCCACCAAGGGAAAGAGCGACGGCTGTTCTGAATGCTCCGCTGTTGAGGTGATTGACGAAATTGCAAGGTCAGGCGGGCTTGCAATACCTGCTCATGTCGATCAGGCCAAGGGACTTTTTACAGATTGTACCGGAAACACACTGGAGCAGGTACTGGACAACAAGTGTGTATTTGCCATGGAGGTCACGGACCTTGCTCAGGCAAAGCCACAGCACTACATCGACAAGAATTTGAATTGGGCGGAGGTTCTTGGAACCGATTCCCATCATACGTCCGGTACCGGCGGTCAACGCTATCCTGGGAGCCATTTCACTTGGGTAAAAATGTCGGAGCCATCCTATGATGGATTACGGCTGGCGCTCATTGATGGTGCTCTCTCCCTGAAGCGTTCGGACCGCTTCACTGGTGACCCTAATACGCATGGACAACTGGCCATCGAAAGCATCGTGGTTGACGATGCGAAGTACCTGGGCAGAGGTCAATCCTTTTCCTGTCAACTGAACCCCTGGCTCAACACAATTATTGGTGGACGAGGCACCGGGAAATCGACTTCGTTGGAGTTCCTGCGGATTGCTCTCAAACGGAAGGGAGAAATCCCCAAGAGCCTTGAAAAGGAATTTACCAAATACAGTCAAACGTCGAGCGACCGCCAGGATGAAGGGCTGTTAAAAAATGCCACGAAAATCACCGTCGGCTTTCGAAAAGACGGTGGCCGCTTTCGAATCACCTGGTCTAACGCGGACAACAGACACGCCATAGAGGAAGAGACCGCTCCCGGAACCTGGAGCGCTTCCGAGGGAGACATAGCACAACGATTTCCCGTCAGGATTTACAGCCAGAAGCAAATTTTCGAGCTGGCGAAGCATCCCCAGGCGCTCTTGCAGGTTGTCGATGATGCCCCTGCGGTCAATCATCGTGATTGGCAACTTGAGTGGGAGGAACTGGTTTCCAAATATCTCTCGATTCGCGCCCAGGAGCGTGAAGTTCAGGCCGGACTTCAGGAAGAATCGGTAATCAAAGGTCAGCTTGAGGACGTCAAACGCAAGCTCGAGGTTTTTGAAAAGGCGGGCCATGCGGACGTGCTTAAGGCTTACCAGCTCAGACAGAACCAGAGCAAGGCCATTGATTCCTGGGAAAAGACCTGGGAAGGTTCAGCCGAACAGGTCCGGGATATTTCAGGAAGCCTGTTGCCACCAGAATTGGATTCACAGCATTTCGACGTTGGGAATGCGGATGATAAAGAGCTGATCGACGCTGCAGCGGGCATCCGTGCGACGTTTGAAAAACTCCAGAGTGAGATGAATTCAATCGCGCAGCGGATTGATGATGCGAAGAGCGCATGGAATCAAGCGCGACCCGGCCTGGAAATATCAAAGAAAATCACAACGGCGAACCAGGAATACACCGACCTCCTCGGTCAACTCAGCGCAGCAGGTGCGGGCGATCCTTCCGCATATGGTGTTCTGGTTAAGCAGCGGCAAGATCTCGAGGAGAAGCTCAAGGGGTTCAACAAGAAGAGAGAAACTCTTGTGCAGCATCAGAAGAGTGCGGAAGAGTGCTTGGCCAAGCTCCATGAGCATCGGGCCAAGATAACCAAGCTTCGAGAGGACTTTCTCAAGGATACCCTCACCGGCAATTCATATGTACAGATCAATGTCGTTCCGTTTGGAAACAAGATCACGGTTGAGGAAGTGTTCCGTAATCTAATCGACCGGAGCAATGGTGGTTTTGATCGTGACATCGGCGTGGTCGATGGGGATGAGGGCCTGCTGGCTGCCCTGACGCAGAAATCTTCCAAGACAATGGATGAAAAAATTGAGGCTTTAAAATCAGCGCTGCTGGCCATCCGTGCGAACGATACAAAGGCGGTGGCTGACGTCAAAGATCGACGCTTTGTCTCTCACATTCAGGGACTGGAACCCGAGAAAATAGATCGAATCCTGTGCTGGTTTCCCGATGACTCCTTGGATGTCAAATACAGTCTCAGGGACGGCGAGAGTTTCAAGCCCGTAGAGCAAGGATCGCCTGGGCAGAAAACTGCTGCTCTTCTGGCCTTTATCCTTTCGTATGGCAATGAGCCTCTCGTGCTTGATCAGCCGGAAGACGATCTCGACAACTACTTGATCTATGACCTGATCGTAACGCAACTGCGGGAGATCAAACAGAAGCGACAGGTTTTAGTGGTCACGCACAACGCCAACATCGTCGTGAATGGTGATGCGGAAAACGTCATCGCCCTTGATGTGAGGTCTGGGCAAACCCGAATCGTGACACAGGGTGGACTTCAGGAGCCTTCCGTAAGGGATGAAATATGCCGAGTGATGGAAGGTGGAAAAGAGGCTTTTGAGCAAAGATATAAACGAATCAATGCGGGACGATAAGGAATTTGGCTGGAATGTCATCGAGCGAAAACATATGGCAATACAACACCGTTCATAACAGCGCCTGCAAGGTCATCGAAGAACAGACCTTGTGGGGACAGATCGTGCGGAAATCCGGTCGCTGCTGATGCTGCGGATCATCAAGGGAGGCGCTCAATGAGTAGTTGGCGAGACGCCATCCTGAACGACTTTGTGCCCAACGTCAGCAAGCTGACCCTGGTCGCGGACCCGGATTGTCTGCTGACCGAGGAGAAGCTGGCATTGGAGCTTCGCGGACGCGGGTTCGACCTGATCGAGTTCCGTGATCCGGTCGAATTCAGATACGCCTATGAATCCCAATACCGTTCGATCTGGGACCGGGGTGAGCACACCGATCTGGTGGTCGTCCTCCGCTTGCAGGACGCGGAGCTGGGATCCCTGCCATACGACCTGCTCCAAACAGGCCGCAAACTTTCATTCAATCTAGGGGATCTGTTCCCGGCGCTTAGCTATCCGGTGATCGAGAAGCTCGACCGAAGCCTGCTGGACGCACTATTTGAGGCTCAACGCAAGTCGCAGCCGGATCGCATGGGTGATAACGCCACCAAGGATTTCATTCTCCGCCATGTGTTCGGCATCGCGGCAGAACTGATTGCCGACGAGGTGGAGTTGCTTCGCGCCTTGCTGCGCCTGCACTACGGCAAACTCCAACTCCCGCAGATGCTGGCCGAGCGGCTTATCCAGGTTCTCAAAGGGCATGATGGATTCAAGGCTTGGCCACTCTCTGAAATCGTTTCGGACGATAAGGCGTTCTTCGCCTTTTTGCAGGAACGCTGGCCGCTATTTCTTTCCAGGCTCGGCAGCGCTCATCAGGTGCGGGAGGATTCGCCGGAATACGGCCTCAAGTATCCCGGCCCGGATCGCCTGCCGTTCGACCATCAGGACATCAAGGTCTACATCGACAACCTGTTCCTGGAGGGGAAACTCACGCCCGTCGAGGCCAAAGGCATTGAAGTGGATGCCGGGTCCTGGGTCCGAAGCGGCATCGCCACATCCGGCGTGGACGATGACGAGCTGCGGCTCTCTCGCTTGTTTGGCCTTGTCGAGAAGGAACTGCCCACTGCGGAAGCGCGGTACTCGGACTGGACCGCCTTTGCGTTGAAATGGGCCGAACTTTCTTCGCTGGTTCATTGCGGCAACAACATCGAGTATCAGACCCGGCTCAGGGAAATCGGCGATGCACTGAACACGATCTTTGCCGCTTGGCTGGCCGACCACTACTCCAGTCTGATTAACTTGCCGCCGACCAATCCTGCCATGCTTCACCATGTGCCGCGCCGCCTGGCCCGGGATATCGAGGACTCCGGCAGCAGCCGTGCGGCGTTGATTGTGGTTGACGGCCTGGCCTTGGACCAGTGGGTGACCATTCGCCAGCTTCTGCAAAAGCAGGATGCCAATCTGGTCATGCGCGAATCCGCGACCTTCGCCTGGATTCCGACGCTGACCTCGGTATCGCGGCAAGCGATCTTCGCAGGCAAAGCGCCGCTCTATTTCCCGTCATCCATCCACTCGACCAACAGCGAAGAGAAACTCTGGAAGCAGTTCTGGGAAAGCCATGGTCTGTCCCGGCTGGATGTTGCCTATCAGCGTGGCCTCGGTGACGCTGCGGGCGTCCTCGACTCCGCA
>DBPO01000058.1:4513-21684 GCA_002304915.1 Verrucomicrobia bacterium UBA1418
AAGATCATGCACGGCATGCAACTCGGCTCGGCCGGGATGCACAACCAGATCAAGCAGTGGTGCCATGCAGGATTTCTTTCCGCGATGGTCGGCCAACTCCTGGATTACGGCTATGAGGTTTGGCTGACAGCCGATCACGGCAATATTCAATGCGAAGGCAAAGGACGCCCATCTGAAGGTGTGATTGCCGAGACTCGCGGCGAGCGTGTTCGTGTCTATCCCACGCCGGAACTCCGCGCGCGGGTAGCACGTGACTTCCCGTTTACCCATGAGTGGCAGCCGGTCGGACTGCCAGCAGATTATTTTCCACTGGTAGCTGGTGGCCGCGACGCATTCGTGGACCCGGGAGAAGCCATCGTAGGTCACGGCGGTGTAGCCATCGAAGAAGTCATCGTGCCTCTTGTGAAGTTTGAAAGGAGAACACGGTGATGGGCAAACGACATGACAAACTGGGCATCAAGCAGACCATTCAAAAACACTGGATGGACCATGTCGTCAAAATGATGTTGGCCGGTCTCACTGAAAAAGATATTCGAGCTGAATTGGACGAATTTTTAGCAACTCAAAAACAAAGCGGCGGCATTGGTGAGCGAGGCAAAAAAACGTATGGCATGGCCATCGGTATTCTCGCATCGTGGTTTGCGCCGGACAAAGATTTAATTCCCTTCAGGGATCATGCTCTTGCACTCATTCGGAATGAGCATCCCGGGGATTGGCTGCCATACCACTGGGCGGTGATCTCCGCATCGTATCCCTTCTGGTTTCATGTCGCAAAACAGACCGGGAGGCTTTTCAACCTGCAGGATCAGATCACACAGGCCCAAGTGTTCTCCCGGCTCAAAGAGCAGTACGGCGACAGGGAAACGGTGGCCAGAAATGCCCGGTACGCAATCCGTTCTTTTGTTTCATGGGGCGTGTTAGAGGATTCCAAGGTCAAGGGTTGTTATGAACAATGCAAACCGATGGGAATTAGTGAGCCGAATCTCACAATACTTTTATATGAAGCCGCTCTGTACGCTGATAAAGAAGGAAAAGCCGCTCTTGGATTACTGAAAAACAACCCGGCATTTTTCCCATTCCAGCTCCCTGTGATGACAGGAGATTTTGTTTCCCAGCGCAGCGACCGGATCGCCGTGGTTCGCTATGGGCTGGACGATGAGCTGTTGACATTGAAGGATAAATTAACGAATGGGGGGCAAATATGATTTTGAAGTCCGCCAAACCGACATCACATGATCTTGATGCCCAAATTCTAACGGTCAAAGAGCTCCTTGCAGATAGAAGCTTGGCCATTCCGGTATATCAGCGTCCATATAAGTGGACCGGAAAAAACGTCAATCAACTCTTCAATGATATTGCAACCCACAAGGATAAGTCCTCATATCGCCTTGGGACAATTGTATTCCATCAGGAGGAGGACCGAAAAAATATCGTTGATGGGCAACAGAGAATTATAACTCTATTGCTGGCCGTTCGGGCATTGTCCACACTCCGCAAAGACAAGCTTGATCGTAAAGATCTGAAAGAGCATTTGAGCCTGCTGGAGCGTGACATGATATCCCCCAGCTTCAAAAGCGAAATTTCCAAGGCTAACATATACAGCAATTATCTTGAGATTTGCCGTATTGTTGACCGTTCCGATTTCACTGAGGAGCACATCGACTTCCTTTTGAACAAGTGTGAAGTCGTCACTTTTGCTCTGAAGGATATTTCTGAAGCGTTTCAGTTTTTTGATTCTCAGAATGCTCGTGGACGAGACCTCGAACCGCATGACCTTCTGAAAGCTTATCATCTACGGGAGTTCTCTTCTAATGATGAAGAGTTAAAAGCTACCACTGTTTCAAGATGGGAGAATACTGAAACGAAAGAGCTGGCCACGCTCTTCTCCCAGTATTTGTATCGCATTCGAAACTGGTCAAAAGGGGCCTCTGCCCGTTATTTTGGCAAAGAGGATACCGGCCTATTCAAAGGTGTCAATATGGAGACGGTGGCGCATTATCCTTATATTGAACAGCTGCGAATGGTACACCATTTTGTGGATCACTACAACCAACAGTACGAACGTAAAGTTGATGGTCACGCCTTGGGATTCCCTTTCCATCTGGACCAAATCATCATCAATGGTAGGCGCTTTTTCGAGATGATAGCGCATTATCAGGCAATGGTAACTGAGTATAATAAATGCCCTACTGGCAGCTTCCAGCTAATTGCTTTGGATAAGCTGGATGGATATGCAAAGAACATCTTGGAAGCCCTGAACACTTATGAAGGCCGCAACCGCACCGGGGATCGGTACGTCCGAACGATTTTTGATTGCCTGCTCATCTATTACATCGACAAGTTCGGTCTTGTTGAAATATCTCGGGCCATCGAAAAGATTTTTATCTGGAGTTTCAGCCTTCGCCTAAAAATGCAGGTGGTTCAACTGGCCAGCATGGACAATCATGTTCTGGAAAACAATCTGTTTAAATTGATTAAAGACGCGATTAGACCCGGTGACTTTATCAATTGCACGCTCCCGGTTTTACGGGAAAAACGGTCGACTAAAACTGAGGAAATTGAAAGCCTTTTCCGGGAGATGCGATATTATGAATAACGATATTTCTCAACTATCCATCCGTAAGCTTTTAAGTGGAGAGGCCAAATACACCATTCCTATGTATCAGCGGAACTATGCTTGGGACGAAGGAGAAATCACCCAGCTCATTCAGGATGTGATCGATTACCTTCCGGAAAGACGGAACTACTACATCGGTACACTTGTAGTTTTTGAGAGAACAGGTGGCAGACGTAGCGTCTATGAAACTATAGACGGGCAGCAGAGACTAACCACGTTGTCACTGTTGGCATCCTATCTGAAAAACGAAAAGAAATGTGATGTCTCATGGTATGAGGAGCTGGCTATGCCGATTTCTTGGAAGGGGACCTTGCAGCAATATGCGGGACGCTTGCACCGGGAACACGCCGACAAACAGGATGTGCGAATCTACGATTATGCCGAGACCAATCAGCCCCAGCTCAACCGCATGTGGGACAAACGTCGGCGTGGCTACCGAGCCATGGGGTACGAGATCAAACCGCCGGAGACCGTAGTTTTAGGAAACGGCACGAACCTAACATAAGGCGAGCCGCTATGTCAGGTTCGTGAGTCGATCTCTGTCGTGAGTCGATCTCCAGCAGAAACCGTCAGGCCGGCACGACCTGAATGATGCCGAAGCCCACGGGGGGGGGCTCGGGGTTCAGGGAGGGCACCGAAGGGGCGGCAAGGGGGGATTGTAGATGCGCCCGCTGGGCGCATTGGTTCGGAGGAAACCGAACAGCTCAAGCGGTCGGAACAGCTTTTCAGCGGGGTGAATTTTTCCATGGTGTGGAAAATAATTTTCCATAGCATGGAAAAATCAGGTATTTGTTTTCCATGGCGTGGAAAAGTTGGAGCGTAGCATGAATCGAAGTTGGAAATGGGTCGCGGCGGGTTTGGCCGTTTTGCTGGCGGCGTCGCCGGGGTGGGGTGTGCCGGTGATTGGACACGATGCGATTGCGGTGGCGGCGAAGAGTCAGCCGCTGGGGGTGCGGGCGACGGTGCGTGACGCGGCGGCGCGGGTGGAGTCGGTGTCGCTCTTTTATGCGGCTTCGCGCGGGATGACGCCTTTCCGGGTGTCCATGAGCCGTTCGGGGGCGGGGATGTGGTATGGGACGATTCCGGGGCATATGATTGGGCCGGGGGCGCAACTGTTTTATTATATTCAGGCGGAGAATGCCGACGGCGAAACGAAGGAGACCGATTGGCATACGGTCAAGGTGGTGGATAGCACGGTTGCGCCGGAGGCGATTCCTTCGGCGAGCGCGGTGGCGCAAAAGGCGCAGCAGCAGGCGGCGGCTTCCGCGGCGGCGGCGGCGTCGCCCGCGCCGGCGCGTCCGAGCAAGGCGCGTTATCTGCTGCCGGGGGCGATTATCGTGGGCGGGGCGGTGGCGGTGGGCAGCGCGCTGGCGGTGGCGATTGATAATTCCAGCGGCGGAGGGGGCGGTGGCGGCGGCGGGGGTGTGGTCACGAACGCGAATTTCGGGGGCAACTTCAATTTGTGTTTCACGAGCACGGATGAGATGACGCCGGGGACGGTGTGCGACAACGGGCTGGTGAATGTGTATGTGCGCAATGGCGTGGTGGAGATTGTCGGCCTTTGGGGGGCGGAGGTGATGAGCGGGACGCTGAATGGGCATGTGTTTTCCATTGTGAAGGATATGGGGGCCACGGCGAAGTTCCCGGCTTCGCGGTTGATTGTGGCGGGTGAAATTCAAGACACCAAGTGTACGGCGCAGGTGGAAGGGTTTTCCGCTGATGCCGCCCGGCCGGGGAATCTGAACGGGCGCTTGGATACAACGAAGAGGTAAGGCGATGAAGAAATCAGATTTTTTGGAATTGGCGCTCAAGCGGCGCAGTGTTCGCGCATACAAGCCGGACCCGGTTCCGCCGGAAATGTTGCAGACGTTGTTGGAGGCGGGGCGGTGGGCGCCTTCGGCGGCGAACAAGCAGCCGGTGCGGTATATTATCGTGACGGAGGAGGACCGGCGGCGCGCGCTGGGGACGGCTTATGCCCGCACGTGGTTCTGGCAGGCGCCGGTGATTCTGGCGGTTTGTATTTTGCCGAATGAGGCTTGGGTGCGGTCGTTCGACGGGCAGAATTACGCGGCGGTGGATGGCGCGCTGGCGATGGGGAACATCCAATTGGCCGCGGCGGAGCTGGGGCTGGGGACGTGCTGGATTGGCGCGTTTGACCCGGCGGCGGTTAAGCAAATTCTCAATCTGCCGGATGGCGTGGAGGTGGTGGGGTTGACGCCGCTTGGCTTCCCGGATGTGGAGACCCATCCGCGCCCGCGTTCGCGCCTGCCGTTGAATGATTTGGTGATGCGCGAACGGTGGCAGTAGGGGCTGCTGCGGAGAGCCGCCTTGAGCGCGTTTGAACTGGTGTCCGACTTTCAGCCGACGGGGGATCAGCCGGAGGCGATTGCCGCGCTGGTGGCCGGGTTCGAGGCGGGGAAGCGATACCAGACGCTGGAGGGCGTGACCGGCTCCGGCAAGACGTTCACGATGGCGAATGTGATTGCGCGGCTGAATCGGCCGACGCTGGTGATTTCCCACAACAAAACGCTGGCGGCGCAGCTTTATTCGGAGCTGAAGGAGTTTTTCCCGAACAACGCGGTGGAGTATTTCATCAGCTATTACGATTATTATCAGCCGGAAGCCTACATTCCCCAAACGGACACCTATATCGAGAAAGACGCGAGCATCAACGAGGAGATTGAGCGGCTGCGGCTGGCGGCGACGGATTCGCTCATCAATCGGGAGGATGTCATCATCGTTGCTTCGGTGTCGTGCATTTATGGCCTGGGGTCGCCGGAAGATTATCGGGACATGCTGATTAACTTGCGCGTGGGCGATGAATTTCCGCGCGAGGAGATTATGGAGCGGCTGGTGGCGGTGCAGTACAGCCGCAATGATTTGGCCACGCTGCCGGGCACGTTTCGCGCGCGCGGCGACACGCTGGATATTTTTCCGGGCTACAGCCAGCAGGGGGTTCGCGTGGGGTTTTTCGGCGACGAAATCGAGAGCTTGCGGCGGATTGAGCCGCTGACCGGCCATGTGTTGCAATCGCTGCCGTATGTGGGCATTTCGCCGGCGAAACATTTTGTGATGCCGGCGGAAAAAATTCAGCCGGCGATTCAGCGCATTCTGGCCGAAATGGAAGCGCGCGTGGCGGAGCTGGAGGCCCAGAACAAGTTGCTGGAGGCGCAGCGTCTCCGCATGCGCACGACCTTCGACATGGAGATGCTTCAGGAGGTGGGCTATTGCAGCGGCATTGAAAATTACTCCGGCCCGCTGGCGAACCGTCCGCGCGGCTCGCGGCCTTATACGCTGATGGATTTCTTCCCCAAGGATTTTTTAACGGTGGTGGATGAATCGCACGTGACGCTGCCGCAGGTGCGGGGAATGTTCAATGGGGATCAGGCGCGCAAACGCACGCTGGTGGAGCACGGATTCCGGCTGCCCTCGGCGCTGGATAATCGCCCGTTGAGCTATGACGAATTCGAGGGCATGACGCAGCGCACGCTGTTCACGTCGGCGACGCCGGGGCCGCTGGAACGGGAGCTGGCGGGCGCGCCGGTGCGGCAGATTATTCGACCGACCGGCATCCTGGACCCGCTGGTCGAGGTGCGTCCGCTGGCCCGGCAAGTGGATGATTTGATTGAGGAGGTGCGCCAATGCGCCGAGCGTCAGGAGCGCGTGCTGGTGACGACGCTGACGAAAAAAACGGCGGAGGATTTGTCCGCCTATTTGCAGGAGATTGGGATTCGCTGCAAATATCTGCATTCCGATATTACGGCGCTGGATAGGGTGGCTATTCTGCGGGGATTGCGGCAGGCGGATTTTGACTGCTTGATTGGCATTAACTTGCTGCGGGAGGGGCTGGACTTGCCGGAAGTGGCGCTGGTGGCGGTGCTGGACGCGGACAAGGAAGGTTTTTTGCGCAGCGAAACGTCGCTGGTGCAAACGGCGGGCCGCGCCGCGCGTCATTTGCAGGGGCGCGTGATTTTGTATGCCGACCAAGTGACCGATTCCATGCGGCGCATGATTGAATTGACGGGGGAGCGCCGCCGGATTCAAGAGGCCTATAATTTGGCGAACGGGATTACTCCGCGCAAAATTGAAAAAGCCATTCGCGACAGTCTGCGGCAGGAGGAAAAAGCCCGCGAGACGGAGGAATATGTCGTCCGGGAGGCGGGTGGCGACTATGATGTGGTGCGGGCGATTGCGGAGATGGAGCGCGAAATGGCGGAGGCCGCCGAGGCAATGGAGTTTGAACGCGCCGCTCTGTTGCGCGATCAGATTTATGAGCTTAAAAATGAGGAAAACCCATTCAAGGGCCTGGTGCAGGAAGGGCGGCGCAAGTCGGTGGTTTATCACCCCGGACGCAAGTTGCGAACGCGCAAAAAGAAGCCGTAAGCGGGAGAGGATGCCATGAGCAAAAGCATGTTGCCGTTGGAGCAGGAACCGGACCTGCGCGAGTTGATTGCGCGGGCGCTGGAGGAGGATGTTGGCAGCGGCGATGCCACTTCGCTGGCGCTGGTGCCGGATGACGCCACGGCCAGCGCCGCTCTGGTGACGCGTCAGGACGTGATTGTGGCCGGGATGAGGGTTGCGGCGGAAGTGTTTCGCGCGGTGGATGCGAATGTGAAGGTGGACATTCTTGTTCCCGATGGCGAAGGGGCCGCGGCGGGCGCAACTTTGCTGCGGGTGAGCGGGTCGGCGCGGGCGTTGCTGACGGCGGAACGGACCGCCTTGAACTTTGCGCAACGCATGACGGCCATTGCCACGGCCACGAAAGCCCTCACGCGGATGGCGGGGGATGATGGCCCGCTTATTTTGGACACGCGCAAAACCGCGCCGGGTTTGCGGCGGCTGGATAAATATGCGGTGGCGTGCGGCGGCGGCGCCAATCATCGCATGGGGTTGCACGATGCGATTTTAATCAAAGACAACCATCTGGCATTCTGGAGTCAGAAGGAAAAAGGCACGCTGGCGGAGGCGGTTGCGCAGGCGCGGAAGGCGTATCCACATCTGAAAATTGAAATTGAGGTGGATACGCTGGAGCAATTGCGGGATGCGCTGGCCGGCAGGCCCGATTGGGTTTTGCTGGATAATATGAGTCCGGCGACGGTGGCCGAGGCGGTGCGACTTTGCGACGGGATTTGCAAAACCGAGGTGTCCGGCGGAATCACCGAGAAAAATTTGCGCGACTATGCGCGCACCGGCGTGACGGCCATTTCCGTGGGCGCTTTGACGCATTCGGTTCAGGCGGCGGATTTGGCGCTGGAATTTGAGTAGGGCGCGGGCGATGAACGCGGGTGTGCCAGTGCGGTGGTTCGCGGAAGTGGAATCCACCAATGACATCGCGCGGGAGTGGGCGTTGGCTGGCGCGCCGGCGGGCGCTTTGGTGGTGGCGGCGCGGCAAACACGGGGGCGTGGGCGTCGTGAGCGGCGGTGGCTTTCGCCGGCGGGCGGCTTGTATGCGTCGTTTGTTTTGCGTCCGGATTGGCCGGCGAGTGAAGCGCCGTCCCTGTCCATGGTCGGGGCGTTGGCGGTGTATCGCGCGCTGGGCGATGCCGGGATGAAGGAGTTGCGCATCAAGTGGCCCAACGATGTGCTGTGTCGCGGGCGCAAAATTTCCGGCGTGTTGATTGAGCCGCGAATCGGCGGCGAGCAGATTGAATTTGCCGTTATGGGCATCGGCGTGAATGTGGCGCGGTTGCCGGCGGATACCCCTGAGGAGCTGCTTGCCGCATCCACATCTTGCGCGGATGAAGGCGTGGATATTTGTGTGGATGAGTTGCAACAACTTTTGGTGGCATCTTTGCGCGAACTTTTGGTAGAGTCACTGGCGGCGATCCGTGCTGCGTGGGTTGCGGCCGGGGGCCAGGATGCAAGGCCGGAGTTATGAAAGTCTTCACACTCAATCTGGGGAATTCACGCGCGGCGGCGGGATGGTTCGCGCGGGGTAAAATTCAGCGCGCGGCGCGGAGCGCTTCCATCAGCCCGGTCATTTTGGAAACCGTGGCGAACGGGGAGATGCCGGATTGTATTTGCGTGGGTTCGGTTGTTCCGAAGACCAATGCGACGTGGCGTCGCTTGCTGCGACAGACGTTTCCGCGCGTGCCGGTGCTGTGGATGGATCACCGGTTGGATTTGGGAATCCCTCTGGATTTGAAGCGGCCGGATCAAACCGGGCATGACCGTTTGGCTGATGCGGTGGCGGCGGCGGATTTGTGCGGGACGCCGTGTATTGCGTGCGATTTTGGAACGGCGACCACGTTCAATCTGGTGTTGCCCCGGCGCGGTTTCGTGGGCGGCGTCATCGCTCCCGGCTATGGCATGTGGTTTGAATCGCTGGCGAGCGCGGCGCAGTTGCCGGAGCTGAAGCCGGGCGGCATCAAAGTGAAGACGGGGCGGAATACGGAAGAGGCCATTCGTTTGAGCGGTCGCTGGGGCTATCGGGGCATGATTACGGAAATTCTCCGGCATCTGAGCAAATCCTGCGGGAGGCGCGAGCCTGAACTATGCGCCACCGGCGGTTATGCGCGGAAAGTTTTGCATCATACGGGGCTGAAAATGAAAATCATCCGCGACTTGACCTTGGAAGGGCTGGGGCGGATTGCCCTGCGCAATTTTGAGGAATAAGGGCGGCCGCTTTTCGGGCGGCTACGGCAGGGTGGGGGTAACCGGATATTCCACCGGGGGAGGCGTGGCGGGTTCGTGGGGAAAAAATTTGTTCCACAAAAACCAGCCATAGCCGAAGAAGCCCAGCAACGCAATCAGCGCCAGCAGATACCAAACGATTCGTTTGGACCTGCGCGGCTGAAAGTGTCCCTTGTGCCAGGCGATGGGCACAATGGCAATGATGACGCCGGCGGCCAGGGCCAGGCCGATGCGGGTCAGGATGTCAATGACTTGATAGGTGGGCATGTCGCGGAAACACTACTGCCAAAAGGGGCGTCAATGCAAGGCGATTAGTACTCGAAATCGGAGCCGCCGATGAATTCGCGGATGATGGATGTGGGCGGCGGTATTTCGGTGGACAGCGGATGGAAGTGGGATAAAAACTCCAGCATCCGGCGGGCTTCCGCATAGACGGTTTGATGCGGCTTGATTTCGGAGAGCAAGGGGCGCGCCAGCACGGAAAGAATGGCCAGTTCGTAGTCGAGGGCGGAATTGAAGACGGCGTCGGCTCTTTCCTGGAAGGGGAAAATCCATGTGCGTTCGCCGCGGCCGACGTTGGGCCACATTTCCAGCGTGCGGGTGGCGGAATGTCCGCGATAGCGATGGTCGCGGACCAGGCGGCGAATCAGGCGATTGTCGGTGGTGGGGATGCGGTTGTTGTTGTCCAGGTTGAGCTGGGTCAGCGCCGAAATATAGATGTGGAATTTCCGGTTTCCGGGGAGGCCGGGCGTTAGTTCGGGATTGAGCGAGTGGATGCCTTCGAGGATGACGACCTGGTCTTCCTGCAAGCGCAGTTTGCGGCCTTTGTAGAGGCGGGAGCCGGTGTAAAAGTCGAATGTGGGCAGGTCAATTTCCTCGCCAGCGTCCAGCGCGGCCAAGTCGCGGTTGAGAACTTCGACGTCCACAGCGTGGAGGTGTTCAAAGTCGTATTCCCCGGCGGGGGTGCGCGGGGTATGGGCGCGGTCCACGAAATAATTGTCGGTTCCGAGGGTGACGGGGCGGAGGCCGCTGACCCGTAGTTGGATGGCGAGGCGTTCCGCAAATGTGGTTTTGCCGGAGGACGAGGGGCCGGCAATGAGAATCCATTTGATGTCCCGATTGGATGCGATTTGATCGGCGATGGCCGCGATTTTCTTTTCGTGCAGAGCTTCGGCCACCTTGACGAAGTCGCGGATTTCGTTGGCGGCGATAATTTCGTTGAGCCGGCCCACGGTGTTGACGCCGAGAATGCGGCCCCAGCGGTTGTATTCCTTGAAGGTGTCGCTGAGGAGTTGGATGGGCTTGAATTCGGGGATGTTCGGGGCGCTTTCGGTTGTGGGCATTTGCAGGACAAAGCCCGTTTGATAGGGGATGATTTGGAAGAATTGCAGGGGGCCGCAGGAACGGGTCATGGGGCCGGTGGCCAAGTCGCTGAAGTTTTCGCAGACGTAGGTGACAATTTTGGGCGTGTTGGTGAAGCGCAGCAGAGAGACTTTGTCGAATTGTTCGTTGCGCGTGAACTGGTCTATGGCGGCGGTATAGGATATCCGCTGCCGGTGGATGGGCTTGTCGCTGGCTACGAGGTCTCGCATGTGGGCTTCCAGCGCGGCGGCTTGTTCTTCGGTCATGCCGGGCTTGCCGTCGAGGGAGAATTCGCAGTAGAGGCCGGGGCCGAGCGCGTGCTCAACGGAAAAGTGCGCGTTGGGATACAAATCCTTGACGGATTTGGCCAGCAGGAATGAAAGCGAGCGAACATAAATCTGCATGCCGCCGGGAGAAGCCATCGTGACAAAGCGCACCGTGGAATCAATGTCGAGCGTGTAGGCGAAGGTGACGAGTTCATTGTTGACCAAGGCGCCGATGTAGGGCAATCCGTGGATGGGATCGCGCAGGTCGGTCAGGAGTTCGCCCGTCATGGTTTGGGCGGGGCAGGTGATTTTTTGGCCGGATTCGAGGGTGATAACGACTGCTTTTTTCATGGTGGGTTTACCTTGGCATGGACGCGTGATTTTCTAAAGCTAAAAAGCGCCTTTTCGGGCCGCCCGCGGGGGGTGCCAGAACGGGCCGTTTTGTCATAGAGCTCCTCTGTGGAGAAGGCCGTGGACCTGAATGTTTCGGGAGAGGGGAATCAGCCAGTTCCGGTAAATGGCGACCAACCGCGGGGGGATGTCGGGCGAATGGGCTTGGGCGACGGCCAGAGTTTGAACGCGGGTCAGGACTTCGCCTTCAACGGCTTCGTGGGTGATGGCGATTTCGACTTGTTGCGGGTCGCCCGTTGAGAGGGCGCGCTGGAGCGCGGGCGGCAGGGCTTCGCGTTTGCGGGTGGCGATGTGGACGGACTGAGCGAGACGGCGCGCGATTGCGTCCAGACAAGCGCTGTCGGCGGAAATGCAGACGGCGGGGTCTGGGTCGGCCCCCGGTTCGCAAAGTTCGGGGAGCAGCAGTCGCAGGTACAACGGGCGCAACAAATGGATGCGCCCGGCCTGTGTGGCGGATTGGTTAAAGGCGCGCGCCAGCTCGGGGAGGGAGGCGAGCGGGTTGCCATTCAGCGTATAGAGCGAGTCGTTTTGCCGGAACCGGGCCCGGGCGCACAGGGCGGTGACGACGCTCTCGTCGAGAGCGGCAATGACTTGTCGAAGATGGGCCAGCGCAGTCACCTTATTTGACGGGATAGACGCCGATGATGCGGCTGGATTCGGCGAGCACTCGGACGACTTGCCAGGCGGCCTTGGCGGGCTCGGAGCGCCAATCGGTGGCGGCTTCAATGAAGAAGCCATATTCCCACGGGCGGCCGGGCAGCGGGCGACTTTGAATGAACGTCAGGTTGATGTCAAACGCGTCAAACGGGGCCAGCACATGCAGGAGCGCGCCGGGGCGATTGCTCACGACCAGATAAATCAGCGAGCGCAACTGTTTGGCGTTGGGCGGCAACGGAGGCTTTTTCCGGGCCGTGGACAGGGTGAAAAAGCGCGTCACGTTGACCGCGCTGTCCTGGATATTTTTTTGCAGGATGACCAGCTTGTTCAGGCGCGCGGCGGCGGCGGAGGCGATGGCCGCCACTGGTCCGCCTTCGGCGGCGCGCGCGGCTGCGGCGGCTGTGCTGGATTCCGGAATCAATTCCGCCTGCGGCAGGAGGCGGGCGAGGTTGGCGCGGCATTGGCCCAAAACCTGGGGATGGCTGAGAACTTGGCGAATATCCTCCAAGCGGAGGCCGCGCCGTGCCATCAAATGCTGCGAAACCGGCAGGGAAAAGCTGTCGAGGATTTCAATGCCGGAATGCCGGGCCAGTTGGTCAAGGGTTTGGGTGACGGGGCCTTCGCTGGAGTTTTCGACGGGCACGACGGCCAATGGCCGGGGCTTTTGGCGTGGCGCGACCAGTCGGGCGAAGACGTCATGATGGGACCAGCAGGGCACCCGTTTGGCCTTGGCGCCAAATCGGCGCATGGCGGCTTCGTGGGAGTGGGTGCCTTCGGGGCCGAGATATAAAACGGGATGGTTCATGTTTGCACCTTTGCATCCGACGGAGTTTCGCGGCGATTGGCTTGGCGCGCCAACTCCACCCACGGGGCGAGGTCGTCCAAGAATGCCTTGAATTTGCCGGATTCGAGTTGTTGCGCGGCGTCGCTGAACGCGTTGAAGGGGTCGGCGTGTGCCTCCACGATGAGGCCGTCCGCCCCCACGGCCAGCGCCGCACGAGCGAGCGGCGGCACCAGCCGCCGTGCGCCGGCCGCGTGGCTGGGGTCCACGATAATCGGCAGGTGGGTCAATTGCTTGGCGACGGCGACCGCGCCCAGGTCCAGCAGGTTGCGGGTGTTGGGGTCGAACGAGCGCAAGCCGCGTTCGCAGAGCATCAACTGGGTGCAGTTATTCACCAGCAAGTATTCCGCGGCGGTGAGCCATTCTTCGACGGTGCTGGCGAGGCCGCGCTTGAGGATGACCGGGCGGCCGGTTTGCGCGATTTGTTCCAGCAGGTCGTAGTTTTGCGCGTTGCGGGCGCCGATTTGGAAAATGTCGGCGACGGTCAGCAGCGGTTCGATTTTATCCGGGCCGGTCACTTCGGATATCATGGCCACGCCGAATTCCTCTTTGACGGCGCGCATGATGTCGAGGCCGTCTTGTTTCAGGCCCTGGAAATCGTATGGCGATGTGCGCGGCTTGAAGGGCATGGCGCGGATGACGCGGATGCCGCAATTGACCAAGTCGCGGACCGTCGTGTGAAACTGGTCATAGCTTTCAATGGCGCAGGGGCCGGCCAGAATGCCGATATGGCCGCCGCCTATTTTGACGCCGTTCACTTCGACCACGGTGTTGGCCGGGTGGTACTCGCGGCTGACGAGCTTGAATTTCTTTTGCACCGGCAACACATTTTCCACGGCGGGAAGGTTGCGGAGGACTTCCAGGGACTGGTTGGACAATTCGTCGCCGATGCAGGCCACCACGGTTTGCTCCACGCCGCGAATGACGCGGGGTTGATAGCGCAGGGTGCGCACCATGTCAGTGACGCTGGCGACATCGGTTTCGCTGGAATTTCTTTTTAATACGATAATCATGTTTTTTACCTTGGGTTTGATGGGGAACGGGGGAGGGGGGGTCCAGCGCGGCTTGCGGGTCATCGGGACAAACAAAAACCGCGCGTCCGTTGCGCCGGACACGCGGTTTGCGGAAAGAATTCCGGCATGGGTCACCGGATCGTTCCGGACCGTGCGTCCGGCGATCTAAAGGTGAAGCCGAAATAAACCCGCTTAACTTTCATGGCTTTTATGGAACCACAGGGGCGGGATGGCGTCAAGGGCGCGGTTGATTTTTTTGTTATTTTGTTTTTGGGCGGGCGCGGGGTGATTGTCTTGCGTGAAAAGCGCCGGAAGCGTACAGTTGCAACGTTTCACCCCCGGATGTGCATCGTGAAAGGACTAGCATGAAAAAGGTATTGATTCCGACCCAATTGGATGCGGTGGCCCAAGAGATTCTTGAGGCCCACGGCGGGTATGCGGTCGTCCAAATGCCGAAGGCGGACATCGCGCAGTTGCTTCGCGACAACCCGGACACTCATGCGCTCATCGTGCGCAGCGAGAAAATTACGGCGGAACTGATTGATTTGGCGCCGGCCTTGAAAGTTATTGTTCGCGCCGGCGCGGGCTACAACACCATAGACATCCGCTACGCGCGCAAAAAGGGCATTGATGTGATGAACACGCCGGGGGCCAACTCCAACGCCGTGGCCGAAGAAGTGGTGGCCATGATGCTGGCGGATGCGCGGCATCTGGTTGCGGCTGACATTTCCACGCGCGCCGGCGATTGGAAGAAGTCGGAGTATATGGGTTCCGAGCTGGCGGGCAAAACCGTGGGCATTGTGGGCCTGGGCTACATCGGCCAACTGGTGGCGCGGCGTCTTTCCGGCTTTGAGGTGAAACTCATCGGCTACGACCCTTTCACTTCCAATGAAAAAACGGCGGAGCTGGGCATTGAGCGCGTCAGTTTGCCGGAGTTGTTTGAGCAGGCCGATTACGTCACGCTGCACATTCCGGAAAATGACAGCACGCGCGGCATGATAAATCGCGCGCTGCTGGGCCGCATGAAGCCGGGGGCGACGCTGGTCAACTGCGCCCGCGCCGGCATTCTTGATGAAGACAGCTTGCGGGCCGTCAAGGCCGAGAAAAACATTCGTTTTTTGAACGACGTTTATTTCAAGGATGCGGCCGGTCTCAAGAGCGTGGCGGACATTGCCGATTTGATGCTTCCGCATCTGGGCGCGAACACCCATGAGGCGAATCGCAAGGCGGCGGAGCTGGCGGCCCGTCAGTTGATTGATTTGGACGACCGCGGAATCACGAGCGCGGTGGTGAACCGCGATGTTCCCGTGGGGCTGGACCCGGCGTTTGGGCGTCTGGCCAACGTGCTGGCCCGGATTTGCCGGTGCGTGCTGGGGAAGGACACGCAGCTCAAGCTGGTCGAAAGCAGTTTCTACGGCTCGCTCAAACCTTATGCCAAGTGGCTGCTTTCGCCGGTCACGGCCGGGTTGAGCGCCGATTATGACACTTCGCTGGACCACGCTTCGACTCGCGCTTTTCTGGCGGACATGGGCGTGGATTATGTGGACCGTCCGACCGACGACAGCAAGGCCTACACCAACTCCATTACGCTGGATTTAATCGGGCATCTGGACGCGGAACGGCTCGTGCGCGCCAGCGTGCGCGGCACGGTTGAAGAGGGCAACATGCTCGTTGCCCGCATCAACGATTTTGACAAGCTCTACTTCGAGCCTGTCGGCAATTGGGTGGTATTCACGTATGAAGACCGTCCGGGTGTTCTCGGGCAAATCGGCGCTTCGCTCGCGGCTGCCGGCATTAACATCAACGACGTGCGCAATCCCCACGACTCGAAGGGAAAGTGCTCGCTGGCCATCCTGAAAATCAGTCCGGCGGCAGATGACGCGGTTGTGCAAAAAATTGCCGCTGACATTCAGGCGAATATCGCTTTTCATATTGAGCTGTAGCAGGCGGGCGCATGGATTGGTTCATCACAGGATTGCAAGCGGCCCTGATGGGCGTGGTGGAGGGCATCACCGAATATCTGCCTATTTCTTCCACGGGGCATCTCATTTTGCTGAATCGGTGGCTGGGGGAGCCATTCAATCACAACTTTGAAGTGGTGATTCAGTCCGGGGCGGTGCTGGCGGTGGTGGTCGAATACTGGCGTCGGTTCGTCCGGCTGGCGGATTGGAAGCGTCCGGTTGGTTTCGCCGGTCTGCGCGGCTTGAGCTGGCTGTTTCTGACGACCTTGCCGGCGATGATTTTGGGGTTGCTGTTTCACGACCAGATTAAGGGCCATCTTTTTTCGCCGAGCGTGGTTATGTGGGCGCTGGGGGTGGGCGGAATCATCATGATTGCGCTGGAGCGCTGGCTGCCGGCGCATGAGGATGGCGGCGTGGATGGGCTGGGCTGGAAGCGCGCGCTGGGCATTGGTTGCTTTCAGTGTTTCGCGATGATTCCGGGCACTTCGCGTTCGATGGCGACCATTTTGGGCGGGCGGTTGCTGGGGTTGAGCCGAAAAACGGCGGCCGAATATTCTTTTTTTGCGGCGGTGCCTGTTTTGCTTTTGGCGGGGGCGTATTCGCTGTGGGCCGATTGGCGGCAGTTGAGCCGCGCCGACATTTTTCCGTATGTGATTGGGTTGGTAGTTTCTTATGTGGTGGCGCGGCTGGCGATTCGTTTTCTCATGCGGTTGATTAGCCGTCACACGCTGGCGGCGTTTGGCTGGTATCGCATCGCGCTCAGCCTGGTGCTGTGGGTTGTCGTTTTTCGCGGGTAGCGTGTAGGCTATCTTTTTGATTCGAGCGGCAGGAGGCCGTCGTTCAGTCCGAAGAGCAGGCCGCAGAGGAGGTCGGCGCCGGAGCTGTGGCCCATGGCGCAGACGGCTTTCACGCGGGCGGGGGTGGGGGTGGTCAGGAGGTTTTTCAAGGCGCGCGCGACGCGTCCGCGCGCGGCTTGTTCGAGGAATGCGTTTACCACGGGATTTTCGCCGCGCGCGAGGTTGGCGATGAGTCGCGCGGTTTGTGTTTGCCGGCGGAGGCGAAGGGCGAGCATCCAGCCGCAGAGGAAGTCATCGCCCGATGGCGTCAGGCCGATGCCGCAGCCTTTGATGGCGTTGACGGCTTGCGGCAACTGCCCGCGCGCGGCGCGGGCGAGGGCTTGGCGAAAGAGTTTGTCGCGGTTGGTTTGGAATGTGGAGAGCGGCGGCCGGGTGGGCAGCCAGAGGCTGATGAGGCTGTCCGGCGGGGCGAAGCGCGGCAGATGGCGCGCGAGGATGGCGGCGAGTTGGGCGCGCTGGGGGGCGGTTGGGCGGGGCATTTGGGAGTCGTAGCGGGGGGCGGTCAGCGGGCGGGGGAGGCGCAGTTCTTCGATGTTTTGCAGGGCTTGCGCGG
>DBPO01000110.1:0-3307 GCA_002304915.1 Verrucomicrobia bacterium UBA1418
CGGCGGGCGGCGGCGGTGGGGGCGGCTGGCCATGCAGGCGGTGCTGCTGGCGGTTCTGGTGATGGGGCAGCGGACGGCTTACATGCACATTGGCAATCGCGGCGGCTTCAAGTTGTGGATGATGGCCGAGCCGATGCAGCAGATGGTTCAATGGTTGCGGGATGAGTTGCCGCCGGAGAGCCGCGTGGCGATTGCGGGAACGGCCGACGAGTGGTTCGACTGGGGAACCGCCGCTTATTTGCCCATCCTGACGGGGCATGAAATGCTGGCGGATGATTATTACGGATTCCCGCGCGGGCTGATTGCCCGCAATTTTCCGCCGCATCCTTACAACAAAACGTATGAGGGCTGGCTGGAGTTTGAGCGCATCTATGCCATTGCCTACTGGCTGGCGGCGGAGGGCAGTTATCGCGGGCAGCGCGCCATGCAGTTGTTTGATGAGCATCCTGAACATTTCAAGGTTGCACAGACGTTTATCATTCAGGGGCGCAGGATTGTGCTTTATGAAGTTCTGGAGCCGGCGATTCCGGCCAGGCTATTCAAAGGAACGGGAACGGTTGCCGCGAGTGAAAATCTGTTGCGGGTGGAATTCGCGGATGAGCCAGAGGCGGAAACCGTTTTGCGCTATAATTGGCGCGACGGGCTTTATTGCAAGACGCCGGGCGCAAGCATCGGGCCTTATCCGGCGGGGGAACACACACCGTTGATTGCGGTGACTCCGGGCGAGGGGCAGCGGGCGGTGGAAATCGGCTATCGGCCGGGATGGCATCCGCTTCGCCCGGGGTGGGGCGGGGTGTTCCATCATTGACGGACGCGCGGGAGGCGGGCGCTACTTCAATTTTTATAGTTGGCCGCTGTCCTGACGCTGGCGAAAGCGGACGTAGTGGAACAGGTTTTCGATTTCGAAGGCGATGTTGATGTTCTGGATGAACATGTGCGGGTCGGCCTTGAGCTGGGCGGGGGAAAAGTTGAGGACGCCTTGCACGCCGGCGGCGGAGAGCTGGTCCAGAATGCCGGCGGCGGCATTTTCTGGAACGGCCAGCACGGCGACTTGAATGTTCTCGGCTTGCACAAAGGCGGTCAGCTCCGTGATGGGTAAAATCGGCACGGGTTTGCCGTCGGGGTTTATGCGCGCGGGGTTGTTATCGAAGCCCGCGACGACTTCGATGTTTTGGTTTGCGAAGCCTTTGTAGTTCATGAGGGCGGTGCCGATTTTTCCACAGCCGACGATGATGACGCGCTGGACGTCGTGAACGCCCAGAATGTTGTCCAGGCCTTGCAGGAGGGCGTCAATGGCGTAGCCGCCGCGTTTGTTGCCCACGGACATGTTGGCCAGGGAGAAGTCTTTGCGCACGAGGGAGGAGGAGATGCCGGCGGCATCGCCCAGATTGTCGGAGAAGACGCGCGAAAGGCCCATGGATTTGAACTTGAGGAGGATATTCTTGTAGTGCGCGAGGCGCTGAATCATCTCCTTTTGTGGCATGTTTTGCGAGATATTCACAATAACTCTCCTTTTTGTTCAAATAGTGTTACGGGGTGACATATTAATGTGAAGAAAATGAAAAACAACACTTATTTTGCGCAAAAAACAGGCTTGCGTAGTGATACGTTTTTTTCTAAAGTTTGACGCCAATGTCGTGGAGGCTATGCGTGTGAATACAACAGTTAAAGACCCAGCCGTTACCGAGCAACTGACACCGGAATTGGAAGCATTCATTAAGGAGTGGCAGTCCAAGCCGGGCAGCTTGATTATGGTGTTGCATCGGGTTCAGGAGCATTTTGGCTATGTGCCGCGGTCGGTGGCGTTTCAGGTGGCGGAACGGTTGAAGATTCCCGTGGCGCAAGTCTATGGCGTGCTTTCGTTTTACCACTTTTTCAAATCGAAGAAGCCGGGCAAGTATCATATCGCGGTGTGCATGGGGACGGCGTGCTATCTGAAGGGCGCGGGCGATTTGTTGAAGGAATTGGAGAATTTGTTGGGCGTGGGCCAGCATACGGTGACGCCGGACGGGTTGTTTTCGGTGGAGGCCATGCGCTGTCTGGGTTGCTGCGGGCTGGCGCCGGTGCTGTCGGTGAATGGCACCATCCACGGCAACCTGAAGAAAGAGGATATTGCCGGGATTATCGCGCATTACCGGAAACAAGCCGCGCAAGAGGGATAGGGAAGAGGATGGGCATGAATACATTGACATTGAAAACTCTGGCGGCGGCGCAAAAGGCTTCGGCGGACGAGCCGCGCGTTCAGATTAGCGTGGGGCTGGGGACGTGCGGGGTGGCGGCGGGCGCGCAGGCCACGTTTGACGCGTTCACGCAGGAATTGGCGGCGGCGAATGTGCAGGATGTGACGTTGCGGCCGTCGGGTTGCATGGGGCTGTGCTACAGCGAGCCGACGGTGGAGGTCATCGTGGCGGGCGAAGCGCCGGTGGTGTATGGCAACGTGGATGCGGCGGTTGCGCGCGAAATTGTCACGCGGCATGTCATCGGCGGCAAGCCGGTGGCGGAAAATGTTTTTGCGCGTCCGGCGGCGGATCTTGTGCGGCCGCGGGCGGATGAGCCGGAGACGAAGCAGCAGCGAATTGTTTTGCGCAACTGCGGGCTGATTAATCCGGAACGGCTGGAAGATTACCTCGCGCGCGACGGCTACGCGGCGCTGGCGAAGGCGCTGACGGACATGACGCCGGAGCAGGTCATTGACGAGTTGCGCAAGTCCGGCCTGCGCGGGCGGGGCGGGGCGGGGTTCCCGACGTGGATGAAGTGGAAGTTCACCAAGGATGCGGCGGGCGATGAGAAATATGTGGTGTGCAACGCCGACGAGGGCGACCCGGGGGCGTACATGGACCGCTCGACGATTGAGGGCGACCCGCACTCCGTGCTGGAGGCCATGGCGATTGCCGGGCGCACGGTGGGGGCGACGCAGGGCGTGGTGTACATCCGCGCGGAATATCCGCTGGCCATCCGGCATTTGCAAACCGCCATTTCGCAGGCGCGCGCGGCGGGGCTGCTGGGCGAAAAAATTCTAGGGACGGATTTCAATTTTGATGTGGAGGTCCGGCTCGGCGCGGGCGCGTTTGTCTGCGGTGAAGAAACGGCGCTGCTGGCTTCAGCGATGGGGCGGCGGGGCATGCCGATTCCGCGCCCGCCGTTCCCGGCGGTTTCCGGGTTGTGGCAGAAGCCGACGGTGATTAACAACGTCGAGACGTATGCGAATATTCCGATGATTATCCTTCGCGGCGGGGAATGGTTCGCGAGCATCGGCACGGTGAAGAGTCCGGGGACCAAGGTGTTTGCCCTGACCGGCAAGATTAAC
>DBPO01000110.1:3336-8513 GCA_002304915.1 Verrucomicrobia bacterium UBA1418
TTCAAGGCCGTGCAGACGGGCGGGCCTTCCGGCGGCGTCATCACCGCGGAATATCTCGACACGCCGATTGACTACGAGCACTTGCAGGAATTGGGTTCCATCATGGGTTCCGGCGGCATGATTGTCATGGACGAGGACGACTGCATGGTGGACGTGGCGCGCTTTTACCAGGACTTTTGCGTGGATGAAAGCTGCGGCAAGTGCGCGCCGTGTCGCGTGGGCACGCGCACGCTGCTGAATCTGCTGGACAAAATCACCACGGGCAAAGGCACGCGCGCGGACCTGAAGAAAATCCGCGACGTGGGCGCGGCCATGCAAAAGGCTGCGCTGTGCGGGCTGGGGCAGACCGCGCCGAATCCGGTGCTGTCCACGCTGAAATACTTTGAAGCGGAATATCTGGCGCATATTGACGAGCAGCACTGTCCGGCGGGCAAGTGCAAGGCGCTGGTGACGTACAGCATTGACGCGAGCAAGTGCATTGGCTGCACGCTGTGTGCGCGGCGCTGTCCGGTCGGCGCGATTGAGGGCGAGCGCCAGAAGCCGCACCGCATCCTTCCGGAGCAATGCATCAAATGCGGCGAGTGTCTCAAGGCTTGCAAGTTTGGCGCGGTGAGCCGCAGATAAATATACGAGGACAATGATGAAAACCGTAAAATTAACGATAAACGGCCACCCGGTGGAAGTCGAGGCCGGCACCAACATTCTGAACGCGGCCCAGAAGGCCCAAGTCAAGATTCCGAGCCTTTGCTACCACCCGGACTTGCCGGCGTGGGCGGCCTGCGGCATTTGCGTCGTGAAGGTCAAGGGGCTGAACCGGCTGGTGCGCGCGTGCGCGACTCCGGCGACGGAGGGGCTTGAAGTCACCACGCACGACCCGGAGCTGTATGGCATCCGGCGCACCATCATTGAGCTGATTCTTTCGACGCATCCGGACGACTGCCTTCAGTGTCCGCGCAACAACAACTGCGAATTGCAGCGGCTGGCGGCTGAGTTCGGCATTCGCGAAGCTCCGTATGGCAAGCGTCTGCGCGATTTGCCGCCGGATGACACGACCGGCTCGCTGGAGCTGCATCCCGAAAAGTGCATTTTGTGCGGGCGCTGCGCCGCTGTCTGCCAGGGCATGCAGGGTGTTTGGGCGCTGGAGTTCATCGGGCGCGGCGAGAAGATGCGGATTGCGCCAGCGGCGGATGTTTCGCTGGAGGAATCGCCTTGCATCAAGTGCGGCCAATGTTCGGCGCATTGCCCGGTTGGGGCGATTTATGAGCACAGCCACGCTCCTGAAGTGTATGCCGCTTTGGCGGACCCCACCAAGCATTGCGTGGCGCAGATTGCGCCCGCCGTGCGCGTGGCGCTGGGCGAGGATTTCGGCTATGAGCCGGGCACGCTGCTGACCGGCAAAATCTATGCCGCGTTGCGGCGGCTGGGTTTTGACGCGGTGTTCGACACCAACTTCGGCGCGGACCTGACCATCATTGAGGAAGGCACCGAGTTCATCGAGCGTTTCGCGCACGGGCGCGGGCCGCTGCCGCTGATTACCAGTTGCTGTCCGTCGTGGACCGACTACATGGAAAAATTCGCGCCTGATTTCATTGACAATTTCTCCACGGCCAAGTCGCCGCATGCCATGGTTGGCGCGTTGACGAAGACGTATTACGCGGAGAAGAAGGGGCTGGACCCGAAGGACATTTTCATGGTGTCCATCATGCCTTGCACCGCCAAGAAATTTGAGATTCAGCGGAGCGAGGAAATGAGCAGCTCCGGGCAGCAGGACATTGATATTTCGCTGACGACGCGCGAGCTGTGCCGCATGATTAAGAGCGCGGGCATTGATTTTCGCAATCTGCCGGATGACGAGCAGGTGGATTCGCTGCTGGGCGCTTACACCGGCGCGGGGACCATTTTCGGCGCGACCGGCGGCGTGATGGAGGCGGCCTTGCGCACCGCGCATTGGTCGCTCACGAAGGAGCGTTTGCCGACGATGGAGCTGAAGGAAATTCGCGGTCTCGACGGCGTGAAGGAAGCCACGCTGAAGGTTGCGGGCAAGGATGTGCGCGTGGCGGTTGCCCACTGCATGGGCAACATTGAGATTGTGCTGGACAAGGTGCGCGCCGCGCGGGAAGCCGGCGAGGAAACGCCGTATCATTTCATTGAGGTGATGGCGTGCCGGGGCGGGTGCGTGGGCGGCGGCGGGCAGCCGTATGGCGCGACGGACACCATTCGCCGTCAGCGCGCCGCCGGGCTGTACCGCGACGACGAAAAGAGCGCGCAGCGCTGTTCGCACGAGAACCCCATGATTCAGCAGTTGTACGCCGAATTTCTCGGTGAGCCGCTGGGTGAGAAATCACATCAGCTCTTGCACACCGGCTACTATAAGCGTAAACCATATAAACGATAAACCGATAACCCGGATGTTCACCGCGGGTTCCCCGGGATGGGAGACGCGGCGGCATCCCATACAACGGAATAAAAGATGAAGATAGCAATTGATGACATTAGCATGGCCATGGAAGACCATACGGGCGCGGTCGAGCACTTTTTGAATCGGCAGACCGGCGATTTGCTCCGTGTGCCCATCGTTCCCGACGACGCCGATGAGCACGAGGACGCCTTGGCCGCGCTGGAGAAGAGTCCCGCGGACTGGGTGCAAATCCCGTCGCTGCCGTCGCCGGATGCCTTCCAAATCATGGAAGACTTTGTGGCCGGCCTGCCGGAGGGCGACCCGCGCAAAACGCTCAAGCTGGTGCTGGGCTTCAAGAAGCCTTTTGCCAACTTCAAGCGCGCGCTGCTCGACATGCCGGAGATTCGCGAGCAGTGGTTTGCGTATCACGGCGAGCGCATGGAGGATATTGTGCGCCGCTGGCTGGAATTTGAAGGCATTGTCGCGGAGTAGTCCGCGGCGCGGCGGGAGGTTTGGCGTTTTCCACGGTGTGGAAAAAAAGCGGCCGGTTTTTCCACGGTATGGAAAAGTTTTTGGCGATTTTTCCATGCTATGGAAAAAAGTTTTCCACACTGTGGAAAAATTCGGGCCGGCGGAGGTTGTTGCGTTGAAAGTTTTCCACGCTATGGAAAAATATTTTCCACACTGTGGAAAAGTTGAATGGGAAAGGATGTTAAGATGAGTGCGAGCAAGATTCAGGTTCCGGCGAATGGGGAAGTTATCACGATGGATGCGGGGGGGAAGTTGCGGGTGCCGTCGCGGCCGATTATTCCGTTTATTGAGGGCGACGGGACGGGGCCGGATATTACGCGCGCGGCGATGACGGTGTGGAACGCGGCGGTGGAAAAGGCGTATGGGGGCGAGCGGAAAGTGGCGTGGATGGAGATTTACGCAGGGGAGAAGGCGAACGCGGTGTATGGGCCGGATACGTGGCTGCCGCCGGAGACGCTGGCGGCTTGCCGCGATTATCTGGTGTCCATCAAGGGGCCGCTGACGACGCCGGTGGGGGGGGGTATTCGCAGCTTGAACGTGGCGCTGCGGCAGGAGCTGGATTTGTATGTGTGTCTGCGGCCGGTGCGCTGGTTTGAGGGTGTGCCGAGCCCGGTGAAGAGTCCGGAAAAAACGAACATGGTGATTTTTCGCGAGAACTCCGAGGATATTTACGCCGGCATTGAGTGGGCGGCCGGCACGCCGGAGGTGGCGAAGGTTATCGCGTTTTTGCAGCAGGACATGGGGGTGACGAAAATCCGGTTTCCGGGGAGTTCGGGAATCGGCATCAAGCCCGTGAGCGAGGAGGGGACGCGGCGGCTGGTGCGGGCGGCGATTCGCTACGCGCTGGAGAACGGGCGGCATAGCGTGACGCTGGTGCACAAGGGGAATATCATGAAGTTCACGGAGGGGGCGTTCCGCGATTGGGGCTATGCGGTGGCGCGCGAGGAGTTCGGCGCGCAGCCGCTGGATGGCGGGCCGTGGCATGTGCTGAGCGACCCGAAGAGCGGGCGCAAAATTGTCGTGAAGGATGTGATTGCCGATGCGTTTTTGCAGCAGATTTTGACGCGCCCCGCGGAGTATGACGTGATTGCCACGCTGAATCTCAACGGCGATTATGTGTCCGACGCGCTGGCGGCGTGCGTGGGCGGCATTGGCATCGCGCCGGGCGCGAATATCAATTACGACACGGGTTGCGCCGTTTTTGAGGCGACGCACGGGACGGCGCCGAAGTATGCCAATCAGGACAAGGTGAATCCGGGGTCGCTGATTCTTTCCGGCGAGATGATGTTCCGGTACATGGGCTGGACCGAGGCGGCGGACCGGATTATCCGCGGGATGGAAAAGACGATTGCGCAAAAGACGGTGACGTATGATTTCGCCCGGCTGATGGAGGGCGCGAAGGAAGTGAAGTGCTCGGAGTTCGGCAACGCGGTCGCGGCGAATATGTGAAGGGGCGAACAGCCGAACAGCCGACAGCCGAAAAGATTTAACGCAAGAGACGCAAGCGACACAAAAGGAACGCAAACGCCGGACAGGATGAGGGGTTAACAGCCAAACAGCCGAACAGCCAACAGCCGAGAACATTTAACGCAAGAGACGCAAACGACGCAAAGGGAACGCAAACGCCGGACAGGATGAGGGGGTTAACAGCCGAACAGCCAACAGCCGAACAGCCGAAAACATTTAACGCAAGAGACGCAAACGACGCAAAGGGAACGCAAACGCCGGACAGGGAGAAGGGATGACGGAAAACGAGGTCAGTCGGGTGGTTTATGAGTGCGCGATTGAGGTGCATCGGGCGTTAGGCGGGCCGGGTTTGCTGGAGAGTGTGTACGAGGAGGCGTTGGCGTGGGAACTGGAGAAACGGGAACTGAAGGTTCAGAGACAGGTGGCGATACCGATTAAGTATAAGGGTCAAATTCTGGGGACGCCGATGCGGCTGGATTTGCTGGTGGAAGGAGTTGTGATTGTCGAGTGCAAGGCAACGACCCAGTACGATGAAATTTTTGAAGCCCAGACTTTGACGTATTTGCGCATGAGTGGATTGAAGTTGGGTTTGGTGATTAATTTTGGTGAGAAATTGGTTAAGAATGGTATTCACCGGGTGGTGAATGGTTTGTAAGATTGGCGTTTGTGGAGAACATGTGAACAGCCAGTTAACGCAAAAGACGCAAGGGATGCAAAAGGAACGCAAACGCCGGACAGGATGAGGGGTTAACAGCCGAACAGCCAACAGCCGAACAGCCGA
>DBPO01000077.1 GCA_002304915.1 Verrucomicrobia bacterium UBA1418
CGGGTGAGGAGGCGGCGTTCGGAGGGGGTGAGGGCGATGGCGGCGGGCAGGTGGAAGCTTTGGCCGGCGTGGCCCAGGCGGGCGGCGGTGTCGTGGTGGGCTTGGAGGTATTGGGCGGGGGTGCCGATGTCGGCCCAGAAGGCGCCGGGGATGGTGATGCCGGCGATGGTGTGGCCGGCGGCTTGGGCGCGTTGGTAGGCGGCGATGATGGTGTCGAAGCCTTCGGGGGCGATGTAGGGGAGGATGCGGGTGTCGAGTAGTTGCAGGCCGCAGAAGGTGGCGTGTCCGTGGCGGNNAAGTTGGTGATGCGGTGGTTGTTGAGTTGTACGGTTCTGGGGCCGGCGTCTTCGGTGAGCCAGCAGGTGGCGAGGGGGGCGTGGGTGGCGTGGGCGCGGAGGAGGGCGGCGGGGTCGAGGCGGGCGATGATGTCGGCGTTGAGGAGCCAGAAGGGGCGTTGGTCGTCGAAAAACCAGGCGGCGTTTCGGAGGGCGCCGCCGGTGCCGAGGATGACGGGTTCGAAGACGGTGGAGATGCGCAGGCGGGGAAAGGGGGCGGTGGCGAGGTAGCGGAGGATGGGGCCGGGGGCGTGGTGGAGGTTGATGAGGATGTCGCGCACGCCCCAGTCGGCGAGCATGGCGAGGGTGTGGGCGAGCATGGGGCGGCCCCACAGGGGGAGCATGGGCTTGGGGGTGTGGAGGGTCAGCGGGCGCAGGCGGGTGCCGAGGCCGGCGGCGAGTATGAAGGCTTTGCGGGGGGCATCCACGGCGGGAGGTGCGGGCGGGTGGTTATTCGGCGGGGNNCAGGGTGGAGGCGGGTGTGGTCGGGGATGTGCTTGGGCGCGGGGGACGGATTGTGTAGATGGACGGCGCCTTCGATGCGGACGTTGGCGCCGAAGCGGAAGTCGCCGTCAATTTTCAGGGCGTCGCATTGGAGGAGGGAGGGGGGGCCTTTGGGGAAGCGTTTTTCGAAGTCGGCGATGTGGCGGTAGTAGCGGCGGTCGAGCTGGATGTCGGGCGGGGGTGTGAAGCGCTGGGGATGGAGGGCGACTTGGTGCTCCGGGCCGAGGGTGTAGAGGTCGGAGCGGACGGCGAGGAGGTCGTCCGTGGTTTTGACCGGGGCGAAGCGGGAGCGGGGAACGACGAGGGCGGCGGCGTCCTCAAAGCAGGAAATGGCCGCGCCCATGGCGGCTTCCAGTTGGACAACGGGGGTGGAGTCGGCGCGGACGGGGTCCACGGTTTTTGCGTTGACGATGAGGGGGAGTTGGGGAAGGCCGTCGTGGGCGCGCAGCATGTCGGCGAGGGCTTCCAGATTCAGCCATAGGTTGTTGGTGTTGAAGAGCGTGTATTTGCGGATGTTTTGGAAGTCGTCGGTTTCGGCGGGCGGACACTGGGCGGATTCGCGCAGGAGCAGGCGGCCGGTGGCGGCGTTGCAGGCGAGGTGGCCGCCTTTGCGGTCGCTTTCCGTGCGCGCGGTGACTTCCATCAGGAACGGGATGCGCTGGGTGGCGAGGTGGCCGAGGATGCCCATGTGCAGGATGGCGCCGAGGTTGTCGGCGTTGGCGACGAAGGCGTAGCGGAAGCCGGCGGCGAGGAGGGTGTCGAGCAGGCCGGTGGTTTGCAGGGCCATATAGATGTCGGCATGGCCGGGGGGGCACCATTCGAGTTCGGGATTTTCCGGCCAGACGGCGGGGGCGCCGGTGGCGGCTTCGAGCTTGGGTACGCGATGCTGGCAGAAGGAGAGGGGCAGGCCGGATGGGTTGGCAAATTGCGGATGCTGGCGGGACAGGAAGGCGTGGGTGTCGGCGTCGGTGGAGAAGCTGTTCATCAGCAGGAGGGGCAGGGGCGCGCGGGCGCGGCGGCGGAGAAATTCCACCTGGCGGATGATGATGTCCAGAAAGCTGAGGCCGTTTTTGGCGACCATCAGGGATTTGGCTTGGTCGAGTCCCATGCTGGTGCCGAGGCCGCCGTTGAGGCGGATGACGACGGTGCGGGCGATGGCGGTTTCGCCTTCGGGGGCGAGTTCGTCGAGGTCTTGCAGGCGGGGGAATGGCGGCAACTGGCCGAGTGTTGCGCCGGGGATGACGCCCAGGTCGCCGTCGCGCCAGCGGCGGCGATTGTTGATGAAGGCTTCCGTGACCAGCGGCGGCGCGCCGTCGGCGGTCATACGGGCGCGGATGTCATTTTCAATGGCGGTCGGACTCATGGGCAGAGGCGGAATTATTTGGCGGCGGGCAGGTTGTCTTCGATGGCGGCGCGCAACTCGTTCAGGTGTTGGTCGCGGCGGGCGGCGAGGGTTTGATGGATGCGGGAGACTTCGCCGGCCCATTGCTTGCGGGGGAGCACCAGCACCGGGTCCACGGGCAGATAGGCGGCTACGCCGGGGTGGAGTTCGGTCAGGCGGTAGGTGGCGGTTCCGCCGGGGAAGCGCACGGAAACTCTTCCGTCTTCGATGCCGGTGACTTCGGCGTTCTCACGCAATTTTTGGCCTTCCAGACCGGGCAGGACGGGGAAAATGATGAGCCGGCCCTGAATGCCTTGTCCGGGGGGGAGGTCGGATATTTTGGGCGACGCCGGCAGGCTGTTTTTGGCGGCTTCAATCCGCTTGGCCATGTCTTCGCGGAGGAGGCGGACTTGTTCGTTGGTGCTGCTGCGAAGCAAGGCCGTTGTGGTGACTTCAAGCTCGTGCGCGAGTTCTTCCGCCGCGCCGATGGCGGCCAAGGCGGCTTGTCCGAGCGCGGTGTTGGCCTGGACGGCGGCGCTCACGCGGGCGAAGTCCGTTTTCAGGGCGGCGAGTTGGCTGTCCTGAGCCATGATGAGGGCTTGGTTTTGCTCGATGGTTTGGGCCAGGGCTGATTCCGTGCTTTGCAAGCGCTGTTTGATTTTTTGGGCCAGAGTGTGCAGCCACAGATTGGCGCCGAGCAAGAGCGCGATGGTGAGGAGGGTTGCGCCGGCGAACATGTATTTGCGATAGCGGCGCTGGCGCGGCAGGGGCGGGATTTTCAAGGGGTTGTCGCACTCCGGGCATTTGACAATGAAACCCGCGCCGCCTTCGTCCACTTCCAGATTGTGGCCGCATTCGGGACAATCAAAATTGATGAGCGCCATATCTACCTCCAGTTCGTCGTTCAGAATACTACGTTCGGGGCGGAAATGGCAAGTTGCCGGGTGCGCTCAAGACAGCAGCCCGACATGATGGACGGCCAGCAGGAGGGCCATGTTCACAGCGTTGAACAGCATGTGCATGCCGATGGGCACCCATAGCGAGCCGGTGCGGGCAACGGCGAGATTCAACGCGACGGCGAAAATGAACAGCGCGACGAAGGTGCCGAGGTCCGCATGGAGGGCGGCAAAGGCCAGCGAGGTCAGGAGCATCCCGGCCCAAGCGCTCGTGCGGCGCACCAGCGCCGACAGGAGGATGCCCCGGAAAATGATTTCTTCCACAAATGGAACGATGGTGACGGAGAACATGATGAAGCCCGCCAGCGTCCACGGGTCGCGGATGGCGAGAGCCAGTTGGACGGCCATTTGTAAATCGGGCGGGCGGCCTATGCCGCGCAGCGTCACCTGCCAAATGAACGAGCCGAGCCAAATCAGCGGCAGGATGCCCAGCCACCGAATTACGGTTTGCGGGATGATGTCCCGCCGCTGCTCCGGCTGGCCCATCGGCGCGGGCTTCAGGGCGGCGAGTCCGATGATGGCGATGAAGGCGATGCCGTGAAAGGCGAGCAAATCCCATGTGAGTGTCGGCGGCGCGAGCCAGCGGCGCAATATTTGCGCGGCGCCGATGAGGAGCGCCAGCGGCAGCAGGTCGCGTCCGCGCCAGGGGCTGGCGGCGGCGCGTTGCGCCAGCATCTGCTGCCACGAGGACCGGGCGGACGCGCGCTGGCTCAGCAGGTGAATGAATGCGCCGACGCCGGCCACGAACAGGAGCGCCCATGACCCCAGGATGAGGGCCACCCAGCGAGCGTGGACGATGGGGGGCATTAGCCGCCCGGCGATTGAAAGGTTTCGCGGATGGTGTAGGTGGGTTTGTTCTGCGATTCGTGGTAGGTGCGGATTTGCAGTTCGGCCAGCAGGCCCATGGACAGGAACTGCATGCAGAAGGCCAACAGCATGAAGGGGGTGATGACCCAGAACGGCCGCTTGATGAGATAGATGTGTTCCGCGCCATGCGGGCCAAAGAGCCGGTTCGCCACGACCGCCACCAGCATGAAGGCCGCCGCGCCGCCAAACCAGAAGGCGATTTTGCCGAACAGTTGCATGGGGCCGCCCGTGAAGCGGAGAAGGAATTTCACCGTGAACAAATCGAGAATGACGCGGAAGGTGCGTCCGATTCCATATTTTGATTTGCCGGCGCGCCGGGGATGATGGCTGACAACGATTTCGCTGATGTCGCCGCCGACCCAGGAGCATAGCGCGGGGATGAAGCGGTGCATTTCGCCGTAGAGGCGCACGCCTTGCAAGACGTCGCGCCGGTAGGCTTTGAGCGTGCAGCCGTAGTCGTGCAAGCGGACCCCCGTGATGCGGGAAATCAGCCCGTTGGCAATCATGGAGGGCAGCCGCCGGTTAATCCAGGGGTCTTTGCGGTCCTTGCGCCAGCCGGAAACCACCGCCGAGCCATTCTTTTCCATTTCTTCGAGCAGCAGGGGGATGTCCGCCGGGTCGTTTTGCAAATCGGCGTCCAGTGTGACGATGACGTCCTTTTGGGCTGCGTCAATGCCGGCGGACATTGCCGCCGTTTGGCCGAAGTTGCGGCGGAAGCGGATGAGATGAAAGCGCGGATGCTTTCGCGCCGCCTCCTGAAGGCGCTCCCACGTTTCGTCGTGGGAGCCGTCATCCACCAGAATGATTTCATAGTCGCGCCCGCTGGCGGAGAGGGCGTCGTGCAATTTTTGGGCCAACGCCGCGACGTTGGGTTCTTCGTTGAATACGGGAACTACGACCGAAAGGCTGGAGCGGTTTGTCATGCGCGCAGTATGCGTGAAGGGGTGGATGATTTCAAGGAGGGTTTCGCCGCCAATGGGGGTGAGGGCCGCCGCCGGTTAAATCAGTTTTTCTTGGCGGTACCATTCGCCGGTGCGGCGCAGGCCTTCGTCCAGCCCGACTTTCGGGTCGTAGCCGAGGTCGCGCTTGGCCTTGTTGATGTTGAATGCGCGATTTTGCCGGTACCAGTCCACCCGCCGGGGGAAAATCGGCGGCGTGATGCGAAGCGGTGTGCAGACTTTTTCGCACACGTGGCCGGCGATGATGACGGGCCAGATGGGGTAGTGCTTGATTTTCACGTCCACGTCGAGCGCGCGGCCGATTCGCTGCACGAGGTCTTTGATGGAGACATATTCTTCGTCGGCGATGAGATACGCCTCGCCGTTGCCCTTGTTGAGGTCCATGGCCAGCACAAAGGCGTCCACCAAGTTGTCAATGTAAACCGGGTGATAGAGCGTCTTGCCGCTGCCGAACATGGGGAAGCGCCCGCGGGCGACGCGCCGAAAAATCATTTGAAAGCGCTCCGGGTCGCCCGGGCCATAGATGGCGGAAGGGCGCAGAATGGTCACGGGCATGCCGGTTTGCTTCATGAAGTCCAGGCAGACCGGCTCCGCCTTGTATTTGGTGCTTTGGTAGTAGTCCGCGGGCGCGATGTTGTGGTCTTCGTCCGTGGGCGGGTCCTTGACGTTGCCGTGGATGCCGCAGGTGGAACAATAGATGAACTTTTTGACGCCGGCGGCGTGGGCTTCTTCGAGGCAGATGCGCGTGCCGTCCACGTTGACGTGGTCATAGTGGCTTTCGGGAACATTCAGTTCGCGGAAGGCGGCGGCCAGGTGCTGGACGATTTCCACGCCCTGCATGCAACGCTTGACGCACTCGCGGTCGGTGACGGTGCCAATCACCACTTCCGCGCCCCACTGGCGCAATTCTTCGGTTTTGAGGCCTTCCTTGTAGTCCAACGCAACCACCTGATGGCCGTCGTCCAACAAACGCCGAACCAGTGCCTTTCCGGTGAAACCCGTGCCGCCCGTGACTAAAATCTTCATGCTTGAACTCCTTTGCAGTCCCTATGGAATGAGGTTGAACCTAGCCGAAACACGCGCTCAAAAGCAAGGATGCAATCCGGCGGCTACATGTTTGCGTAATTGGGGCCGGCTCCGTGCCGGGGCGTGCGCCAGACAATGTTGTCATAGGGGCATTTCAAGGTGCAGCAGCGGCATTGCAGGCAGTTTTCGGCGCGAATCTGGATGGCGGTTGCGGCCTGCGGGTCGGCAGCATACACGCTGGCCGGACAAAAGCGCGTGCAGGGCGCGTGATAGCGGTGCAGGCAGTCGCGGCAAATATCCGCATCGCGCAGGGTGATGTGTTCCGCGCCATTCGGGATTTGCAAGTGCGCACGAAAGAGCGCGGATTCCACGCCCAAGTCAAGCGGGCCGTTGTCCGGCTCGCCACGCAACGCGGCGGGGCGCTTGCCGGGACGCAGCGACGAGCGCTCCTCTCGCGGCGTCCAGCGGCCAGCGGGGAGCATGCCGCCCGTCAGCCAGTTGAGGCCGGCGGCGGCGATGCCCGCCGGCAGGCCCCAGCGAAAGGCGGCGCGGTAATTGCGCGTGCGGCGCAAGCCTTCCAGCGAGGGGATGTCGGCCCGCGAGATGACACCGTCGCCACGGCGAATGGCTCGGGCGGCGGCGATGCCGGATTCGATGGCCAGATGAAATCCTTTGAGTTCCATGGTGTCCACCAGTCCGGCGGCATCGCCAATCAGCAGCGCGCCGGGCGCGGAGAATTGGGGCAGGGAATACCACCCGCCCTCTGACACCAACTTGGCGCCGTAGGCGACGGTTTCGCCGCCCGCAATATGTTTCTGCACGAAGGGATGGCGCTTCCATTGGCGGAATAATTCGTGGGCGCTGGCGGCGGGGTCGCGATAATCCAAGGCCAGAGCCAGGCCGAGGGCAACATGGGTTTCATCGAAGTGATACAGGAAGCCGCCGCCGTAGATGTCCAGACCCAGCGGAAAGCCGAATGTGTGAGCGACGGTTCCCACGGCTTGCGGGTTGGAGGGGATTTCAATGATTTCCTTCAAGCCGAGCGAATGGCTGGGCGGATTGGGGCCGCGCAGGTCGGGATGACGCTCCAGCAGTTCACGGGCCAACAGCCCGCCCGCGCCTTCGGCCAAGACGGTTGTGGAGGCTAGAATTTGGTCGCCTTGGGTGTTCACGCCCGCCACGCGGTCCTGTTCCCAAATCAGGGAGTCCGCGGTTTGGCTGGTCAGGATTTCCACGCCCAGTTGGGATGCCACGTCCGCCAGCGCGGAGCCGATTTGCGAGAAAGACGCCAGCCGCATGCCGCGCATACGCATTTTGGGCGGCACGAAGGGAAGCCGCAACGCTCCCCCCGGCCCCAGCGCATGAAACGTATCGCGGGTGACCGGCGGTCCCAACGGGATGCGTTGCAATTCGTTCGGAGTCAGCAGTTGCGCGAGCGAGTCGGGGCGAATGACGGCGCCGGAGAGCAAATGGCCTCCGATTTGCGCCGATTTCTCCAATACCACGATTCGCCGACGCCCCTGCGCCAGCCGTTGCAGATGGATTGCGCAAGCCAACCCCGCCGGCCCCGCGCCCACAATGAGAACATCTACCCGAATTTGTGAAGAAGCTGACATTTCACCGATTCTCAACGTTCAACCTCGCGCCGCTTACGGCGCGTGGAGGTGGAACGCCTTGTGGGAGTTTTACCGTCGTAATGCTCGACATAGGTATCCAATAAACGCCGAATCATCTTTTGGTATGCCGTACGGTGCCGTCGGGCCTCTTGTTTAAAATAATCCACGCTCGAACGACTCAAGCTGATCGTCACCTTTACCGTTTCTTCTTCGAATACCAGCTCATGGGGTGGAGGAAGAAAGTCTTTCACCACTCTTAAGTCGCCCAGCGGCTCATCCGTGTATCGAATTTTGTCTTTCATAAACTTGTTTTCCTTTCCGCCAGTATCCGGCTCCAATAATCCGTATGGCATCTCCGCGATATGTAAAGCGCACCGTCAGTATTCCGCCTCCGACTCGTCCGATACAGAAATACCGAGACTCATCAGAGCTGTGAGAGGCATCCTCGGCGATTACACGTTTCGGATCCGCAAACGCATACCTTGCCAAGTGAAACCGAACGCCATGTTTTTGCGCGTTCATCCGGTCTTTGGCGTCGTCCCACTCGAATCTCGTCATGCCAGAACCCTACTCCAGACGCCGCCTGATAGCAATACATAAATATGGCAAATAATATGGCTGATTGTCCCGCGAAGATTTTGGGCATCCAAATTGGATTAGCGGAAAATTATTGTGCGTCAGCATTCAACCTCGCGCCGCTTACGGCGCGTGGGGTTGCAAGGTATGATTCGCCTGTATATGGAGCGCGTTACGGTCGGCTTGTATGCCCCATGAGAGGTATATCTTGGCGAGATGCTGATAAGCCACATCCCGCCGGTTGGCTAAAATTTTTAGCTCATCCAGCATGGGTTTCGGCAGGCGGATGGAAATGGATTGAAGCGACGGCTTCAGATTGGGGAAGGATGCCTGTCTGGCTTTTGATGCGTCAAAAACATCGATAGGGGAATGATGGGCCCAGAACGCACGCTCTTCATCTTCGCTCTTAAACGATTGCTTAATCTTTTTGGGTTTTGTTTTCATAAAACGACCTTTCCTTTTTGCTCATATCCCGTGCCGATATCACCCGGAGTTTCGTCCCCCGAACGGTATAAATAATAACCAATAATCGCCCTGTATCGGTCTTTCCAAGGGCCGCAAATCTCTCCTCAACGAACGAATGTTTGGCGTCCTCCAAAACGAGCAGCGGTTGATTAAAGAACAACTGTTCACACTCCCAATTTTCTACGCCGTGTTTGAGATTCTTGTCTTTATTGCCCTCGTCCCAGTCAAAACCGTCAAATTCGGGATACACCTGATTCATACGCACAATGTATATCTGGCGCATATACGTGTCAAGGGGGCGCGCGTTTTATTTTTCTCTTGGCGAGCGTCGGCGCGTACTCTGGACAGCGCTTGGGCGCCGAATGTTTGTTGCGCCGGTCGAATGCTCATTCTTGTTTCCGATTGTTTTCCCAAAAGGCACGGGGTGTTACGATTTTGACGCCTTGGAAGGTTTTAAGGGTGAGCAAGTCTTTATCGCCGGTGATGATGGCGTCCGCATGGCCGCTGATGGCCACGCCTAAAACCATTAAGTCGTTCGGATCACGACAGGCCGTCGAAGGGAGCGTTTCGGGCTTTAGAATCTGTGCGTTGCTCTCCAGTAATTTGATATACTCGGCGACAATCGGTCGGGGAACACGCAACTTATGCCGCAGTTTATCTTTGATTTCATTCAGGATACCGCGGCACAGGATGATTTGATGTTGTTCGATGCAAAGTTCCATGATGGCTTCGCAAAGTCCGCGGGTCGCGGCGGCCGCGATGGCCACGTTGGCGTCAATAACGACCCTCATTGCAGGGCCTTGAAAATATCCTCATCGGTCAACAGGCCTTGAGCCTCGGCAAAAGGAAGAATTTTTTTGCGCACGCCCCGGAAGCGCTCAACCGCGATGTAGCGGCGCAGGGATTCCCGGACGATATCGCTGACGTTGCGTTTTTCTTGGCGACTGAGCACGTCCAGTTCGGACTTGAGCGCATCCGGCAAGCGAATCGTAATTGTTGTCATTTCCAGCCTCCTGCAAGACAATGTAATACATCGCCCTTGCCTTGTCAACCGCCCACCAGCGCCGAACCTCAGGCGGGGCGGGAGGCTTCGCTTCGTTGCTCGTGGGACAGAACGCCATGTCGTTGCGCATCTTGTTCAAACTTTTGTGCTCATATAGAACACCATATGGTCCTTGGGGCGCACAAATATCAACTTTACCGCTGTTGGACGTGTGCCGCGGCAGTATATGCTCCATGGGTAGACATACATCTCCGAAGACCGCAATTCATCTGCCCTTGGAAACCATGCGAGGGCGTCCTTGTGTAGCCATCCACAGGCAAAATCAACTGCGTCTTTAAGAATGCCTTCCGTTTGGTCACAGCGAGACCACCCATAACCGAAATTGTCTTTCGTTAGCTCGGAGGGGTCAACATGGGTGACTCTGATGGCGTAGGCATCCAGATGATCGCCCGTGAGCGAACGTGCGGATTCATAACTGTGGACGACTTCCGCAATCCGGTTGTCTCCCAGTCGGCACCAGTTTAAGACGAATCGCACGTCACGCTTGTGTGCAGAATCAATGGTGGCTCTGTTGCCGGGGCCGAGTGAGTAGGCGAGCAGGCTGCCCAGCACGAGTGCGCCGATTGCGCAGACACCTCCCCAGACAATCAGAAGCCATTTCAGTACGGACAAGGTTTTCTTCATGTTCACTTATTGAGGCGCGTCAGCCTCCAGCCTCGACGCGCGTTGGACGGATGAGGCCTAGGCCCCATCTGTCGGCTGGTTGCTTTTTGTGTGTCGCCCAGCAAGGCATCGCTTGAGTCTATGCAACAATCCCACATGCTTTCTTAGAATTCTTGTGTCTTTCTCAATCAGTCGTCGCGCGTGCGAGGCCTCATCCAAGCACGCCACCAGTGCCTTGTGCTCCACAACCATGCTTTCGACAACGGCCTTTGTGTAGTGCTTGAGTGGTTCCGCAAAAGCCGCCGTGCTCTGCGCCGCCTGACCGAGCGCTGTGATAGAGGATTCCCAAGCGACGCTTTCATCATGCGAGTGCAGGTAGACGACGCGCTGAGCGTGCTTTGCCTTCATGCGCCGTGGCGGATGGTCGTCGAGGTACTTGAAGTAGTCGCGGAACGTCAACAAGCACCATCGGGCCTTCTCCGCTTCCCGTCTCGCGCGTGTGACCAGATCAAGCAGCCTTTCCCTCTCACGCCTGTGATCCGCAAGAATCTTGTCCACATGAGTGCATGCAAGCTCAAAGTGCTCATCAGTCAGATACCCATATGTGGTCGTGCGTGTGGTCATGGTATTGCCTATGATGTCGCGCTCAAACGTCTTCCGCCCTTGCCGGATGGTTTCGCGAAAGCCGAGGATGATGGGAACAAGATCCGTGTGGAGTTCACTGTCTTTGTGGGGTGACCAGAGACAGGCAAGTAGAACATGGGAGAGCTCATGGGCCATGAGTGCGATAAAGGTGTGGGGAGAGGCGAGACAGTTTTCGCTAACGCGAACATGAATTGGATAGCCCTGCAGGCTTGACGAGCCGAAAAGCGGAAGCCTTTCTGGAATTGAGACTTGGGCCGTGATGCCTTCACGTCCGCGTCCGCTCCAATCGGTGCGCACTAGCGAGCTGGAGCGGAATCCGCCGGCATTGTCCGGGCGGAAGCCTGCTGGCACAAAAGACAAATGGATTCGTATGGGCAGACCGAGCCTTGAGGCCAGATGTTGAACGCAACCTTCCGCATCCCCTTCATGAAGGAGCGAGACGAGGTCATGGCATGGCATTTCCTCTTTCACCCCAAGACAGTCTATCGTTTCGGCCAGTGCGTCGAGGATGTCGTTATTACTCAGTGTGTCAAGCATGGTCCATCGGAAGTTGTTTGATATTGATGTTCATTTTGCCAACAGCTTATCTGCCAAACCTCCAATTATCTCTGCGCGGTCCGCAGGGGCGGGCGACTGGGAGCAGGGTAGGTTTGGGCGGGGGGCGGGGTCAATCCTTATTTCGTGCGGGGGGGCGATGAGGCGATTGGTGACTAAACGGGGCGTAGGGAGGCGACAGGTTCGGCGGCGGGGAGCCGCCGGTTCCACGCTGAAAGCCGGAACAGCCCGACGGGTCCGGCGGCCCCCTCCTCGCTGAGCAGCCAAAAGCCGAACAGCCTCTGCGCTCGGCGAGCGCAGCTACAGAACAGCCATTTAAGGCAGAAGGTGCAAGGGGCGTAAAAGAAACGCAAACGAAGTGAACCCTGATCCTTAGCGACTGGTG
>DBPO01000132.1 GCA_002304915.1 Verrucomicrobia bacterium UBA1418
GGGGGGGGAGGGGGAGTGGATTTCCGCGGCGTCGCTGTTGCGGGGGATTCGTCACTGGCAGCGGGTGATTGCCTGGACGGCGGGGACGGGCGGGGCTTTCAGTTTGTTGCTGGGGGCGGCGATGCTGGCGGGGATGCTGTTGAGCGGGGTGCGGGAGCGTGTGCCGGAAATCGGGCTGCGCCGGGCGCTGGGGGCGCGTCGCCGGGATATTGCCGCTTTGTTTGTGGCGGAGGCGCTGGTTTTGACGGTTGCGGCGGCGTTGTGCGGGATGGCGCTGGCGGAAGGGATGTTGCGCGGGGTTGGGGCGTATTTTCCGCTGCCGTTTTATTTCGGGGCGTTCGCGCGGCTGCTTCCGCTTGCCTTGGCCGTGGTTTTGGGGCTATTCTGTTCGATAGGCCCGGCTGGCATTGCGGCGCGCATGCCGCCGGCGGAGGCATTGCGGAATGAATAGGATGAGTAAAATCATTTGCGTGTTGGCCGTTTTGGGGATGGCCGCGGGTGTTACGGGAATCATTGCTCAGGAAGGAGAGTCGGTCATGACGAAGAACTGCGTAGAGTCCACGTTGGCGGGTTCGTGGTATGACGCCAATCCGGTTCGGTTGAAGGCGGAGTTGGAGGGGTATCTGGAGCATGCGCAAATTGACGCGGATGAAAGCATTGTTGCCGTGGTGGTGCCGCACGCGGGTTATGCGTATTCCGGATTGTGCGCGGCGCATGGCGTGAAGGCGCTGGCCGCGCGGAAGAATCTGCGCCGGGTGGTGGTGGTTGGTTTTTCGCATCGGATTGCTTTTGCCAATCAAGCCAGCATTCCGCTGCGGGAGACGTGTTTTCGTTCGCCGCTGGGTGAAACGGAGCTGGATACGGAGGCTCTTGCGGCGCTGGGGAAGAATGCGTTGTTCACGGATTTGCCGGCGACGCGGCGGGGGGAGAATAGCGTGGAGTTGATTGTGCCGCTGCTGCAGGCGGCGCTGGCGGGGCGCGAGTGGCGGCTGGCGCCGATTACGCTGGGGCAACTGAACCCGGAGAGCCGCGAGGGAATTGCGCGCGCGCTGAAGGAGCTGTGCGACGGGGCCACCGGGTTTGTGTTCAGCTCGGACTTTACGCATTACGGGCCGAACTTTGGCTATGTGCCGTTTCGCAAGGATGTGGCGGATCGTTTGCGCGCGCTGGATGGCGGGGCCATCGCGAAAATTTTGGGCGGCGACGTGGATGGTTTTCATGCCTATTGCGCGGAGACCGGGGCGACGATTTGCGGGCAGGACAGCATCGGTGTGCTGCTGCGGATGCTGCCGGAGGATTTTACGGCGCGCGAGTTGTCGTATGACACATCCGGCAACATTTCGGGCGATTTCAAAAATTCGGTGAGCTATGCCAGCCTGGGCTTTTACTGGGCGGATGGTGCGACGGAGAAGGGGGAGAAGGAGGAGGCGGAAACTTCGCAGGGAGAGGAAGACGTGATTCCGGAGGCGGACCAGAAGGCGCTGCTGGCGCTGGCGCGAAAGTCCATTGAGATGGCTTTGGATGGGAAGCCGCCGAGCAAGCCCGAAGATACGGGGGTGGAGCTGACGCCGGCCATGCAACGGGTGATGGGCGGATTTGTGACGCTTAACAAAGACGGTGATTTACGCGGGTGCATTGGCGAGATATTTCCGCGCAATCCGCTGGGGAAAGTGGTGATGGCCAACGCGCTGAACGCCGCTTTCCACGACCCGCGTTTCCCGCCTTTGCGGGCCAAGGAATTGGCGGACGTGAGTATTGAAATCAGCGCGCTGACGCCACCGGCGCCGGTGGCGTCGTACCATGATATTGTCATCGGCAAGCACGGCATGGTGCTGCAGGTGGGGTTTCGGTCGGCTGTCTTTTTGCCGCAGGTGGCGACGGAGCAGGGGTGGGATTTGGCGACGACGCTCAGTTATCTGGCGCGCAAGGCGGGGCTGCCGGCGGATGCGTGGAAATTGCCGGAGGCGAAGTTCACGGTTTTTGAGGCGATTATTTTCCGCGAATAAACGCGGGGCGCGTGGTGCGCGGGGTGTGCGGGGTGTGCGCGGGGCGCGTGGAGGCCATTATTTTTTGATGGCCAGAATGATGATGCCTGTGGCGACGCAGACGATGCCGCTCCATTCGCGCAGGCTGGGGCGTTCGCCCAGAAATATGAACGCGAAGAGGGCGACGAGAATCACGCTGGCTTTGTCCACCGGGGCGACTTTGGAGGCGTCGCCGATTTGGAGGGCGCGGAAGTAGCAGACCCAGGATGCGCCCGTGGCGAGGGCGGAGAGGGTCAGGAAGAGCCAGGTTTTGCGGGGGAGGAGAAAGGGGTTGCTCCATTTGCCCATGGCGGCGATGTAGGCGGTTAAGACAAAGAAGATGATGAAGGTGCGCACGAGGGTGGCGAGGTCGGAGTCCACATTTTGAATGCCGATTTTGGCGAAGATGGCGGTGCCGGCGGCGAAGAAGGCGGACAACAAGGCCCAGATGAACCACGTGGGGAATTGCAGAGAAGTCATGAGGGATGTTTTTCCTTTCATGGGGAGTCCGTGATGCTTTGATAGACGGCGGCGAGGCGCGCTTTGTATTGGGTGTAGTTGTAGGTTTGTTTGTAGAGTTGGCGGCCGTTTTTGCCGAGTTGTTCGCGCAGGGGGGCGTCGGCGGCCAGTTCGAGTATGCCGGCGGCGAAGGCTTCGGGGCGGGGGGCGACCAGGCGCGCTTGATTTTCGTCGAGGATGAGGCGGTTGGCGGGATTTTCGCAGGCGACGATGGGGCGGCCTGCTTTCAGGTAGTCGAGGAGTTTGAGCGGGGTGTTGTCGCCGGCGATTCGCGGCGAGAGGAGGATGTCCGCCGCGGCGAGTGTGTGGGGCAATTTGTCGGGATGGATTTTTCCGGGGAAGAGGATGCGGTTTTGGAGGCCCAAGGCGGCGAAGCGGGCGTTGTATGTCGCAATTTCACCGGGTGTGCCGCCGATGATGACGGCGTGGAGGCGCGGATTCTGGCGCAGGGCGATGGGGAGGGCCGCGAAGAGCAGGTCCATGCCTTGATAAACGGCAAAGGAGCCGACGTAGAGGGCGACGATTGAATCGGGCGGCAGGTTCATTTGTTCGCGGGCGGCGGCGGTGTGCGCGGGGTCGGGTTCGACGAGCGATGAGGGGATGTCGAAGATGTGATGCGCGGGTGTGTCGGGGGCGATGCGCTTGGCCTGGGCAACGAGGGCGGGGCCGGTGCCGATGATGGCGTCGGCGCGGCGAATGGTGAAGGCTTCCACGCGGGCATAGGCGGCCATGATGAGATTGCGGAGGAAACCTTTTTTGTAGGAGGCGGGGTCGGAGTGTTTTTCGAAAATCAGGCGTGTTCGGTGGCGGCGCGCGAGGCAGACGCCGATGGGGCCGGCATCTTCGATGGCGTGGATGACGGCGTAGCGGTTGGCGCGGGCCAGAGCGGCGGCTTTGGCGAAAAGGGCGAGGTCGAGAATGGCTTTGGGGAGCGAGGGGCCGATGGCCAGATTGCGGACGCCTAGAATGTTGCGGGCGCGGTGGAGGGTGACGCCGGGGATGGCTTTGTCTTCGCCGACGGGCATGACGAGCAGGTCCACGGCGAAGCCCAGCTCGCTCAGGGCCTGGGCGTTGAATTGAACGCGCAGGGGCGAGCCGCGCCATTGGAAGAAGGGCTGGGGGGAAATCAATAGAACGCGGGGCGCGGGGGTGCTCATGATTGGGCCTTGGCTTGGGAATTGCGGCGGAGTCGTTGGAGAATTTCGGGAGGCGAGCCGCGTTGTCCGTTGAGGGCGACGGATAGTTTGCCGGATTGGAAGGCGGCTTTGAGCGGGGCGACGATGCGTGAGGGGTCGGCGAGGAACGGGATTGAAAAGGTGGTGTAGTAGGAGCCGGCGATTTTTTCTTCGCCGGGGACGGGGAGGGGGTCGGAGCCGGCCAGCAGGGTGCGTCTCTGGCGGCGGGCGGTGCGATAGAGCGCGGGTTCCGGCCAGCCGGCGAAGCGGAGGGATGTGTCCACGAGGAGCAAGTCGCTGGGGGGAGTTTCGCGCGCGAGTGCGGCGATTAGGCGGCCGCGTTTGCCGAGCCATTTGCCGGGCGCCCAGTTCAGGGCGGGGAGGCCGCCGGTGGCGAGAATCTGGCGAAGGATGTCGCGCGCGGGTCGGCCGTCGGGGATTTCGTCGTCGGTGAACAGGGCGCTGATTTCAATTTTTTCGGCGGTGACGATTTGGCGTCCGGCGAGCATCCAGAGGTCGCGGTGGTCGGGCAGGTGGCGCACTTTGATGCCGCCATCGGGGTCCCAGGCGACCATTTTCCAGCGGGCGGGGGGCAGGCGCAGTTCGTCCTGGGCCAGCGCCTGGAAGACGTGGCAGTCGTGGCGCTCGGCGAGGGCGATGGCGCGCAGGTCGGTCGGGGCGGTGCGGGGCATGTGGTCGAGGGCGGCCAGCAGGAGGCGTTCCATGTCGTAGAAGGGATAGATGTGGGCGTGGGCGTCCAGATGGATGCGGATGGTTTTCATTCGGGTGTGAAGGGGAGCATGAGGGTTTCCAGTGTGGCCGGTGAAAGGGTGAAGAGCAGATCGCGGCCGCGAATCATGGCCGGTTGCGGCGCGCTGGCGGCATCGGNNGGGGGGGGGGGGGCGGCGACGAGCAGGGAGATGGACAGGCCGCTTTGTTCGCGCAGGCCCAATTCCACGGTCAGCCAAGGTTGGTTCCATGCGGCGTTTGCTTGCGGCGAGGTGTTTTCCAGCCATTCTTCGGCTTGCAGGGGGTTAAACATGGCCAGCACCGCGGGCAGCCAGGGGGCGTCGGGAATCCATTGGCCGGTGGCGGGGTCGCGTTGGGTGTGGATGGTTGTGCCGTTGGTTGTCAACTTCATGCTCACGATGTCGGCGGCGGGGATGGAGAGGACGTCGCGGGAGCGGAATGCCAGGGGGTTCAGGGGCATGGTTAATAAATCGGTGGGGGCGGCGAGGGCCGGATATAGGTCGCCTTCAATGGCTACCCACATGGCATTGGTGGGCGGGGTGGGGGCGCTGATTTGAATGGTTAGGGGCGCGCTTTCATTGCGGCTGAACAAGCGGATGGTTCGCGGCTTGGCCGAGTTTGTGGTTGGGGAGGAGGGCGGGATGAAGGCCGTCAGGCGGACATCCGTCCATTGGCGCAGGATTTGCTGGACGGCTTCCGGGTTGGCCGGCGCTTGCAGGGGGGCGGTGAGTTGCCAGCCGAGGGAGGAGTCGTGGAGCCATTCGAGGCGGTTGCCGTTGTCTTCGATTTGGATGCGTTGGATGTCCTCCGGGGAAATGGGGGGCAGGCGGCGGTCGCGCAAGTCGTCGGGTTTGACTTGCAGGGCCTGGCGGAGGGCGATGGGGACGGCATAGACCGAGTTTTCCGCTTGCAGGCGGGCGTAGCAACGTTCGGGGGCGTTGGGGAGGGGGTCGCCCAGGGACAGCATTTGCAGGCCGGCGCCGGAATCGAGATTCACCGCGACGGTGATGGCATTTTGGCGGCTGTCCAGGCCGTAGGGGGTTAAATCGGCCACGCCGTCCTGAACGAATTGGACAACGGTGCATGCCATGAGCTGGGCGATGAGCTGGTTGACGCTGGCGGCGTCGGCGCGGGCGGTGAAGGGCTGGTAGATGCGCCATGCGCCGTTGCCTTGGCGGGCCAGTTGGAGGTAGCCGGCGCCGCTGCGGATTTCCAGACGGTCAATGCCGGCGGCGGAGCCGATGAGGAGGGTGCGGTCGCGCAACACGTCGGGGCCGGTGGGGAGCAAATCGAGGAGCGAGGTTTGCAGGCGCGCGAGGCCGGTGTGGTCCGATTGGCGGACGTAGAGGCCATCGCCCAGCGGGGTGCGGCGGCCGATGAACATGCGGTTGGTGGTTTGCCCGGAGATGACGGCGATGGTGGCGCGCGGGTCATCCAGGCCGTAGGGGGCGTAAGGATTTTCCGTGCGGCGGGCGGGGAAGAGGATGTCGCCGCGCGGCAGTTCCTGCAAGGCTCCCAACAGGCGCGTGATGGCGACGGAATCGGCGCGCGCGGTGATTGGGCGAACCAGCCGCCATTGCTGTTCATCGAGCCGGCATTCGATGCTCAGGTCGCCCGACTCGATGAGCAGGCCGTCCACGCGGGCGGGGTCGAAGCGAAATGCCCGGCGCGCTTGTTCCAGGCGGGCGCGGGTGGAGTCTTCGTCGCGGTCCCAAAAGACAATCAGGATGCCGAGGAGGGCGGCGATTAAGGCCAGGATGCCCGTCAGTCGGAGGTTCATGGCTAGGTTCTCCTCCGCCAGCCGGCGATGAGGCCGCATGCTGCCGCCAGCGCCGGCCATAAAACGACGATGAGGCCAAAGCAACAGCGCAACTGGCGGGCGTTCACGACGATTTGGAAATCCGTCATCGGCTGGGCGGGCAGTGACAGCAGGTCTTCACGCTCCAGCAGCCAATGAACCGCGTTCAGGAAGAAATCGGAGTTGGCGCCGGCCAAGCTGCCGTTGGCGGCGAAGTCGGAGTCGCCGACAACCACCAGGCGGGTGGGGCGGATTTGCGAGTGGACGCCGGGGATGGGCCCGCGCTCGATGGCGACGGCCAGCGGCACGGGGCCGGGCAAATCGGCTTGGGGGTCAAAGGCGGGGGCGGGGTCGTCGGGGGTGGACTCCGCCCAGCCGTTGGGGGTGCTGGTGAACAGGGGGGTGATGACGGGCTTGTCGCCGCCGGCATAAAATTGGCGCGGGCGAATGGAGCGGGGCAGATAAAATACGCTGGCCAAGCCTTGCAGCGGGGCCGTGATGGGGTGGTCGGAATAGTCGGTGATATACAAGTCGCGGCCGCTCAATGTCAGGGCGTCGTCCACGATGATGTCGTCGGTCAAGTCCACGCCCCAATCGCGGAAGAGGGGCTCGAGTCCGGTGCGGATGCGCGCATCCAGCAGAGCCAGCACGCGCCCTTTGTGATTCAGGTAGTCGCGAATCAGGGCGATTTCAAACGGGAGGAATTCGCGGGTCGGGCCGGCGAGGATTAAAAGGGCGCAGTTGTTCGGGATGGCGCGTGTTTCGCCCAGCGCGAGGGAGGCGACTTCGAGGTTGGCATCGCGCAGGCGGGCGGCGATGTGGGAGTAGCCCCGGTGGCGGTCGAAATCTTCCGGCGAATGCTCGCCGTGGCCTTGCGTGAAATATACGGCGGGCCAGGTGCTTTGACTGAACGCTTGCAGGGCGCCGGAAAGGAGTTGTTCGCCGCGAAACAGTTGCCGCACGTCGTTCGGATGCTCCGGCATCGGTTCGCTGACCACGAGGTCGGCCACGGGGATGGCGCGATGGCGTCCGCCGGTTTCAATGACGATGCATTCGCCGCCGGGAAGTTCGTATTGGCGAATGCATTCCTCGGCGCGGGCCATGTCGCGGTCTGGATGAATGATTTCAACCGAGACTTTGTCGCCTTGCGTGGCGTATTCTTCCAAGAGGATGGAGACGCGGTGGAAAACGGGATTGGACGGGCGAATCAGCGCTGTCATGCGAATGCGGCCGGGCATGGCATCGAGGATGCGCAGGGTCTGGTTCGACAATTGCCGCCGCGATTGGTGTTCCCAGTGCCAGCGTTGGTAGTGGCGGCCGGCCAGATTATTCAGCATGCCGAAAATCAGGATGGCCAGCAGCACTTGCAGAACAATCAAGCCACGCGCGGCGAGTCGGCGCAGGCGCTCCGGCGTTGGGATGATTTTCAGGCGTGACAGCATGGTGAACTCAGCGCAGGCGGCGCGCCTCCAGAACTCGAATGGTCATGAACAACACCAGAGCCGTTGCGCTGACGTACCAAATCAGATGCCGGGTATCCACAATTCCCGCGGCGAAATCCTGCATGTGGCGGGTGGGCGCGGCGGCTTGCGCCACACATGACCAGATTCCCGACGCATGGACAGGAATGAAGCCGAGGGCCAGCAGAATTCCCAGGGCGCCGAGGCCGGCCATTGCCGCGGCCATCTGGTGGCGGGTCCACAGCGAGCAGAACAAGGCGATGGCAAGGAAGAACGCGCCCACGAGGGCCGTTCCGAAATATCCGGCGGCCACCCAGCCCCAAGGCATGGCGGGGTATTGCGCGCCGCAATGGCGCAACAGAAAACCATAGGCGAGGGTGGGCGCCCAGAGCAGCAGGAAGAGCGAAAACGCGCTGGCGAATTTGGCGAGGACAATCGTTGTTTCCGTCACGGGCGCGGCGAGGAGTGTTTCCAAGGTCCCCGTGCGATTTTCTTCGGCAAACAGGCGCATGGCCAGCAGGGGCGTCACGACGAGCATGGCTAGCCAGTACCAGACGGAGCCGAACAAGCCGTTGGCGAAATGGCCGGGCGAGGGCGCTTGCGCCCAGCGAGCGGTGGCATTCCAGAAGCCGAACCCGGCCACGGCCAGGAAAAAGAATCCGGTGACATAGGCCATGGAGGTTCGGAAATATGCGCTGACTTCGCGCCACCAGATATGGAAGAATATTTTCATGATGGCTGGCCGGATGTTGTCGGGTCCCGCACCATGACGGGCGGGGCGGTCAGTTGCAGGTAGGCGGCTTCGAGGGGTGAATGGGCAACGGGCGAGCCTGGGTCCGCGGCGCGCATGGATTGAATCAGGTCGGCCGGTGAACTCCAGGCGGCCACGCGGCCCGCGTTCAAAATCAGCAGATGCTGTGCCAGTTGTTCGGCATCGCGGATGGAGTGGGTGGAAAAAAGGACCGTTTGCGAGGGCGAGCGGGTGCGTAAAATGTTCCGGCAGGCTTGGGCTTGCGCGGGGTCGAGTGCTCCGGTGGGTTCATCCAGCAGCAGAACATCCGGCTCGTGCAAGAAGCAGGCGGCCAGCGCCACCCGCTGCCGGAAGCCTCTGGAAAGCAGGCCGATGACGCGCCGTTGCACGTCTCCCAACTGGCACAGCTCCAGCACGGTGCGCAGGCGCTTGGCCAGATGGGAACCGCTCAGGCCGTAGAGACCGCCGCGGAAGGTCAGATATTCGCCCACGCGCATTTCGAGGTAGAGGGGCGCGGTTTCTGACAAGTAGCCGATGCGGCGGCGGGCTTCGAGGGATTGTTGGGTGACATCCTGCCCCGCTACGATTGCGTGTCCGGAGGTGGGCGCGAGGACGCCGGCCAATACGCGCAGCAACGTGGTCTTGCCGGAGCCGTTGGGACCCAGCAGCGCGCCGATGGCGCCACGCGGCAATGCAAACGAAACGCCGCCCAGCGCGTCGCAGCCCGGGAAGCGTCGTTTCAAGTTTTCAACAGATATGGCTAAATGGCCCTCGCCCATAACATGATTCCAAGGCCACTTTACCTATGCGCGTGCGGTGAATCAATCTTTTGCGGCGGGCGGGGCGTTTGCGGCCGGGGCCGCCGCCACGGGGGTGAATGGTTTCACATTGCGCGACGCCACGAAAACTCGCTATAAATGGCAAGTGGCAGGGAACCCTTGTTCCCGGCCAGTCCGAAAGGAATATGAAAAAGAGGCGCAGTGTGAAGCTGAAAGACAAACGAATTGTGGTAACTGGCGGCGCGGGCTTTTTGGGGAGCTTTGTCACGGAGGCGCTCCAAGCGCGCGGCGCAAACAACATTTTTGTGCCTCTCGTGGAAGATTACGACTTGGTCGAGCGCGAAAACGTGCGCCACATGTATGCCGATTTCCGTCCCGATGTGGTCATTCATCTGGCGGCGGTTGTTGGCGGTATTGGCGCGAATCGCGAGCATCCCGGCGAGTTCTATTTCAAAAATATGGCGATGGGGCTGTTTCTGTTGGAGGAGGCCCGTCTGCACAACATCGAAAAGTTTGTCGCCATCGGCACCATTTGCGCTTATCCCAAATTTACGCCGGTGCCTTTCAAGGAGGAAAACCTTTGGGATGGCTATCCCGAAGAAACCAACGCGCCCTACGGGCTGGCCAAGAAAATGATGCTGGTGCAGTCTCAGGCGTACCGTCAGGAATACGGCTTTAATTCCATTTTCCTGTTGCCGGTGAATCTGTACGGGCCGCGCGACAACTTCAACCCGGCGTCGTCGCACGTCATTCCCGCGCTGATTAAAAAGTGTCTGGACGCGCGCGACAGCGGCGCGGCGGAGATTGTTGTTTGGGGCACCGGGGAGGCCTCGCGCGAATTTCTCTATGCCGCTGATGCCGCCGAGGGAATTTGTCTGGCAACGGAACGGTACGATGGGGCGGAGCCGGTCAATCTGGGCGCGGGTTTTGAAATTAAAATCAAGGAATTGGTTCCGCTGATTGCCCGCTTGACGCGTTACGAGGGCAAAATTGTTTGGGACCACACCAAGCCGGACGGCCAGCCCCGCCGGATGCTGGACACCAGTCGCGCGGAGCAGTTTTTCGGGTTCAAGGCGAAAACCGGCTTTGAGGAAGGGTTGCGCAACACCATCGAGTGGTACGAAAAAGAGCGCGCCAAGCGGGCGTCAAACATTTGATTTGAGGACAATCGTTTGTTAGTGTTTTCCTTGAGAGGAGAGGCCATGAAAAAGAAACGCAAGGCGGGTTTTACGTTGGTTGAAGTGTTGACGGTTGTGGTGATTATTGCGCTGTTGGCGGCGCTGATATTGGGGTTGGCGGGCAATGCGCAGAAGACGGCGGCCCGGAAAAAGGCCGAGGCGGAGATTAATCAGCTTTCCAGTTTTGTTACGGATTATCGCGCGCAGTATGGGCAGGTGCCGGCGGATAAGGCGGCTTTGAAGAAGAATTTGAGTGATGCGAAGCATTCGCTTTCGAATATGGCGGATCCGTGGGGGATGGAGTATGAGTATGAGCGGTCTTCGCCGCAGACCTTTTATCTATATTCCAAGGCGGGGAATGCGACGAATCGGAATAGTTGGATTGGCAATCTGCCGTGATGCCCGTATAGCGGGGCGGAGGGGGAGGGTGAGGCGG
>DBPO01000005.1 GCA_002304915.1 Verrucomicrobia bacterium UBA1418
CCTCCTCCGCGACGGCGGCGTCCGCCGCGGCCGCCGCCACAGGGACATCCGGGGGGGCATTCGCCGGCGAGGCGCGCGCGGCCGGGGCCGGGGCGCACGGCGCCGCCTTCGAAGCGGAGGCTTTTGCCGTGGATGAGGGCGTCGGCGATTTTTTTTCGGGCGGCGGTGAGGATGCGCGCGAAGACGGAGCGGGAGACGCCCATTTGCTGGGCGGCATCTTCTTGGTAGAGGCCGTTCAGGTCGGCGAGGCGCAGGGATTCGAGTTCGTCGAGGGTCAGGACGACTTCTTGCAGGTCGAGGCGCGGAACGCCGCAGGGCTTGAAGCGGGTGACGTGGGGGACGAAGTCAATTTTTCGGGTTTGGGTGGGCCTTGGCATGGAAACGAACATATACCCTTTATGTCGGGGCTGTCAATTTGAACGGGCGGGCGCGAGGTTCTGCGTTGACAGCGCGGGGTGGCGGTCATAGGTTCGGAAGAAGAAAACCGCGACTGGATGGAGCATTGGGCGAGGTGTTGCGCACGTGAACATACTGAATCATTTGCTGTCGAAGGTGGACGGGGAATGCCCCGTTCGTGACATTCGTTTGGGCGTGTTCCATACGGCGGTTGTTTCGCGGTATTGCGGTTTGGCGGCGACGTTGCCGAGGGATGCGCTGCGTCAGCCGCCGCCGATGGTGAAAGCGCCGGGGGAGCTGCTGAAATGGTCCGCGGGGGAGGTGGCGCGGCTGGCGTTGTCGTCGAGTATTTTGGAGGCGGCGATGGGGATGGCGGCGCTTAATTCGCTGTTGGAGGTGGATGAGGGGGCGTGTCTGGAGGTGAACGCCGCTGAATTGATTTTGGAAAAGGGGGCCGGGCGCGCGGTGGCGATTGTGGGGCATTTCCCGTTTTTGCCGCGTGTGCGGGAGGCGGCGCGCGAATGCTGGGTGCTGGAGAAGAATCCGCGGGTGGGTGATTTGCCGGCGGAGAAGGCGGGCGAGTTTTTGCCGCGGGCGGATGTGGTGGCGATTACCGGCACAAGCCTGACGAATCACACGCTGGACGGGCTTTTGCCGTTGTGCCGGCCGGATGCCTATTTGATTTTGCTGGGGGACACGACGCCGATGTCGCCGATTCTGTTTGAATATGGGTTCGCCGCCGTTTGCGGCACGCGGGTGGCGGATGAGGCGCTGGCGTTGAGCTGCGTGAGTCAGGGGGCGACGTTCCGCCAGATTCGCGGGGTGCGCCGGCTGACGCTGTTGAATCCCGATCGCAACTGATTGATTGCGTTAGTGCGAGTGGTGATGGTGGCAGCAGCCGACGGCGGCGTTCTTGTCGGGGGCGAACAGCAGCGGGAATACGATGTCGCTGGTGCAGCAGGGAATCCACACGGACAGGAACAGGAAAAGGGCGATACCGGCCAGCACGGGAATGGAGGGGATGCCGCCGTCCATCGCCATGGCGACGTGAAAGAGTGACGCGCCGGTGCTAATCCAAACATGCAGACCGTGCGGGATGCGGGTGCGGGCGCTCCATACGCCGAGGGCAATGCCGATGAACGCCAGCGGATTCACCAGCCACCATTGCTCGATGAAGCCGAAGTGAAATCCGGGATTGGGAAGGCCCAGAATCCATTCGCCAAAAAATGGGATGAGGCAATCGCTGAGCGTGCCGATGCCCACGCCGCCGATGTAGCCAATCCAGAAGATGCGCCAGAAGCCCGCTCCGCCCGCCCGGCGGTACGTGGCGATGGTGGCTTGCGCGCTGAGAAGCACATGCAGCGGATGCAGCACGATGAACAGGTGATGCGATACGCTCTCCGGCGTCTTGAGCGCTATCAGGCCAAGAAGTAAAAAAATGCCGGCGAGCGAGCCGATTGCCGTAAAAGGGGCGTGGGCGCGCAGTTCGCGCAGAATGATATGTCGTTGCGTCATCGTTGGATCCTGTTTGTGCCGGTGGAGACTATACACCGCGCGCGGGCATTTTGCCGGAAAAAGAAAATAAACGCGCGGGATTTTAGCGGCGCGGGTTTCATTGCGTTCTCTCCGTTGCATCTTTCAGACAGCGCAGGCGGCAATATGCTTCGGTGATTCGGCGGAAGTAGCCCCGACGCAATTCGATGATATGGGCTCGCTCCCAAAAGAGTGTTTCGTGCGTGGCGAGAATGACCTGAATGCCCCGGGCCACGGCCCGGTCTATGGCTTTGCGAAGGGCGAGGATGTGGTCAAAATCCTGGGCGGTCTCGGGTTCATCCAGAAGCAGGCAGGTATTGGGCGTCAGGCGCAGGGTGGTGAAGGCGGCTTGCAGGATTTCGCCGTGTGAAGAAAACTGACCGCGAATGTGCAGTTTCATGTCCGTTTCATTGCGGATGCTGTGATGGGCGCTTCGCGGGTTCATGCGTTCCGTGTCGAAAAAGAGATAGTCGGTGGGGCCGTCTTCGTTGCGTTGGCATTTGGAACAATTGGCGATTGTGCGCAGGATGGTGCTTTTGCCGGTTCCATTCGGGCCGATCAGCAGATTCAGGCCCGGCACAAAGCGCAAGGTGCGATAGCGTTTGACGCGCCAGCGATGAGTTTCGCAAAGCTGGAAATTATTCAGCACGGGATGTCCTGCTCGGAGGGGGCGGCGGGGGAGACGTTGGCGGCTTCGTCGAAATGGGTGAGCAGGTGGCGGGCTTCATCCAGAATGGGGCGGGTGGCCGGATTCTGAGGCAAAAAGCGCGCGAGGGTGGCGAACATGCCGTCGCGATAGACCCGCTGGCGGGTCGGCTCGTAATACAGCGCGAAAATCCACGAGATGACCAGCAGGAGAAAATCCGCCAGAGAGCGGACGTGGGCATAGTCGCCCTGGCGATGGGATTGAATTTCCTGCAAGAGGGCAGGGTTGATGGTGTCGTTCACGGCGAGGCCGGGCCATGCGCTGATTAAGTCTTGAAAGCCGTCGTGTTCCAGCCCTTCGGCCACAACGCGGAAAATATCCAGTTTGTCGGCATCGCGAATCAGTTTTAATTGCGGGAGCCGGTCGGCTGGCACGTCGGGGGGAATGGTTTTGGCGTTATGAAAACGGACGCCCGTTTCCAACGTGTAGCGAACGGTTTCCTCCAGCTCCGCGAACCAAGGGGCCGCCGCGATGGCATCCGCGCCAAGGAAACCGTGATTGGCGGATGTGGGGTCATGGAAATGCCCGAAGTCGCGGTATTGAATGAAGCGGCCGGTGTCGTGCAGCCATCCGAGCGCTTCGGCGAGGTGAATCTGTTCGGCGGGCCATTCGAGGTCTTGCGCCAACTCGCGCATGTTGGTTGCCACGCGCTGCATGTGGACGAGTTTTTCCGCGACCACCCAGGGCAGTTCACCGGCAGCATCCCGAAATCCGTCCGCGAATGTTTGCACCCAGTCGCGGATGATTTGGAGTTGATTGGCGTTCATGGTTCCGTTGCGTCCTCGTGAGAATGGCGAGAGTTCAGCTTGTTTGATTCCGCGATTTAAGCAGAAGCAACGGTCCGAGGACAATGGTTTTAGGACAAATGCCGGACGTCAGGGGCGACGTCCGGCATTGCCGCGCGGGAGGGGGAGATTATTCCGGCTTGGCTTCCAGTTCCTGGATGCGGCCTTCGATGCACTCCATATCCGCTTTCAGTTGTTCCGCCCGCTGTTTTAGGGCGTTCAGCTCTTGGTCGGGTGTTGGGGCAACCGGGCCGAAGCCGGCGCGGGAGAAGCAACGCCCCCAGCCGCCGCCTCCGCGCCCGCCGCGTCCGCTGCCGCCGCCACGGCCGCAACCGCCGCGTCCACCGCCGCGACCGTATCCGCCACCGGCGTATCCGGGGGTGGCTGCTCCCGCGCAAGTTCCCGCGCCTCGTCCGGTCATGGGGCCGGCGCCTTGTGGTCCTGTTCTATCTCCTCTAGGCATGATGTTCTCCTTGTTGAATGGGTTGTTCGCGCTGAAACAGCGCCGATTTCTGTTATGAGCATATGCCCATAATGGGGAGATGTCAAGGGCGGGAGAAAAAATCGAAAGAAACGTTGTGTGGCGCGGAAGGGGGGGCGCGGGTCAGGACCAAGCGAGCATTTGCTCGATTGCCCGGCGCGCGCGGGCGGCGGTGGCCGGGTCCACCGTGACAACCGGCTGTCCATCGCGGAGGCAGAAATACAGTTTTTCGAGCGTGTTCTGCTTCATGTTGGGGCAAACGGCGTAGGGCGAAATGTGATAAAACGTCTTGGCGGGATTTTCCTTGCGCAGGCGGTGGAGCAGGCCTTCCTCGGTGACGACGATAAATTCGCGGGCGGGATTTTCCCGCGCGAATGTACACATTTGGCCGGTGGAAAGAATTTCATCGGCGACTTGCAGCACGCGCAGGGGGCATTCGGGGTGGGCCATGGCGATGGCCTGGGGGTGCGCTTTTTTCAGGTCCAGCAAATCTTGCGGGCTGATGCGGGCGTGGGTGGGGCAGTAGCCGGGCCAGAGGATTAAATCGCGGTTCAATTTTTTCGCGACGACCGCGCCGAGATGCGCGTCGGGGACGAAGATGACTTCGTCATCGGGATAGTGGCGGACAATTTCGACGGCGTTGCCGGAGGTGCAGCAGCAGTCGCTCTCGGCTTTGACTTCGGCGGTGGAGTTGACGTAGCACACCACTTTGGCGCGGGGATGCTGGGCCTTGAAGTTGCGCAACTGGTCGGCGGTGAGCATGTCGGCCATGGGGCAGCCGGCTTTGGGGTCGGGGACAAGCACGGTTTTGCCGGGGTTCAGAATGGCGGCGGTTTCGGCCATGAAATGGACGCCGCAGAACACAATGGCGGCGGCGTCAATTTCGGTGGCCTTGCGCGCCAATTCCAGCGAATCGCCGGTGAAGTCGGCAATGTCCTGAATGTCCGGGATTTGATAGTTGTGCGCAAGGATGACGGCGTTTCGCTGCGCCTTCCAGTTCAAGATTTCGTCGCGCAAGTTCATGGCGTTTACAGGGCTTTAACTGCGGCGATGGCGGTGGGGACGTCCAGCCCGAAGTATTGCCATAGTTCGAGGTGGCCCTCGGAGGGGGCGATGCGCGGGTCGGTGATGCCCAGATGAATCAGGGGGATTTTCCGGTCGTAGGCCGCGCCGCGCACTAAGCCGGCGAAGCCGCGGATGCCTTTTTCGGGCGTTCCGATGAGGCCGTCTTCGATGGTGACGATGCCTTCGGGGTACTGGGTGAACAACTGTTCGAGGCGGTTTTCATCCAGCGGCAAGCCGTTGATGACCCAGGCGTCCACGGCCATTCCGTCGGCGCCGAGTTTGTCGGCGGCTTCGGCGGCGACAAACGCCGTTGCGCCGAAGGCGAGGATGGCTTTGCGGGCGCCGGGCATGGCGCGCAGTTGGGTGGCATCCGTCCACGGGCTGTCGGCGTTCCAGAGGGGGGCGGTGGAGTCCTGCTGAGTCAGCACCGGCAGGTTGTCGCGCGGAATGCCGATGATGTGGGCGCCGTTGCGCGAGGCGAGGTCGGCAATGGCCACAAACGCGGCGCGGGCATCGGCGGGCGCGTAGAAGCGGTCCAGATAAGGGAGGTAGCCGATGGCCAGGTTAATCCAGTCAAGGGACCAGCCGGAGAAGTGGTCGCGTCCGGTGCAGGAGCCGACGTGCGAGAGGTGGAAGGTGACGTTCAGCCCTTCGTTCGCGCCGGTCAGGTTGCGCTGATAGCGCCACATTTCGAAGCCTTCGCGCGCGATGCCTTCAAAGAAGGCGGCGAAGGTGGCGAAGACGATCAGCTTGGGCGTCGGGGTGGAAACGGCCAGACCATTGGCGAGCATGGTGGCGATTTGTTCTTCGATGGAAAGTTGGAACTGGTGGTCGGAGTCGAGCACCTTTTGGGCCAAGTCCACCTTGGTGGAGGGCGCGAGATCGCAGTCAATGACGAACATGCTTTCGGGGTGGGTCTTGGCGACCAGCTCATAGGCGGCGGCCACGCCCGCGCGCGGGCTGACCCATTTGCCGCCGGGGGCGGGGAGGGTGGCATTGGCGGCGGTGAGGGTTTCTTCCGGGAGCGCCAGATTTTCGCTGCCCGGTTCCGGGCGCGCGGAGGTTGTGACGGCCACCGGCGGCAGATTCCGCCAGCGTTCCAGCGCGGCTGTCTGCTGTTCGGAGAATTGCAGCATGGGGTTGGCGAGAACGGCATTCAGGTCGCGGCCTTTCATGTGGCCGTCATGGTGCGCCTTGCCGCCGGGCAGGTTGTTGACGAGGAACAGGCATTCCATCATTGAGGGCAAGTCTCGGTAGCTCATCAGGCAGCCGGGCAGCCAAATGGGAGTATCCATGGCCACGCCATTGGCGGCGGCGAACGCGGAAAGTTCCGCGTGAATGCCCAATTGCTCCCCGACGGAATCCAGCGTTTGGTTCTTTTTGCCCACCGGATAAATCATGGTCGGGACGCCTTCTTTGGCGAGCTGCCGGGCCTCGCGCAAGGCGTTCCAGAGGGTGCTCATGTCGTGGAGGGAGGGCGTTTCGAGAATCTGCACGCCCATGGCTTCGATTATGGGGCGCGGGTCGCAGCCGGTGAGTTTATCCGTGGTGCCGGACAACTGGATGCCGTTGCGGTGCATGATGAACGTGATGGGGGCCTTGTGGACGCGGGCCACATGGAAGCCATTGAGGGCGTGGCCGGCAATCCAGCCGGCATCGCCGCAGTGGCAGAGGACCCAGGCGTCGGAGCCATAAGCGGCGCGCTTGCCGAGGGCCTGGCCGACGGCGGCGGGAATCATCACGCCGAGTCTGCCGCCGTTGAGTTGCGTGCCGCCGGGCACCCAGGCCACATGGCCGGGGATGTCCAGCCCGCGCCGGAACGAGTTGATTACGGTTTGGCGATCCAGATAGCCCAGCACGGAGAGCGCGGCAAAATAGCCGACGGAAGTGTGCGCGTTTTCGATGGTAAAGTCCCGCTCGGCCTGGTTGACCAGCGACAGCGTGAGCAGGAGCGGCGGAATCATATCCAGGCCGCCGCCCATGTGGTCCACTTCGTTGATTTTCGACAAAGAGGCGACCGCTTCGATGGCCAAGCAGGCGGCGTCAATTTGCAGGGCTTCGAACAGGACGATGTCGTCGCTGGAGAGGCGGGCGAGTTGTTCGATATCCAATCGCAACGGGGGAATGGAGGAAACGACTTCGCGGCGCATATATTGCGCGTTGGCCAACAGGTTTTGGTTGCGTTGCTGTTGAAGTGCGTCGGGCGAGAATGATGTTTTCATAAGGCCGCGTATTGTGCCGCAAGAGCGGACAAGAGTCAATCGCACGGGGCGTTGCGGGGGAACAAAAAGCCCGGCCAAAAGACCGGGCTTGAGCAAGAAAATGGGGAGGGAGGTTATTCTTCGGTTTCTTCTTCCACATTTTCCTCTGCTTCAGCGTCCGCTTCGGGGGCGGGGGCTTCATCCTCGGCTTCCGTCTCGGCGGGCGCACTTTCTTCTGCTTCCTCTGCGGCTTCCTCTTCCGCGACGGCTTCTTCTTCGGTTTCCGCGGCCACTTCTTCTTCAGCCTCAGCTTCCTCTTCGGCAACTACTACTTCTTCTGCTTCAGCGGCAGCTTCGGCTTCGGCAGCGGCGGCTTCAACGGCTTCGGCGGCGGCTTCTTCCGCGATGGCGGCTTCTTCGGCGATGGCTTCCGCTTCGGCGTCGCTTTGCTCTTCCCAGGGCAGCTCGGTTTCTTCTTCCGGGGCGACATCAAAGCGCTGGATATCCGCCTTTTTGCGGATGCCGTCCACGTATTCCATCACGCCTTCCTGCTGTTTCTGGGCGTAGAGCATGTCGCTGATGCGGTCCTTGACTTCGTTGTAGTCCAATGTCTTGGCAACGCTGTGCGCGGAGGGCTTGATGAGGTGGTAGCCGAATTGTGTTTCGACCACATCGCTGACGGAGCCGACGGCCTGCGCAAAGGCGGCTTCTTCAAATTCCGGCACCATCTGGCCGCGGCCAAAGGTGCCGAGGTCGCCGCCCTGGCTGCCACTGGGGCAGTCGGAGTTGGCTTTGGCCAATTCCGCGAAGTCCGCGCCATCGAGCAGTTGCTGGCGCAGGTCTTTTATCTTTTGGAGCTTCGCTTCTTTGTCGGCGTCGGAATCGCTCGGATCAACCTTGATAAGGATGTGTGCAGCGGTGACGGATTCGCCTTGAGAAAAACTATCCTTGTTATCCTCGTAATAGGCTTTGATTTCTTCGTCGGTGGGTTTGGCGACTTGGTCGGCGGCGGCCATGACCATTTTGCGCACGGTCATTTGCTCGCGCATTTCGGTTTCGGTCATGCCGGTTTTTTCCAGATACTCGGCCAGAGTCATGCCCGGCGGCAATTCTGCGGCGATTTCGCCTTTGATTTCGTCAAATTCGCTGTCGGAAAGGCTGATGCCCGTGCGGGCGACTTCGGCCAGCATTACGCGGCGCATGAGGAGTTCTTCGACAATGCGTTCGCGAATCATGGGCAGCGCGGCTTCCAGTTTATCCGCTTCCACGCGGTCGCCCATTTGCTGGACGAATGTCCGTATGACTTTGTCCACGTCGCCTTCGGTGATTTCCTCTCCGTTGACGGTGGCGAGGACGGCGCCGGCCTCTTCCTCGGACAATTCCGGCAGGGTGAGGGCGGCTTCCGGCGTCTGCTCCGGCAGGGCGGCGTCTTCGGCGGCCTCTGGCGCAACGGATGCGCCGACGGCGGCTTCCGGCGCGGGTGTGGCTTCGGGGGATGCGGCGGGCTGGGACTTGTCGCAGCCGGTCAGCATCAGGCAGGCCAACAGGGCGAACATAGAAAACCGAACCAATGAACTCATGATGTTATCCTTTCGTGGGTACGCTTGCGAGTTGTCCGGCAAGCGCCAAGTTTCAAATTAAGGGCGTATTGTGGGGCTGGGGGGCGGTAAAAGTCAATGCGAGAAGCCGACGGAATAACGAATCAAATGGATTCCGGCGTTTCCGGGGTGCGCGGGTTTTCCTCGGCCGGTTGGGCGTCGGCCATTTCTTCGGGCTCCGGCTCTGCGGGCGTTTCGACGAGGGAAATCACCACGCGTTTGCGTCCGTCGGAGTCTTCATCCTCGGAATGGGTGCGCACATCGGGGCAATCGCGCAGGGCCTGATGGATGAGGCGGCGCTCCATGGCATTCAGCGGCTGCATGCGCCACGGGCGGCCATTCAGACGCACACGCTCCAAGGCGGCGGCGGTATCGGCCAACAGCTTTTCCCGGCGGCGCGCGCGATATTGCTCGGCATCCACCACGCAGTAGGGCGACACCTCATATTGGCGCGAAAGCAGGCGGTTGAGCAAAAACTGGATGGCGTCCAGTGTTTGGGATGTGCGCCCGATTAGGCGTCCGGCCTCGGCGGTCACAATCTGAAAAAAGATTTGCCCGTCTTCCACGGACGACTCCAAAGTGGCGTCGTTGAATTCAAGAAGTCGTAGAAGCTCGCACAAAATCGCCTGAGCCGACTCGACATATTCCGCCATGCTGGGTTGGTTGCTCATATGTGGTTTCTTTCGCTGTTTTCCAAAATCAAACTATTCTTGTATTCTGGTTGGAAGAAGTTGGCCAGTCAATTTTAACAGGAACGGGAGATTTTCATGGCACTGCATTCATTATCACCGGGGTGGCGCGGGCTGTTCGCGGTTGTGTTGCTGGCGGGCGTGGGTCTGGCGGCAATGGCGGGAATTCGCCATTTCAGCACCGAGGCCCGCCTCACGCGCGCCACGCAGCGGCTGATTCACATCACGGAAAAAGAGGGGCCTGAATCCGCCGTGTCCCTCGCGCGGGCGGCGGATAACTTCGGCAAGTTTTTGGCGACCAACGCCGTTTTAACCGCATCCGAATTCGGCGCGCTGGCGACGGGCCGGCAGGAAATGGTGTCGCTGTTTGCGCAGACGCGCAGCTCTCTGAATTCGATTGCCTTTCCGGACCCGCGCCTGCAACTGAAAAGGCTGGCCCCCGGCGAGGTGCGGGTTGAGGTTCGCGCCCGCTTTCGCTTCGATGTGCCGGGCGAGGGGATGATGCAAGACAATGGCGTGGCCGATTTGCTCTGGCGGAAAACGTCCGACGGCTGGCGGTTGGTCAACGCGGAGCTATCGTTGCAGGAGTCCGACCTTCCAGCGGCCGCCTTCCCGTGAATGCTCCGCAACTTTGGTGGAAAGCCATCCGCCCCCACGCCTATTCCGCCAGCGTGGTGCCCATCGCCATCGGCGGCCTGTATGCGCGCGCCACGGGCGCGGAATTTTCGCCGGTGCGCCTGGGCTTGACGCTGATGTCCGGCATGTTGCTGCACACCGCCGCGAATTTGTGGAACGATTACCACGACTACCAAACCGGCGTGGACCACCCCGGCGGCGGCATCGGCAGCGGCGTGCTGGTTCGCGGCGAAATGACGGCGGCGCGTTGTTTCCAGGGCGCGGCGCTTTGCGCGGCGCTGGGAGCGGCGATTGGCCTTTGGCTCGCGTGGCGGGCGGGCTGGAAGTTGCTGGGACTGGGGGTGGCCGGACTGTTTGGCGCGTGGGCCTATTCCGCCGGGCCGCTCAGCCCCAAGCATCGCGCGCTGGGTGAAGTGTGGGCGTTTCTTTTCATGGGCGTCGGCCTGACCTTGGGCGGCTACATGGCGCAAACCGGAACTTTTTCGTGGGGCGCGATTGCCGCGGGCGTCCCGGCCGGGCTGCTCATGACGCTGTTGCTCTACACGAATAACCTGCGCGATTTGGCGTCCGACCGCGCCGCCGGCCTGCGCACGCTGCCCATGCTCTTCAAGCCGGTCGAAGCCAACATTGTCGCGGGACTTTTCCTGATTTTTCCCTTCCTGTTCACGGGTCTGATGGCCGGCACGCGCCAGTTGCCCCAAGGCACGCTATGGTGTTTGCTGGCCCTGCCCCTGGCGCTGCACCGCTTTCATCGCATCTGGAAAGGCCCCGTTGGGCATGCCGATGTTCTGGGCATTGCCCGGCTTCATCTCGCGTTTGGTTTGCTTTTCATTTGGGGCCTTTGGGTGTAAAAGGGACGCATCATGTCAGAACCCAGCGATTGCCTTGAAATTCTGCGCCAACTGGTGGCCATCCCCAGCGTGAATCCCGCGATGAGCGATGACCCCGAGCTACGCGGCGAAGCGCGGCTGGTGGATTGGCTGGAGCCGTGGTTTGCCGCCAAAGGCTTTCGCACCCGCCGATTGGAGATGACCGCTGGCCGGCCGAATCTGCTTGCCGAGTGGGGCGCCGCCCGCCCGCGCAAAACCATATTGTTCGAGTCGCACCTGGACACCGTCGGCGTGTCCGGTTTCCAGGGGCATCCCTTTGCATTGCGTCAGGATCAAGGCCGCCTGTATGGCCGCGGCGCTTGCGACACCAAAGGCCCGTTGGCCGCCTTCATGGGCGCTTTGAGCGCGGACGTGCTCGCGGCGCTGGACGCATCCGGCGTGCGCCTGATTTGGCTGGGCGCTATCGGCGAAGAAACCGGCAACCTCGGCGCGGAAGAAGCCATCGCCGATGGCCTGCGCGCCGATGCCTGCGTGGTGTTGGAGCCTACCGATTTACGCATCATTCATGCCCACAAAGGCGTGGTTTGGTTCACCGCCGCCACCCGCGGCCGCGCCGCACATGCCTCCGCGCCCGAACACGGCGACAACGCCATCCTCAAAATGCCCGCCGTGTGGCAAATCATGGAGGAAGCCACCGAAGCCGCCGCGGAACAATTCCGCGACAGTCCCTTGGGCCGCCCCACCTTTTCCGTGGGCACCATCCACGGCGGCACCGGCGCCAACATCGTGCCCGACCGCTGCACTATTCAGGTGGACCGCCGGCTCATGCCCGGCGAAACCGCCGCCGCCGTCATCGCGGATTTGCGCACCAGATTCCAAGCCATTCCCGGCGGGGTGGAAATAGACGTGGAAAAAGAAGGCCTGCCCTTTTATACGCCCCCAAACGCTGAACTCGTGCGACAATTTGCGAGCGCCCTGGAGCATGAAGGCATGCCCCCCGGCATCGAAGGCGCGCCGTGGTGCAGCGATGCCGGCCCCTTGGCCGCCATCTGCTCGGAAATCATTGTGTGGGGTCCCGGCGCCATCGCCCAAGCCCACACGACCGATGAATACATCTTGCGCGCCTCCCTCGAAACAGGCTGCGCCGTCTTGAAACAATTCCTGAAAAATCACGCCTAATCATTCTGCTCAGTCACCGGCTGACGGGTCCATCTGATTGGAGTTGGCGCTCCATCGTTTTTTGGAAATATCCGAAATTTTCCTGAAAAGGTTGCTGTTGGGGCGTGTTTTTGCTATGTGTCAAAGAATGTCATTAAAGGAGTGAATCGTTTTTTATGGCGAAGGATAGTAATTTGATTGTCGTGCCCGGCGAAGTCGTCAAGGTGTTGCCAGCGACGATGTATCGGGTGCGGCTGGAGAATGGTCACGAGGTGCTCGGGCATATTTCCGGCGAGATGCGGCGGCATTTTATTAAAATCACCGCCGGGGACAAGGTGACGTTGGAGATTAGTCCGACGGATTTGACCAAGGGGCGGATTACGTTTCGGGAAAAGACCTGAGTTCACGCGCAAGACGCGAAATGCCCGCTGTGGATGGATGTTCCACAGCGGGCTTTGTTTTTTTCAGGCGGCGAGGGGGCTATTGCACGACTATGTTTTCAATGCCGCCGGGGAGGATTTCCACGACGCGGCGGAGTTTGGCGTCGGCATCAAATTCAATCCGCCAGCCCATGTTGTCATCGCCATAGAGCCAGGCGCCGTCCTGTTGGTGTTGCGTTGGCTGGCCGACGCTTCCCAGCACTTCCTGCTCCGTCATGCCGGGGCGCAATGAGTTGAAGTCGCCGGGGAGGGCAGGGGCGTCTTCGGGATTTCCAAAGGTGATGGTGCCGACTTCTACGACTTCGCGCGGTTTGTCCAGGCGCAGGGTGAGGGTTTGGGCCTGCTGTTTGGCGCGGCCCCAATCCGTATAGACGGTGGCGGTGACCGTGGCGGGGCCCACCACGGTTTGCTGGCGGGAGCCGTAGTAGCGCGTCTTGACGGTGTAGGGGCCGGTGGGCGCGCGGCGAATCAGGTATTCTTCCGGGCCGTAGCCGTCGGTGATGTCGTCGGAAACCAAGCCGCCGCGCGAGGTGTTGCGATGGCCGTAATAGGCTTCTTCGCCGCCGGGCTCCGTCACGTGCAAATCAATGTCGGTGGCATCGGCATCCCACGCCATGACAATCCGCACATCCACGTCGAGATTGTTGCGCAGTTTTTTGTCATAGTCGGGAATCTTGGGCTTGGCGTTTTCGGGCCAGGATTGGCGGTTGCACCAGGCGGCCAAGGCATTCAGTTCTTCCAGGGCAACGAGGCCAATCGAGTGCGCGTGGCGATTCCAAGGCGTCAGGGCAACGCGGAGATAGAGCTCCATGGCTTCCGTCAGGTCCGCCGCGTTTTTGTTTTGCTTGCCGCGCGCGGTCAGCGCCAGCGCCAAATCGCGGAACGACTGCGGTTCTTCGGGGCGCAATTTGACGATGCGGCGCAGGATGACAATGGCGCGGTCCCATTCGCCGGCCGGCTGGAGGCGCCAGGCCAGAACGCGCAGGAGCGCGGCATCTTCAATGCGCAATTCGGCGAGATTGGAAAGGATGCGCAGTCCGAGTTCGGGTTCCTGTGCTTTGAGAAATTCGTCGGCGCAGTCGAGGAAGAAGGCGGGGCTTTGCGACCATTCCTGACGCACGGAGAGATAGGCGGCGTAGCGTTCGTTGGTGGCGGCCGCCTGAATGGTTTTCAGGTATGGGGTATCGGGATTCCACGCCTGAATGGCGATGGTTGGGCCTGCGCTTTTCTTGTCTTCTTTCATTGCGTCGGGCTCGGCAGGCGGTTCACCCAAGTCCTCGGACATTCCCATGCTCACGACGGGGACGGGACTAGCGACATAATCCGCCAGTTCAAATGACGTCATCGTCGCGGGGGCCATGCGCATCCTATGTACTGGGGAAATTGCGGATGATTCAATCTCCAGCTCTGCGACTGACGAATCCCCAACTCCTCCCCTCCGGGATGGGCGATGGGGGACTGGCTTGGAGAAGTCAGTTTTCCACCAGGCGACGCGGTCTTTCCAGAGGCGCTTCAATGTTTCCAAATGGCGGGCGCGTTCATCGGTGGTGGATTGCCAGCGTTGTTTCATGGCGGCGAGATATTGGTCGCGCAGGGCGGGCTGAGTGGCGGGCGGTTCAATTTCGTGGCGGAGCCACTGGTCGAGGGATTCAAGCACGATGAGGGATGTGGCCGGGCTGACGAGGCCGTATTTGCGGCCCAGCGCAAGCAATTCGTCTTCGAAGCGCTCGGCGTGCGGGGCCAACTGGTTCACGCGGGCAGCGGCCCACGCGGTGGCCAGGACGTTGCCTTCGCGGGCGTTCGCGGCGCGTAGTTCGAAGGACTCGCTCAGTGCGTCGGCGCCAAGTTCGATGGCCACGGAGGCTTCGGCGGCCGTCAGTTTGCCGAGCAGGGAAACGCGCCCTTGCACCGGCTGGCCCAAGCCTTGTATTTGCGCGATGCCAGTGCCCCGGAGGCCTTGGACGCGCGGCGGCGGGCTGATGATGAAGGCGCGCGCGGCGGGGATGTCCATGGTTTGCAGGTCCACCAGATTGCCGGCGCAGGCTTGGCGGAGCGATTCGCGGTCGGCCGTGGTTTGCGAGAGAATCGCGATGGGCTTGGCTCCGGCAAATGCGATGGGCGCGCCGGAGAGCGTGTCGTAGCCGTCGGTGAACAAGAGGATGGGGGATTCGCCCGGCGGCAGCGCGGCGGCGAGTGCGGCGAAATCGGTGCCGCCGTCATAGGGCAGTTTTTTCAGGGCCACAATCAGGCTGGCGGTGGTTTTGAATTCAACCGGCGGTTCGGGGGCGTCGCGGAAGACGGTCAGGGTGTAGGTGGTGCGCGCCGGGAAAGCGGCGAGCAAATTGTATTCTTGCTGGAGGTCGGCATTCGCACGACTGCCGGAGGCATCCCAGAGGATGTGGTAATGCTTCGCGGGTTTATCGGTGGTGGGCTGGGCCGCCGGCGCAAGCGCGGAGATGGCGAACCAGATGGAGCCGTCAGGTGATTTTTCCAGCGCGATGGTTTGGGGCGGCAGCTTGGGCAGAGCCACCCAGATGTCAGAGGTCGGCGCTTCGTTGGTGGTGACGGATGTCACGCGCCAGAAATTTTCCGCTTGAGTGAAGCGCTGATCGCCGAGGCCGCCAAGTTCAGGAGTGACGCCGGTTTCATTGGCGACTTCGATGGTGACGGACAATTCCGCGATTGTTTCACGCGGCATGGGCAGAAGGAGGGCGGCATCGCCCGTGGGCGCGCTGGCCAGCGGCGTGGTATAGGTGAGGCGAATGGTGCGGGCGCCTTGGGGCGGCAGGGGATAAATGCGTGTGCGGTATAGATTGCCCTTGATGTGTTCCACCAGTCCGGGGTCCACCCGCCGGCGGGTTTCTGTTTCGAAAGCCACGCGGGCTTTTTCTTTCTTCACCACCACGCCATCCACGAGAGCGCCGTTGATGTCCAGCGCGTAGGCGGAAACGGCCGCGCCGTCCGGCAGCGGGAACACCAAGTCGCCTTCCAGTATGCGCCGGTTCGGATTGTGGAACGTCATCGTGGTCGTCACGGTGGCGTAGAGTCCGCGCACGCTGGCTTCGATGGCCATCTTTTGCACTTGCATGGCGGTGGCGGATGGGTCGCTGAGTTCAATGGCCGGCGCGGGCCGCGGCGGAATAAAACCGGGGGGAATGAGTTGGGCGGACGATGTCCAGACGAGAAGCGAGAGGGACCAGATAAGGGCAAATATCTTTTTCATCGTGCGCACTCCTTATGAAGTTTTAGATTCATTTTACACTCAACAGGATAATCGAACGTGGGGATGAAGCCAAGGAGAATTGGGGGTGAGCAGGGAGGGGGCGGGCGCGGCTTTCACGCATGTGTTTTTCGCGCGGGGGCGCGGGTGTTCAGGGCGACGGAGAGCAACAAGCCGATGGCGAAAATGAGGAGCGCGAACCAGCGGGAACGGCCGGATGGGAGGCCCGGATAGACCAGCCAAAAGGAGCCGAGAACCAGACCCAATATGCCCCGGGTGGTGAAGGCTTCCGCCTTGTCGAACAGCCAACTCACGATTCGCGCAAACAGGACAATGGCCAGTCCGGCACCGATGATAAGTGGGCCAAGGATGTGCCAGTCGAGGGCGGACACTCCCGCGAGAAGTGGTTGATATAAGTGAAAGTGAATCAACAAAAAGGCGGTGCTGAAGCCGGGAACGAGGCTGCCAAGGCCGAGGCCCAGGCCCGCCAACAACCAAATGCCGGCGTTCTGCGGCGGGGGCGCTCCACGCTGGCTCAGGTGCGGTTGCCAGAGGGCCAGACCCACGCAGAGGGCAAAGAAAAAGACGCCGGAGAGCCAACTGATGGCCGGGCCGCGCGCCTGACGCGCCTGTTGCCACACATCCGGCAAGGTGCCGGCCATGAAGCCCATGAACAGGAAGAGGAGAAGGACTTCATGGCGGGCATAGAGCGTGGCCAGCCCATGAACGCCGATGAGGACACCAACGCCGGCGGCCAGAAAAAATGGCCCGAAGCGCAACAGGTTGAGTTTGAAGTTTTTGAACGGGTTGGCCAGCGCGGCGGTCAGGGGACGGTAGAGGCCGAACAAGACGAGGAATGCGCTCCCGGAAAGTCCCGGCAGAAGGCCGGCCAAGCCGACAATCAGTCCCCGCAGCAAATGACGCAGCAGAGGCATGAGACCTCCTAGACGGCACCTCCGCCGGGCAGGTCATGAATGATGGTGTCGCGGCACATGTTTTCGGAGAGATACGGATAATCCAGCGTGTAGTGCAGCCCGCGACTTTCGCGGCGGTGCATCGCCGAGCGGATAATCAGTTCCGCCACCGCGGCGATGTTGCGCAGTTCCAGCAGGTCGGAGGTCACCAGATAATCTTCATAGTAGGCGCGAATTTCGCGGCGCAAATTGCCGATGCGGCGCAAGGCGCGCGCGAGGCGGCGGCTGGTACGCACAATGCCGACGTAGTCCCACATGACCGTGCGCACTTCGTTCCAGTTGTGCGTGACGACCACGGCTTCATCCGAAGGGACGGCATCGCCGATTTTCCAGGACGGGATTTCGACGTCGGAGCGGTGGGGTTGCCGGGTTTCCTGCATGTCGCGCGCGGCGGCGTGGCCGCAGACGAGGGCTTCGAGCAGGGAGTTGCTGGCCAGACGATTGGCTCCGTGCAGGCCGGTGCAGGTGACTTCGCCGGCAGCATGCAGACCGGCCATGGCGGTGCGTCCGCGCACATCGGCGGCGACTCCGCCGCAGAAATAGTGTTCGGCGGGGACGACGGGGATGGGCTCGCGGGCCATGTCGAAACCGAACTCCTTGCAGGTGGCATAAATGTTTGGGAAGCGCTGCTGCAAAAATTCGGCGCTTTTGAATGAAATGTCGAGATACACGCAGGAATCGCCACGGGTTTTCATTTCGTGGTCAATGGCGCGGGCCACGATGTCGCGGGGGGCGAGTTCCGCGCGCTCGTCGTAGCGTTTCATGAAGGCTTCGCCGGCGGCGTTGAGCAACTGGGCGCCTTCGCCGCGAACGGCTTCGCTAATCAGAAAGGACTTGGCTTCCGGGTGGTACAGGCAGGTCGGGTGGAACTGCACAAATTCCATGTTGCGGATTTCCAAACCGGCGCGCCAGGCCATCGCAATGCCGTCGCCGGTGGCGATGTCCGGATTGCTGGTGTAGAGATAGACCTTTCCCGCGCCGCCGGTGGCCAGCAGGGTGTGAGCGGCGCGGACGGCGAGAATCTCGTTGGTGCTGCGGTCTATAAAGTAAGCGCCGATGCAGGCATCTTGTCCGGGAACCTTCAACCAGCCGGTGGTAATCAGGTCAATCGCCATGTGCTCTTCAAGAATGTTGATGGAGGGCAGTTCCCGGGCGCGGGCCGCCAGCACGCGGATGATTTCCGCCCCGGTGAAGTCGCCGCTGTGGAGAATGCGGCGGACGGAATGGCCGCCTTCGCGGCCCAGGTCATATTCGTCATCCGGTTCGCGCCCACTGCTGGTTTTACGTTCGAAGCGAACGCCCCACTTTTCGAGCGCGGCGATGCGATTCGCTCCGGCGGCGATGATTTCGCGGGCCACTTGCGGATTGGTCAGTCCGGCTCCGGCGACAATCGTGTCTTGCAGATGCGATTCAATGGTGTCGTCTTCGGCGATGGGTACGGCGATGCCCCCCTGGGCGTGGGAGGAGTTGCTTTCCGTCAGTTCGCGCTTGGCGCACAGCACCACCTGGCCATGAGGCGCCAACTCCATGGCGGCGGAAAGGCCCGCGAGTCCCGCGCCGATGATTAAGTAATCGCAATCGAGTACTTTCATGACGGTTTCAGCGTAGCATGTGGGCCGCGCATGAGCAAGGTTCGGTTCGTCCCAACGGAAATCTGACAAATATGGTGGACAGTCTCGGCGCGACACGGCAGACTTTCGATAGGATGAATTGCCTTGTCCAAGTTGTGGACCCCTTCGGTCAAACCGTCAGCAACCAGTACAGTCTGGCGGGGCAGCGGACAAAGATTGTTTATCCCGACGGAAAATCCCAGACGTTTGCTTGCGATGGCACGTCCCGGCTGACGAACGTGCAGGCGTCAGCTTTCGGGCTTTCGACCACAACGTATGCTTGCGACTCGCGTAACAATTTAACTGGCGCAAACCTGCCCGGCGGGCTGGCTGCCGCTTGTTCCTATGATGTGGCGAACCGCCCAGTCCTGTAATGGAGCCGATTAATCAAGGTGTTGCCGATTTATTATCAGGCATGTATGGACCTCCCCTCCGCTTCATCATCTCCTATTCAGGCTATAGGAATGTTTATTGGCGCATGGCAAGCATGGAATGAGGATCCCCGATGAAAATTAATCAATGGCAAGTATTAGGCATTGTTGTGCTGATTAGCGGGATCATGGCGCTTGTAACGGGCAGGGCCGGATTGACGTATTATGGGCGGATAGGGGGGGCGGCGCTCATGTTGCAGGTATTCTAATGATTATATATGGCGTATATTTGCTTTATCCGAAAAAAAGATAGGTTTTCCCAAATCAAGCAATCAACATGCAATCATTCATCATAAATATCTGCGCGTCCCCATCTGAAGCCCGCAGGGGGGGGGCCGTAGGCGGCCAAGATCAACGCCAATGGCCAAACCAATTTCATGGTCTACAACGCATGGAACCAGTTGACCAATCGCGTGTTTGGAGCGGGAAACGCATCCAATTCTCTTTTGTCAAAAGTACTTCTTGGGTGGTGTTATGAAGAACTTCTGGTTATCGTGGATAAGCCTCTCTTTGATTTACGGGTTTCTCGTATGGCCTGCGCTTGATTCATCTGGCGCGATTATTTCAGCGGCGGGGTTGATTATGGTCATGCCTTTGGCGCTGGCCTTGCGCAAGCGCATTAGGAAAACAAAGTGGCAAACACTGGTTGCCTTGCTATTGATTCTGATTGTGCAATTCGCACTACTATTTTTGTTGCCATACGCGATGAGGCTCTGTTGTTAGCAGTGCCCAGATTCTTTTGCCCGTTGGTTTGAACTGGCTGCTTTCCCGTCTTGCGGCCGGGGTATGGTGCCCTTCCGTTCAGGCCCGGGCTGGGGTGACCCATCTATTTGCGGAATTATCCTCAGTTTCATATTAGCTGAAAAGTTGAGCGAAAAGATTGCAGGGGGGCGGCAAAAATGGCTAAATGAGCGGTTGTATTTTCCAATGAAGGAGCATGAATGAAATCGAGCGTTCGTTTGGGTTTGATTGGCGTTGGCCTGATGGGGCTGATGCTGGCGGGGGGGTGTGGCCCGTCGGCAAACGATGGCGGACGACCGGCATATAAGCTGACGTACAGTGTGTTTTTTCCGCCGATGCACATTCAGGCGCAAACGGCCGTGGCGTGGGCGGAGGAAATTGAAAAGCGCTCGGAGGGGCGGGTCAAGATTACGGTGCATTCGGGCGGCTCGCTGACCAAGGCGGATCAGTGCTGGCAGGGGGTCTTGAATGGCATTTCCGACATTGGCATGAGCTGTCTGGCCTATACGCCGGGCCGTTTTCCTCTGCTGGAGGCTCTTGATTTGCCTTTGGGGTGGCCGGATGGTTTGACCGCCACGCGCGTTGCCACCGCCATGGCGGCCAAGTACAACCCGGCGGAGTTGCAGGGCGCGAAAATCCTTTATATTCACGCGCATGGCCCCAGCATTCTGGCGACCAAGAAGCCGGTGCGCAATTTGGATGACTTGAAAAACATGAAAATCCGCGGCACCGGCCTTTCGGCGGGAATTGCCGCGGCGCTTGGCGCAACGGCCGTGGGCATGCCGCAGCCGGAAACGTATGACGCTCTGCAAAAAGGGGTGGTGGACGGCACACTTTGTCCGATTGAGACGCTGAAGGGCTGGAAGCAGGGCGAAGTCATCCATTATGTGACCGACACCAAGGTAATTGGCTATACCACGGCCATGTTTGTGGCAATGAATGCCAAGGCGTGGGATTCTCTACCGGCGGATTTGCAAGAGATTTTCACCGAGGTCAGCGCCGAATGGGTGGATAGGCACGGGGAGGCTTGGAATCAGGCGGATGAGGAGGGCGATGCGTTTGTCCGCAGCCTGAATCGCGAATTTGTGACGCTGGACGCCGGTCAGGAAGAGCAATGGAAGGCAAAAGTGGAGCCGCTCTTGCAGGCTTATCTCAAGCAAACCGAGGCCAAGGGGTTGCCCGGCGCTGAATTTCTGGCGGATATTCAAGCCGCGATTGCCGACGCGCCATGAAGATACTATCGGGAAGCAGCGCGCGCACCGGCTTGTTGCGCTGGCTGATACACGCCTTGGCGGTGGTGGGCAGTCTGGCCCTGCTGGCGCTGATTGTGGTGACAGTGGCGGATGTGATTGGCCGTCAGTTCGGCTGGCCGGTCAAGGGGGCTTATGATTTGGTGCGGGTGCTGGGGGCCGTTGCCACGGCGTGCGCGCTGCCGCTGACGAAGGCGGCGAAGGGGCACATTGCCATTGAATACTTTTTCCAGAAAATGCGCCGCCGCGGGCGCACCATCACCGATACGCTGATGCGGCTGGCCGTGCTGGCGCTCTTTGGCTTGCTGGCGTGGCAGTTCAGCGTGCAGGGATGGAGTTTTTACACCAGTGGAGAAGTGACGCCCACGCTCCACATGCCCATCTTCTGGGTGCCGTGGGTTGCGGCGGCGGCCTGCCTTGTCACGGTGGGCGTTACCCTTTGGCATTTGCTTCATCCCGGGCGGGCCATGATTCGTCTGCGTTGATATGAGTATGCTGCATATAGGTTTGTTGGGGATTGCGGTGCTGTTCGTGCTGCTGGCGGCGAGCATGCCGGTGGGGTTCGCCATGACCGTTGTGGGGGTGGTCGGGTTTGCCGCCGTCGTGAATGGGTCGGCGGCGCTGAACATGCTGGTGACCGATTACTACGACACGTTTTGCAATTATGGGCTGACGGTGATTCCGCTGTTTGTCTTCATGGGGCAGGTGGCGTTTCATACGGGCATCAGCAAAAAACTTTTTGCGGCGGCGCAATGCTGGTTCGGCTGGTTGCGCGGCGGGTTGGCGATGGCCACGGTTGGCGCGTGCGCGGCTTTTGGGGCCATTTGCGGCTCGGGGCCGGCCACTGCCGCCACCATGGCCGCCGTGGCGCTGCCGGAAATGAAGCGCTACCGCTACCATCCCGGCTTCGCCGCCGGCACGGTGGCCGCTGGCGGCAGTTTGGGCATGATGATTCCGCCCAGCGTGGTTTTCATTGTCTATGGCATCATGACGGAGCAGAGCATCGGCAAACTTTTCATTGCCGGTGTTGTGCCGGGGCTGATGATTGGCGTGTTGTTCATGCTTATCATCGGTTTGTTGTGCCGCGTGCGCCCGGCCCTTGCGCCGGCGGCGAGCAGCGTCTCGTGGGCGGCGCGCATCCGATCGCTGTCCGGCACGGTGGAGATGATTTTGCTGTTCGCGCTGGTGATGGGCGGCATGTTTGTCGGCTGGTTCACGCCGACGGAGGCGGCCGCTGTTGGCGCGGCGGGTGTCCTTGTGCTGACGGCTCTCTCCCGCAAGCTCAGCGTGCGTATGGTGACCATGGCGCTCTTCGAAACCTTGCGCACCTCCTGCATGGTGCTGGTGATTGTCGCCGGCGCGACGGTGTTCGGGCATTTTCTGCAAATCACCAATGTGCCGACGGAGCTGGCGACGTGGATGGCCAACCTGCCCTTGCCGGGGTGGGGGATTATGCTGGTGGTCATCGGCTTTTATCTGCTGGCCGGCGCGTTTCTTGATGCTCTCGCTTTGGTCATGCTGACCGTTCCCATCTTTTATCCGGTGATTTTGCAACTGGGGTATGACCCGATTTGGTTTGGTGTCATGATTGTGCTGGTCACTCAAATGGGCGTCATTTCGCCGCCGGTGGGCGTGAATGTCTATGTCGTCAGCGGCATGGACCGGACGGTGCCGATGCCCAGCGTTTTCAAGGGCGCGCTGCCGTTTTTGGCGGGACTTGTTCTGGCCGCGTTGTTGTTGCTGATTTTCCCGGAAATTGCCACCGCGCCCGCCAGTTGGGTGAAATAAAATGGAAAAGGAGACGCCATGACTCATTCCGTCCCCCACGAACACTTCCGAAAAATACTGTTTTGCACGGATTTTTCGGCCAATGCCGACCGCGCGTTTATTTTTGCGGTTAATGCCGCCCGCCGGCACACGGACGGCCAGTTGCATTTGCTGCACGTCATTCCGGAGCCGCCCGCCCAATTCTGGAAGGGCTACATTTATGAAGTGGATGAGGACGTGGACGCGCGCGCCAAGCGCGAAATTGATGAAAAGCTGGCGCAGACCTATCTGCCGCGCGTGCCCGAGGACGTGCAACTGACGATTGCCATGCGCATTGGTCAGGCCGGCCAGAAGATTCTGGAGTATGCCGCGGAGCAGGACATAGACCTCATTATTATCGGCCGCCAAGGGACCGGCACCGTCGGGAAAATATTCTTCGGCAACGTCAGCGAGCTTGTCGTGCGCAAGGCGCAATGTCCGGTCATGGTCATTCCGCCGCCGACAAAATAATCGCTCCGGCGTTTCGTTGCCGTCCCTTGCCGCCCGACGGCCTCACTCCCACTTGTGCTTGGGATATTTGCGCCGCAATTCCTGTTTGACGCGCGGATAGTGGTCGCGCCAAAACCCGGCGAGGTCTTTGGTGATTTGCACCGGCCGTTGACTGGGCGCGAGGATTTGAATGACCAGCGGGACGCGTCCCTGCGCCAGCGTTGGCAATTTTTCCACCCCAAACAGTTCCTGAATGCGGGCGGCGACAAACGGCTCGGCGGCGTCGGCGTATTGCACTTTGACGCTGCGTCCATTGCTCAGGGTGACGCGCTCCGGCATGTGCTTTTCCACCAAGGCTTGCTGGGCCGAGGATAGCAGCGCCTTGACCGTCGGCAACACCGGGCGGTCTTTAATCTCTTTGCAGGAGGCCGCTCCCAGGCAGATTTGTTGAATCAAGAGTTCGCGCGTGCTTTCGTCGTACACCGGCAACTGCCAATCCGGCCAGGCGCGGGCCAGGCCGTTGACGCGCGCCATCCATTGGTCCACGGCGCGATTCCATCCCTTCAGGGCGCATTCACCCGCCAGCACCTTTGCCGCCAGCAGGCGGGCCGCTTCTTCGGCGGGGGGCGTGCCGCGAAGTTGCGATTCCAGCACCAAGTCACGAAAGACGATTTCCCGCCGGGCCACCACGCGTTTGGCGTCCGCGTCCCAACTCACGGCGGAGCGCTCCGAAAAATCTTCCGGATACAATTCCCGCAACCACTCCTCTTGAATCGCGGTGGCTTGCGTCAGGAGCACATTGATTTCGCCATCGCCGCGGCCGATTTCATGGATTTCGTTCGCCACGAGCAGCGCGGCTTCATCCGCCACGGATTCGCGCGCCAGTTCTCCGCGCCGCTTATGCACCAGCTCGCAGCGCAACGTGCCGCGGTCCAGACGGCGCGCGACTTGGTCCGAGAAGCCGGTCAGCACGCATTTGGCAATGTCCGCATCGTCGGGCGGCGAGGTTTCCAGCGGCAGGTTTTGGTTCGCGGCGATTCGCAGGAAATAGTCGCGCAGCGGGCCGACTTGACGCGCGGCCGCCGCGTGAATTCCCAGCCGGCGGCAACGATTCAGGTCAAAATTATTTTGCCGCGCATAATTCCATGCGCGCATGAGCACCAGCAAGTCGGAGTCGCCCCCGCCGAGCAGTTCGCGGCGTCGCTCCGCCGCTTCTTTGCCTGCGTTACGCACCAAAATCGGGCGCCCCTGGGCGATGGCGGCGATTAAGGCAATTGCCCGAACCGCGCCGCGTTCGCCGGCGGCCAGCAGCATGCGGGCATAGCGCGGATGCAGCGGAAAGGACAGCATTCGTTGGCCCAGCGGGGTGGGGGCGCCGCTGGCATCCAGCGCGCCCAAATCGCGCAACAGCGTGAGGGCTTGTTCCATCGCGCGGGCTTCGGGCGGCTCCAGCCACGGGAAGGATTCCATGTCGGTGACGCCGAGCGCTTTCAGGGTCAGGATCATTTCCGAGGGGTCCACGCGCTTGATTTCAGGCAAATCGTGCGCGGCGCGTCCGGCGTGTTCATTTTCGGTCCACAGGCGGATGGCGTGGCCCGGGGCGGTGCGTCCGGCGCGGCCCGCGCGCTGGTCGGCCGATGCGCGCGAAATGTGCTCGATGTGGAGCGTGTTAATGCCCCGCCAGGGGTCGAAGCGCGCCACCCGTGCGAGGCCGGCGTCAATCACCAGCCGGATGCCGTCAATGGTGAGGGAGGTTTCCGCGACGTTGGTGGCAACTACGATTTTCTTTTGGGCGTAGCGCGCCACGGCGGCATCTTGCTCCGTTGGCGGCAATTCGCCGTGCAACGGCAAGAGCAGCGCGCCTTTGGCGGCGGGCGTGTGGCGCAAGGCTTCCAGCGTTCGCTGGATTTCATAGGCCCCCGGCATGAATATCAGAGTGTCGCCGGAAGTGTGTCCGTTGCGCGCGGCTCGTTCGTAGGCTTCCGCGGCGGCGTCCCATGGGGTGTCGCGGTCTGGATGCAGCGGACGCGCGAGGTGCTCAATGGTGACGGGATGGGTGCGTCCTTCCGAATGCAGATGGACGCACGGCTCCAGATAGGGCTGCAACAGGCGCGCGTCCAGCGTGGCCGACATGACCACCAGCAGCAAATCGGGGCGCGCGGTTTGTTGCAGTTGAACCGCGCGCGCCAGCGTGACATCGCCATAGACGTGGCGCTCGTGGAATTCATCGAAGATGATGGCCGAGACGTCCGCGAGGGTGGGGTCCGAAAGCATCTGGCGCAGCAGAATGCCTTCGGTTTCAAAATGGATGCGGGTTTTCGGGCCGCAAACGGACTCAAAGCGGATTTGATAGCCGACTTCATCCCCCAGGGTCACGCCGCGTTCTTCGGCGACTCGTTTGGCCAGCAGGCGGGTGGCCAGGCGGCGCGGTTGAAGGACCACGGCTTTGCCCGTGCCCAGTGCGCCGAGGTCCAGGAGCATTTGCGGCACCTGGGTGGATTTGCCGGAGCCGGTCGGAGCCGTCAGAATGATTCGCCGCGTGCGACGCACCGCGCGCGCCAAGTCGTCTTGGATGTCAACAATTGGCAACATAAGAATTCTGGCGAAAAGCCCGTGCCAGTTCTGCGTCCGGTTGCGCGTTTGCGGTTACTGTTCCGCGAGGGCTTGCGCGGCGGTGGCCACATCGCAAGGGGTGGAGACGGCGGGGGCGGGGGCGAGACGGATGGTGAGCGTATTTTCCAAAACGGTGCCGGGGGCGAGAGGGGCTTCGGGGCTGAGCGTTTCTATTTCGGAATAGCCGAGGCCGCTGTTGGAGTAGACTTCGACCACACAGCCGCCGTCGGGGTAGGCGCCGGTGGCGGCGGTGACGGCGGTTTCGACGATGAGGGTTTCATCCTTGGTGGCGGCTATCCAGGCGCGGGGGGAGTCGGAACCCAGCTTGGTTTCGGCGCCGGGGCGGACGGTGTAAATGGCGGCGGCGTCGCATTTTTTTACGCTGCCGCGCGGGGGCTTGCCGCCCATCAGGGTTTTCAGGCCCTTGGGGAAGCGCGATTGGGGGTCGGTGGGCAGGATGATTTGTTGGGCGTTGGCAATTTGGCTGACGTTCCAGAGCACAACGGGGATGTCGGAGGGGGCGGTGCGTTCAATGCGCTGGTGGATGGTTAATTCTTCGGATTGGGGGCGCAGGCGAAAGAGGCGGGAGGCGACCATGTTGAGGGGCGGGCCGTAGGCGCGGGTGAGGCGCGCGCATTGGGCGTCGTCGGCATCTATCCAGGCCGAGCATTGCCAGGGGCCGTCGGCGAGGACGGGGGGCGGGGGCCAGTCGCTTTTGTTTTCGGAAAGGGCGGGCCAGCGGGCTTGGGCGACGGGCCAGAGCCAGTCGCCGCCGATGTTGAAGAAGGGTTCTTCGGCGGTGGGTGTGCGGCCTTGGAGGTTGGCGTCCATGCGGAGGGGGCTGGCGCCGCCGGCGGGGGCCAGCCACACGAGGCGGCCAAGGGCGGGGACGATGACGGCTTCGAGTTGCTCATTTTGCAGGCGGAAGGCGTTGGTCCAGCCGAGGTAGTCGGCGGGCAGGATGGGATTGACGGGCACCGTGGCGGCGGGGGGCGCGGCAGTGACGAGAAGGCCGGCGCAAAGGAGGAGCGCGGCGAAGGTGAGCCGCAGGGATACCGATAAAGATGCGGGACGGGAGTGTTTTTTCATGGCCGCAGAATAGGATGGGGGGGCGCGGAATGCCAGCCTTACTTGTTGTTGTCGCGCGGGGGCTTGTTGTTGCGGGGGGCATCCTTGGGGGGCGGCGTGAGGGCGCGGCGCATGTCGCGGGCGGCGCGGCGCTTCGCGGAGATTTCGTCCTGCATCCGGGCGTGTTCGGCTTGCTGTTCGGGAGTGAGGTGCTGGTCAATTTGCACGAAAACTTCGGCCATCAGCTCGTCGAACATGGCGCGGCTTTTCTCGCGGGTTTCGTCCATGCGGGCTTGATAGCCCTGCATGGTGGCGAGGATTTTCTCACACTGCTCAGGGGTCAGGTCGAGGCGCTTGGAGAGGCGGTCGGTGACGTGCCGGGGTATGTTGGTCGGGATTTGGTTATAGGCGCGAATGCGGGCGCGAATGATGGCGCTGTTGATGTAAAAACCCGCGCACATGCCGATGAGCAGGGCGGCGAGCAGCAGCAGGATTAATTTGGTGTTGCGCATGGGTGACTCCTAAAAGAATAGCGGGCTGCCGGAGGGCAGAATGTTCGTTTCAAATTCGGCGGGTTCCACGCTGTGCAGCCAGGCTTGCCCGATGAAGCTGTCGGCCTTGTCCACTGAACGCACGACGGCGGTGGTGGTGGCCATCAGCGCGAGGGCGGCGGCGGCGGCGCATACCCAGGCGGGGATGCTGGCGGCCAGCGCTTCGGGCGCGCGGCGCACGGGGCGCGCGGCGGCTTCGGCGCGTACCGCGGCCATGATGGCGGCGGTATCCAGCGTCGGGGGGGGGGCGGGCCGCCAGGCGGCTCGCACCTGATTCCATTCATTTTGATTTTTCATGTTCATTCTTCCTAGTTCCTTTTCGGGCGCTGGTCTTCCAGCGCCGTTTTGAGGCGTTGCCGCGCGCGAAAGGCGCGTACTTTCATGGCGGTCAGACTGCATCCGAGTTGTTCGGCGGCCGTGGCCAGCGGCGTTTTTTCCAGCTCTACCAGCGTGATGACGGCGCGGTCGGACGGGGAGAGTTGTTCGAGCGCCAGCGCCAGCCATTCGCGCGCGATTTCGAGGGCGTCGTCATCGGTTTGCCGTTCGGCGACGGTTTGCTGGTGCGCGCTTTCGACGCCGTGCAGGGCGGCTTCGTCCAGGTCTGAAAACACCCGGTCGCGGCGGCGGTAATGCTTGCGCCAGAAGTCCATGGCCGCGTAGCGGGCGATGCGCAACAGCCAGATGCGCAGCGGCGCCTGCTGGCGATAGGACGGCAGCGCGCGATAGGCGCGCACGAACACGTCCTGCGCCACTTCCTGCACGTTCTGTGCGGGCAAGCGCCGGGCCAAATCAGCGGCAATGAGACGTTGATACGCGTGTACAATGATGGCAAAGGCTTCCACATCGCCATCCAGAACCCGCTCCACAGCCGCACGGACGAAGGATTCGTCGTTGAGGTTGTTGGATTCAGTCATGTTCAGGACACTTGGTTCGGGCGCGGGATGCCAACGCCATTTTCGGCAACTATCTTTTCACAGAGCAACTGCGGCGGCAAGCTTCCAACTCCAGCCTAGAAGCTGAATATGAAGCTCCACGGGTTGCCGCGATATACAATGGTGGCTCCCGGCGGGGGCGGAGGAGGCGGGGGCGGCGGTGGCGGAGGACAGTGATAAACCGGCGGCGGACCGTAATACACGGGCGGCGGGCAGTGATAGACCGGCGCCGGGTGGTAGTGAATGACCGGGGGCGGGCAATGGCGAACCATCGGACGCGGCGGCGGACAGTGGCGCTGGTGATGGTGGGGGCGGGGGCGCTGCGGCGGATGGCTGGGCCGCGGGGCGGCCCATGCTGATAGCGGAAGCGCAAGAATCAGCAGGGTGACGGCGGCGGGGATGAAGTTTTTTCCTTTGGGTTTCATGGCGCTCTCCTCAGGGTTGATTTTGTCTGTCGCCTATAGAAGTTGCTTGTCGGGTGGAAAAGGTTACCGCCGTCGCGGAATTTTTGTGTCGCGTGGGACGGGGGAACGAACGGAAGCTTGACCCGTGCGGCTGATTCGGAAAGAATGCGCGCTTGTTATTTGCGGGCGTAGCTTAACGGTAAAGCTCCAGCCTTCCAAGCTGGCTACGTGGGTTCGACTCCCATCGCCCGCTCCATTTTTGCGCTTGCTGTTGGGGAACGGGCGGGTGGTGGAAGGGGAGGGCAGGACGGGGGCTGCTGAGAGAGGATTTCTTTTGCATTGG
>DBPO01000044.1 GCA_002304915.1 Verrucomicrobia bacterium UBA1418
AGCGAAAGCGGATAAATCGCCACGCTGTTTTTATCCTCGCCTAAAAGCCCCGCCAAAAACTGGTCGTCAAAGTATTGGGCATCAAATGGCGCAACCGGCGGGAACATCGGCTGAATCCATGAAAGCCCCGGCGGAGTAATCCGGTTGAACATCCGGCGCTGGACTTCCGCGCCCTCTGCCAAATCCTGAATATCCAGAACCTCATACCCCATGAAATCGGCATATTGCTCGGCATCAACGGGCGCGGGCTTTTCGGTGCGGGAAGTAGCCGACGCAAACGCGACAAGACAAAGCACAGCATAGAGAGCGGCGATGCTGCTCCCGATGGCGATAAGTCGATGCTTTCTCAATTTTTTCATTGCTCATGCTCCTGGGGTGGTTGGCATGAACTTGGTGACGCACAAAGCGGCACTACCGTACTTGTCGCAGGAACCCAGACGGCAGGCCAGAAGAAAATTTCGGGCCGGCGCGCCTTGTTGCGTCAAAAGTTTTCCACGGTGTGGAAAAGTTTTGGGGGCGGGTTATGGGGCAACGGGGCTGCGCGGGGGGGGGGCAGCGGGGTGAGCGAGTGAACCGCGGGGGCGTCGGCGACGCTTTCATTATTATATGGTATAGTTTCGTGGTTCAAGGAAAGGCGTGTGTGATGAAGAAGTTTTTAATGGTGTTGGTGGTGGCGGGTTGCGCGGGCGTCGCGGCGCGGGCGGGGCTGCCGGAGGAGCTGGCGGCGGAAGTAAAGCTGGCGCAGGCGCGCGGGGTGGCGTGGGTGCTGGCGCAACAGCAACATAACGGCTATTGGGGGTCGCCGGAGGCGCCGGCGATGACGGCGCTGGCGATGCAGGCGCTGAATCAAACCGCGCCGGAGACCGCGCTGGCGGCGATTAACCGCGCCATGGTGTTTATTTTGACGAATGTGCATCCGGATGGGTCCATCTGGCGCGAGCCGTCCATGGCGCGGCGGGGGGGCGGGCTGGCGAATTACAATACGGCGATTTGCATGACGGCGCTGCACGATTTGAAGCGGCCGGAGCTGGTGCCGGTGGTGCAGAACGCGCGGGCGTATCTGGCGAAAGTGCAATACCTGGACGGCGGGAATTATCACGGGGGCATGGGCTATGACGCGGAGACCGACCGCGCGTATGCGGATTTGTCCAATTCGTATATGGCGTATGAGGCGATGCGGCTGACGCAGGATGTGGAGGATTTGCGCGCGAGTGGCGAGGCGCGGGCGGACCTGGATTGGGCGGCGGCGCGGCAGTTTCTCGCGCAGGTGCAGAATCTGCCGGGGGTGAATACCAATGCGTATGCGAGCGACAGGGAGGAGGACCGCGGCGGGTTCAGCTATTCGCCGGGCGCGGGGGCGAGCGTGACGAATGAGGAGGGCAAGGTGATGCTGCGCTCCTATGGCAGCATGACTTACGCGGGGTTGCTGGCGCTGATTTATGCCGAGGTGGACGCGGACGACGCGCGCGTGAAGTCGGCCAGGGATTGGACGATTCGCCATTGGTCGCTGGAGGAGAATCCGGGCATGGGCCAGGAGGGGCTGTATTACTTTTTCAACGTGCTGACGAAAAGTCTGCGCGCGGCGGGGGATGACGTTCTGACGCTGGCGGATGGGCGCACTATTACGTGGCGCGAGGAGGTCGCGCGCAAGCTGGTGGAGCTGCAGCGGCCGGATGGCTCGTGGGTGAACGATAACAACCGCTGGTGGGAGGCGGACCCGAATCTGGTGACGGCTTACACGTTGCTGGCGCTGGCGGCGGCGGCGCAATAGCGCGCGGCGGCGGGGGGGCGATGGCGGGGCGGCGGCGGCCGGAGAAAAATTATTCCCGCGGATTGGCGGGGGGTGTTCGCGCAACTGCCTGCGGGCCAGCGGGTTTCGCGGGCGCGGCGGGAGCCGTGAATCGGCTTGGTTTCCGGGGCGTTTGCCGGTATAAAGGGGCTTTACGATTTGACCGGAACGAAACCCTTGGAACCCAAATTTACCCATCTGCATTTACACACCGAGTACAGCATGCTGGACGGGATGTGCGCGCTGAAGCGCGGCGAAAAGGGCCATAGCCCGTTGATGGAGCGGGCGCGGGCGCTGGGGCAGGTGGCGATGGCCATCACGGACCACGGCAACTTGTACGGCGCGGTGCATTTTTACCAGATGGCGCGCAAATACGGCCTGAAGCCCATTCTGGGCTGCGAGATTTATGTCACCCCCGGCGACTACCGCGAGCGGACGCTGGTGAACGGCAAGCAGGCGAATCATCTGGTGCTGCTGGCGGAAACGAACCGCGGGTTCGAAAACCTGATGAGGCTGGTGAGCATGGCGCATCTGGACGGGTTCTATTACCGGCCGCGCATTGACCGCCGCCTGCTGGCGGAATATCACGAGGGCTTGATTGGGCTGTCGGCGTGTCTGAAGGGCGAGGTGGCCGAGGCGCTGATGGAAGATCAGGACGCCAAGGCGGAGGCGCTGGCGGCGGAATATGCCGAGATTCTCGGGCCGGACCACTTTTATCTGGAGTTGCAAGACCACGGCATGCCCGAGCAGAAGAAGGTGAATAAAAAATTGGTGGAGCTGGCGCGCAAGTTGAATCTGCCGCTGGTGGCGACCAATGATGTTCACTATCTCGAAGCCGCCCACGCCGTGCCGCACGAAATGCTGATGTGTCTGCAAACGCAGGCGAAATGGAGCGACGAGGACCGGATGCGCTATGCGTCCGACCAGATTTATCTCAAGAGCGAAGACGAAATGCGGCGGCTGTTCGGCGAGATTCCCGAAGCGCTGGAGAACACATGGAAAATCGCCGAGCGGTGCAATGTGTCGCTGACGCTGGAGGGCCAGCAGAATCCGCATTTTCCGAATTATCAATGCCCGGACGGGATGACGCACAAGGAGTATCTGACGCAACTGGCGGCGGAGGGGGTGCAGCGCCGCTACGGGCCTGTTCAGTTGGACCATCCGCGCGACGAGCGCGAGGCCACCATTGCCAAGCGGTTCCAACTGGAGATGGACATCATTGAGAAAACCGGCTTCCTCAATTATTACCTGGTGGTGTGGGATTTCGTGAACGCCGCGAAAAAAATGGGGGTTCCGGTGGGGCCGGGGCGCGGGTCCGGCGCGGGCAGCCTGATTGCCTATGCGCTGGGCATCACCGGCATTGACCCGCTGCACTACGGCCTGATTTTTGAGCGCTTTTTGAGCACGGAGCGCGTTTCCGCGCCCGACTTTGACGTGGACTTCTGCCAGACGCGGCGCGGCGAAGTGATTGACTACGTCAAACAGAAATACGGCGCGGAAAATGTGGCGCAAATTATCACGTATGGGACGCTGGGCGCCAAAACGCTGATTCGCGACATCGGCCGCGCGCTGGAAATTCCGCTGCCCGATTGCGACAAGCTGGCCAAGATGATTCCAGACGTGGTCGGCACCACGCTGGAGTCCGCGCGCCGCACCAGCGCGGACTTCCGCGAGGCCTGCCAGCACGATGACTGCGCCAGGCAAATCATGGCGTTCGCGCCGCCGCTGGAAGACCTGCCCCGTCAAACGGGCACGCACGCCGCCGGCGTTGTGATTGCCGACAAGCCGCTGATTGAATTGGTGCCGCTGACCAAGGATAAAGACGGCAACATCATTACGCAGTGGGAGTATGTGCCGCTGGAGCAAGCGGGATTGCTCAAAATGGATTTTCTGGGGCTGAAGACCCTGACGGTGATTCGCGAGGCGTGCGAAAATATCCAGCACACGACGGGGCGGGTGGTTGACCCGGACACCCTGGCGCTGGATGACGCCAAAACCTACGAGCTGCTGGCGCGCGGCGATACGGTCGGCGTGTTCCAGGTTGAATCCGAGGGCATGCGCGACCTGCTGCGCCAGTTGCAGGTGAATAAAATTGAAGAATTGATTGCCATGATTGCGCTTTATCGGCCGGGGCCGATGAGCTGGATTCCCAGCTACATCGCCCGCAAGCACGGCCGCGAGCCGATTACGTATCCACATGCGCTGCTGGAGCCGGTGCTGAAGGAAACGTATGGCGTGATTCTGTATCAGGAGCAGGTGCAGCAGGCCGCCGCGATTCTGGCGGACTTCAGCATGGGCCAAGGCGACATTTTGCGCCGCGCGATGGGCAAGAAAATGCCCGAAGAAATGAATCGCCAGCGCGATTCGTTCGTGGCGGGCTGCGTCCAGAAGAAGAGTTGCAGCGCGGCCAAGGCGGGGCAGATTTTTGACGAAATCGCCAAGTTTGCGTCCTACGGATTTAACAAATCGCACTCCGCGGCCTACGGGATTCTGGCGTATCAAACCGCGTGGCTGAAGGCCAACTATCCCTCGGAATTCATGGCAGCCACGCTGACATCGGAAATGGGCAACACCGACAAGCTGCCGGTGCTGGTGGCCGAAGTGCAGAAGATGGGCCTGCGCATTCTGCCGCCCGATGTCAACGAAAGCGGGCTGCGCTTTACGCCGGTCAAGGATGGCATTCGCTACGGGCTGGCGGGCATCAAGGGCGTCGGGATGGGCGCGGCGGAGGCGATTATCCGCGAGCGCGAAGCCAACGGCCCCTTCAAGGGCTTCGTGGATTTTTGCGAGCGGATTGAAAACAGCGACGTCAACAAAAAGACGCTTGAAGCGCTGGTGAAATGCGGCGCGTTTGATTTCACCGGCATCATGCGGGGCAGTTTGTTCGACGGCATCGAGGCGGCGATGGGCTACGCCATCAGCATGCGCAAAGACCGCGCGGCGGGGCAGGCGTCGCTGTTTGAAGGGCTGGGCGAGGAAGGCGCGGCGGGGGTGCATTTGACGGATACCGACTTGCCCGCCGGCGAGCCGTGGCCGCAACGCCAAATGCTGGCCTACGAAAAGGAATTGATTGGCTTTTACGTTTCCGGGCATCCGCTGCTGGCGTTTTCCTGGACGCTGGAGAAATATAATTTGACGGATTTGGCCGGGTTTGCGGAATTGCCGGTGCGCACCCGCACGCGCATCGGCGGGCTGGTGGCGACGCCCCAGAAGCGATTCACCAAGCCGAAGAATCCGGAGGATGTCCCGCGCGCGATGATGTCGTTTCGCCTGGAAACGCTGGAAGGCACCATCAACGCGGTCGCGTTTCCCGAAGCTTTTGAGCGGTATGGCGACTTGCTGCAACCGGACGCGCCCGTGATGCTTTGCGGCAGCGTGCGCCCGGACAACGGCGCTGGCAACGGGGCCAACGGCAATGGCGGCGGCGGAAACCATTCACTGGTGGTGGAAGAGGTTTATCCGCTGTCTTCCGTGCCGGCGCGTTTCACGACGGCCTTGACCTTGCACATTCACGCGGGCAACTGGAATGAAACCGCGATGAGCGCCGTGAGAAGCGCGCTCCAGCGGAACAAGGGCGATACACCCGTGACGCTTTGCCTGCTGTATCCGGACGGCGCCAAGGTGTACCTGCGAACGGAAGACGACCTTTTTGTGCAAATGACCGAATCCCTCGCCCGCGAATGTGAAAAACACGTCGCCAAGGTCTATGTGGCCATTCGCAAGCAGCCGGGGCTGCAACCGCCGCCGGAGCCGCGCTGGAAACGGAACCGCTCGTAAGCGGAAGCAACAAACAACGCGCGGGGGCGTCGGCGCGGCGAAAATCAGTCGCGCGAGCCGAGCAGGTGATAGAGCAAATTATTCGCGACGGCTTGCGGGAGCAGAAGAATGGAGCGGAATTGGGGGCGCGCTTCCGGGCCATCCACAAAGTCGGCGGCTTCGGTATCAATGCGCAAAGTTCCTTCGCCGCGGAACGTGGTGTGGGCCACGCGAATATCGCCTTTTTCGGGAACGACCTTGCCGCTGACAAAATCCATCACGCGCGCCACCGGCGAAAAGGCCATGGGCGAGCTTTGGCACGGCGCAGGCGGGCGTTCATCCACCAGTTGCACGGCGACAAGCTGGTCTTCGCTGTCGGTAATCAGGCGGATATTCGGGTAGGCGGGCTGGCCGGGGCCTACGCGGCCGAAGCGTCCGGCCTCGTAGGTGCGCATGAAAAAGCCGCCGTATGGGAAGGGGATGCCTTCCACGGGAACGCGCGGGCTGCGCGGGTCCGCGCCAATCAGTTTGCAGGCGCTGGCAAAGGGCATCAGCCATTTGAGCGGGCCGTGAATGGACAGGTTGCCGTGGGCGCGGGTGTCGGGGCTGGGCTCGGCCACGGTGTTGAGCAGATAAACAAATTCCGATGTTTCCAGCCTGTCCACGGGCGCGGGCAGCGTGTCCCAGGCGTAGCCGAATTGCATGTAGCGGGCGGCAAACATGTCGTGAACATCCGCCGGCGGCGTGGGATAAGGCGCAAGTTTTTCGTGGCGTTTTTTGGGCGCGAGCGAGAAAAGGTTTTGCTTGTCCTCCTGCGTCAGGCGCGCGCGGCGGGCGTCGTTCACCAGTTGGTAGCATTGGTTGGCGTACAGCGTGACGGGCACATCGGCGGGCGCGTCGGGGCGGATGGTTTCAAAGAGAACGGCCGCGTATTGGGCGTCGGAAATAATGCCGACCAATGAGACTTGCGCCGTTTCCGGCGCTTTCAAATGGGCTTGATAGTTGGTCAGCGCTTGATTGAACAGATTGGCGGCCTGAATGAAGCCGGGATGATTCCACGCGCCGGGCGTGGCGGAGGGGCTGCCGGCCGATAGCACGAGCGGCTTTTCCAACTCATCGGGCGCGGCGGGGGCGCTTGATTCCTCAACGACGGCTTGCGCCGCCGCGTCGGCGTCGGCGGGCGCGGAGCGAATGGGAATATCCGGTATGCCCGAGGAAGGCGGGCGCTTGGGTTTGCCCGTGAACGCGGCTTTTATCTGTTCGACGCGCTCGGGATGGCCGCGCAACCCGAAGAACCAACCCGCGCCGCCCAGCGCCGCCAGAAACAGCAGGAAAAAGAAAAAGCGCAGGCACCCTCCCCCGCCCGATGATACGGACTGGGCGACGGAGCCGCGCTTTTGCTGGCTAATCAGCATGTCGGGCGACGCGGTCAGCGTGATGGCTTTCTTCGCGGCGGCGGACAGGTTGATGGTGTTGGCGCGCGCAGCGGGGCGATGCCGGGGGCTCAGCAGAATCGTGCTTTCATCTTCCGCCGGATAAGGCGGCAGGGGCGATTTGCCGGATTTGATTTGTTGAATATCCTTGAGCACTTCGTCCCAACTGGCGGGGCGCTTGGCCGGATTCTTTGCCGTCATTTTAGCGAGCAGCCAGCCGTAGGAAACCGGCAGATGGGGCAGGACTTCGCAGGGGTCAGGCAGATAATCGGTCTGCTGCGCTTCGATGACTTCGTCGAGCGAGTAGCCCTCGAAAGGCGGCGTGCCGGTCAGCATGTGGTAGAAGGTCAGGCCGAGGGAGTAGATGTCGGTGCGGATATCCGGCAGGTAGCCCTCGATTTGCTCCGGGGCGATATAGGTCGGCGTGCCTTCGATGCAGGCGGATGGCTCGCGGGTGGCCGCCGCGCCGGCAATTCGCGCCAGCCCGAGGTCGGTGATTTTAACCGCGCCATCCTCGCCCAGCAGAATGTTGCCCGGCTTGATGTCGCAGTGAATCAGGCCGGCATCGCGCCACACCTGGTTGAGCGCGGTCGCCACAATTTCCACCAGCTTCAACGCCTGAGTGTGCGCCATGCGCTGGTTCACATGCAGCCATTCGGCCAGGTTGGTGCCCGCCACGTATTCCATGACGTAGTAGAGCAGCCCGTCGTGTTCGCCAAAATCCAAAATCCCCACGATGGCCGCGTGCGAGATGCGCGCCGCCGCCCGCGCCTCCTGCTGGAATTGTTCGCGCGCTTCGGGGTCGCGCAGCAGTTTGGGCGCCAGTATTTTTATCGCCACCACGCGGTCCAGCGAAAGCTGGCGCGCCAGCCAGACCGTGGCATTGCCGCCGGACCCAATCCGGCGCTCAATTTCATAGCCCGGCAACTCCGGCGGTACATGCGAATGAGCCATCGTTTCCATTCCCGCGTATTGTGGCGCAAATGGCTGAGAAAGAAAATAGAGAAAAATGGACGCTTGCCAAAGCCGCCCGTTTGCGGTCTGCTAGCGCGCCATGCCACGCAACCGCCAATCGCACGTCACGCACTCCGCCGAGGAAACCCGCGCCCTCGCCGCGCAAGTCGCCGCGACCCTCGAACCCGGCGCCGTGCTGTGTCTGCACGGCGATTTGGGCGCCGGGAAAACGTGCTTTGTGCAGGGCGTGGCGCAGGGGCTGGGCATCCGCCGCTCCGTCGGCAGCCCCACCTTTACGCTCATCAACGAATATCGCGGACGCCTGCCCCTCGCGCACATTGACCTTTACCGCGTGCGCGGCGCAGCCGACGCCTTCGGGCTGGGCCTCGAAGACTATCTGAGCCACTACGACGGAATTGTCGCCATCGAATGGGCCGAGCGCGTCGCCGAGCTGCTCCCCGAAGAATCCTGGCACATCCACCTCACCCCTGCCGCCTCCGACAACGCGCGGGAAATCGTCATAGACCGCCCCGCGCCATAGTCCCCCACCGCCGCCCCGCCAATTTTTCCACGCCCCATGGAAAATCCGCCACGCAACGCGGCGCATGCGACACAAAAAAAAAGCGGCCTGTCCGGCCGCTCCGGTTTCATTGTGACACCCCGCGCTACCTGCGCCGCTTGCGGTGCAACACCATCGCCAAAGCACCCACCCCCAGCAAGCTCACCGTCGCCGGCTCAGGAATCGGAACCACCGCAGGCGGTTCTTTGGCAAAATAGGCTTTGAAAAAGCTGCCATTGTTGTCGTAGATGTTGCCGCCCTGAGCGCTTTGATGCGTGCTGGGCAGGCTGAAAAACAAATGAAGCTCATAGTTGGAGCCGCCCGCCAAATGGGAAATATCCACAAAATGGTGTGGATTGCCAGACAATTGCCCCAGCGTATAAACATTCGTGCCATTCTCCTCAAAGTACCAGTCCATCGTGACCGCCGTCTGCCACGCTACGGACGTCGTGTTATTCAACGGGCCCACTCTGTAATGCAGGGACGGGATATTGTTCTCTCCGTCCATATCGCCGAAAGACGCCACAAGAGCGTCAATCGGGATAATATTATTTGTGAAGGCCCCCAGATGCGCGTCCTGAAACAGCTTATCAATGAATCCCCACTGGCCAATCGGGGCGCTGCAACCATAAGAAGTAAGCTCAATAGGATTGTCGGAACGAATCTTCACATAGCTGTCCCCAAGCCAGCTTGCCGCTTGCCCAAAGCGCTGACCGCCAAGACCGCTCCCACTACAAAGACTGCCAATTTTTTCATGTTGTCACCTTTTTCGGTTCCGGCACGTTCAGACAGGGGCTTCTTCCCCTTACGGATGGCAAGCTTATTCATAGAAAAAATGGAAGGCAAGCCTTTTCAGCACTTTTTTGCTTTTTTCCCTTGTCGCGACGGATGGACAAAAAACGCTCCCCCTCGGCGAGGGGGAGCGCTTGTCATATCCACATAGACGCGGAATGTTTAGAAGCGGAACCGCGCCCCCAGCCCGAAGAACAAATCGTCAATGTGCGCCAGTCCCCCGTACACCGACACCTGCTCCGTCACCGTGAACTCCACGCCGCCCGCAATCGCCGGGTCGGTCTCGCTGCCATCATCGCTCCCGCCATCGGTCACGTCCAATTCCCACTTCCAATAATTGAACCCCACGAACGCATAGGGCGTGAGCCGGTCAATGGTCCTGCTCACCAGCACCCCGGCCATCAGGTCCAGCATCGTCACATCGCAACCGCTGCTGCCGTAAGCCCCATATCCCAGCACGCCCCGGATGCCAACGTCCACCGGAAAGTCCGACAGCGGCAGCCGATACAGCCCGCCGCCCTGAATCGCCCAGCCCGTGTCCCCCGCGTCCGGGTCCAGCATCCCCACATCCGCGAGGAAACTCAGATTCTCCCACAGAGCCATCTCTCCCCGCACGCCGTACATGTTGAAATCATCACCGAGCACCAGCCCGCCCGATGCCTGGAATGCCCCAGCCGGTCGCAACCCCGCCCCCCTGCAACCGGCAGCCCCATAAACTGCGCCATCGCTGGAACCGCCAGCAACATGACCAACCCAAACCCAATCACCTTTTTCATCTGCCGTCTCCTTATTGTTCTTCGTTTCTTGTTCAGTCCGACGGGCGACGACGCACGGCGATGCCTGCCGCCAGTTTCAGTATGCGTGACCCCTCTCCCCCCTGTCAACGCCCAATTCTCGATTCCAACCGATTCCAACCCCTTGCTGGACGGCAGATAGACCGTTTTTTCTCGGTCGCGCGCGCGCCTCACTCAAAAGGGGTCGAATAGCGAGTTGTCGTCAGGCCCGAACCAGCCCAGAATATGCGGAGAGACAGGCCCGCCGGTTCGGGCGACAGGCTCAGCCGTGACGTGTCCATCGCACCAAGCCACATTGGCCTTTTTGCGATGCCGAAAGTGAATGGTGGGTGTGGAGGCGCCGCCGCTGGTGAACCAAGGAGGCTCAACAAAGGAATACTCAATCAGCCGCGCCTTCCGCCCGCGGCCATATACATAAGCCGCGTCCGCGAACATAACCGTGTGCGCGGGGCGGGCGATGGCCACCGCGCGCATCCCTTGGGCCGTTCCCGCGCCGCCGGGCACGCAAAGCTCCGAGCCGACACCGTGGAGATTATAGCCGTAGCCGCCGCAAGAGGCTTCGAAACCGTCGGCTTCCGGCGTGAACGCCGGACAGCGGCGCACCCACGCGCTGCCCGCCGTCCCGCCCAGATAGGGCGCCAGCGGCCCGCGCGAGCCATCGAAGGCCGCCCCCACCCGCTCGCCGTGCCAGCGCATGGTGTTCGGGTTTCCAATATCCGCCGCCGCCGTCACAAACCGCCCGTGGTCAGCCGCATACGCCAGATTGGCCGCGGCCAACTGCCGCAGATTGGACGCGCACGTGGCGGCTTGGGCGCTCGCCCGAAGCGCGGCCAGCATGCCCGCAATCAGGGCCATCAGCAGCCCTATCCCGGCCACCACCACCAGCAGCTCCACCAAGCTGAAGCCGGCGCGACGGGCGACGGCGGGCGGACAGCGCATCGCGCTGTCCGCCAAGCAGATGGCCCCATCGCGGGTCATTCGTCTTTCAGCAATCTCCAGCGGAAGAAGCCCGGCGTGCCTTGCGGCGGGGCATTGGTGCTCCACACGGCATCCTCAAGCCGGGCTTTGTATTCCAGATGCGTGGTGTAGCCGGGCAGAACAGGCGGCGGCGCCGTGGGGTCGCAGGAAATATCCACGTTCACGTTCAGCACACCAACGGCATCCAAATCGAAGCCGCCGGACCCCCACGTCGGGTACGGGTCGAAAATGGGGTTGCCGTAGGCATCCACAACAGAGCCGTCGCCCGGAATATCCACAATGCGCACATGGGTGACGCGACGGGTATCAAGCCCCGGCGTGCCGGCCAGCAGGCGCAAATCAAACGGAGTGCCGTAGCCTTGCGTGTGCTTGCCGGCCAGACCGCCGTAGGCCGTTGGGTCCGAGGCATTGGTTTGCGTGTAGGTGTCAATCCAGTTGGTCTCCAGACAATGGCTGGGAAAGCGGAAAAAGTTTTCGCCGTCGGAAGAAACCTCCACGAAAGCCAGCTCAAGAAAGGTGTCCGCGAAGGCATTTTCGAAGACGGCAAAATCCGCGCCGGGGCCATCCGCAATCGGAACCGGAAAGCTCAGCGTGATGCTTCCGCCATCGCCCAAACTGACAATGCCGTTGGTGGCGCCCAATCCCCCCAGATAGCCTTGGGCCGCCCCCAGCGCATTGGAAGGCGTTTTCCATTCCTCAACCACATTGGTGCCGGGGAGATAATTCGTCCAGCCATCCGCCCAGCAAAGAATGGCGGGATTGGTGGAGGCCACGCCGTCCGAGCCATCGGAATAGCCATAGGTGAAATCCGCCAGCGCAAAATACATCGGCGTGTTGGGGCAGCCCCCCTCCCCGTCGTCGAACGTCGTCAGCGTGCCAACCAGCGAAGCCACCTCAGGCGGCATCCACGAAAGGTCCAACTCCACCCAGTTGGTCTGAATGAATTCGCGCCCGTCACGGTAATCGGCCAAATAGTAATTCGTGGTGGCGATGACTTCGCCGTCGAGGTCATACGCCTCAAACGTGACATAAAAATAATCGCCTTCGACAAATTTCCGGGCGAAGGCATCACCCTTACGAATAGCAACAGCAGCCCAAGTCGTATTGTTTAACAGCAGGGATTGCGGCGCGGCGGGCAGGTCGAAGCGGATTTCCGGGGCGGGGGACCAACCACCATCGTCATATCCCACCGCATAGGCGTTGGTGTGCGCCTCCGCGGCGGCGTACTGATTTTGGAATGTTCCGTCCGTCGTATTGCTGACGGTGGAAAACGCGAATCCAGCCCAGCACCAGTACCCCCAACTTTCATATCGGGTGTTAATGAAGGTAACAGCCTCATCGGCCAGAGACTTATATTCGATATATTCGCCCGGATTCGGCAAAAACTCATCGAACGAAACCGTTGTTTGCGCCGCGAAAGCGGAACACGCAAACAACACCAGCAGGAACCAGCAAACACGTCGCATGGCACATATCCTTTCCGCCCCAATCTGCGAGGGCATCAGAACTCATGTTGCACCGGCTTCCCGTCTTCTGGCTCACGGCTGGCTACTCTTCCGCCTTCTCCCGCTCGAAAGGAGCAGAATGGCCAATTGGAATTTCGAAACCGTTCACGGCGGCGCGACCGCGCGGGATTTGCACCCGCTTCCGTAGTCACCGGCGACGCCGCCACCCGGCAGCGCATCTCCACCCATATCAAACACCCCCTCCCCCAACAAGCCTTTTCGCCGGAATGAACCGGCGGCAAAGCCCCATGCAGCGAAAATAAGCGAAGGCTCACTTGACTAAGGCAGATAAACCCACGGAATGGTCTTGACTATTCCATAGCATCATATAGATTGGTCGCATGAAGTACCGCCAACGAATCTATGGGGATTTAATCGAGCGCCATCTGGGGGAGTATCGGCAGATGGCCTTTGTCGCGGGCGCCCGTCAAGTCGGGAAAACCACGCTTTGCCGCCAGTTGGGGCAGGTGTATGTCAATTGGGACAACGAATCGCACCGGGACCTGATTCTCGCGGGCCCGGACGCCGTCGCCAGGCAGGCGGGGTTGGAAGAATTACAAGAGCGCCCGCCAGTGATTGTTTTCGATGAAATCCATAAATACGGCCGTTGGAAGCGTTTTTTGAAGGGGTTTTTCGATACGTATGAAAGCCGCTGCCGGATACTGGTGACCGGTTCGTCGCGCTTGGACGTCTATCAACGCGGCGGAGACAGCCTCATGGGGCGATATTTCAACTATCACCTGCATCCGTTTTCCGTCGGCGAATTGGCCGGACGTTGGGATGTGGATGCGCTGCATCAGCCCCCTCGCAAAATTTCCGCGCAGGATTGGCAAGCATTGCTCCATTTCGGAGGCTTCCCCGAGCCATTCTGCCGGCGTTCCAAAGCCTTTTCCACTCGCTGGCGAAACCTGCGCCGAGTCCAGTTGCTGCGGGAAGACATCCGCGACCTCACGCGCATTCAGGAATTGGACCAATTGGCGGTGCTGGAGCGTCTTCTGGCGGGACATTCAGGCGGGCAATTGGTTTATAGTTCCCTGGCCAGACAGGTCCGAATCGGCGAGGTGACGGTCCGTTCCTGGATAACGACGCTCTGCTCCCTGTTGCATGGCTTTGTCGTGCGCCCTTGGCATCGGAACCTCAATCGTGCGTTGCGCAAGGAGCCCAAATGGTATTTGCGGGACTGGTCCGGGATTCAGGACCCCGGTCAGCGGGCGGAAACACTGGTGGCGTGTCATCTGCTGAAGGCCGTTGATTTCTGGACCGAAACCGGAAAGGGCGCCTTCGAATTGCGCTATCTGCGCGACAAGGAAAAACGTGAAGTGGATTTCCTCGTGGTGCGCGACGACCAGCCGTGGTTTTTGGTCGAAGTCAAACAGGCCGAACGCGAGCTTTCCCCCGCGCTGGCATATTTCCAGAACCAGACCGGCGCGCCACACGCTTTCCAAGCGGTAATCGCAATGCCATTTGTTGCCGCGGATTGCTTTGAGCAGACCCGGCCGGTTGTCGTTCCCGCAAGAACGTTGTTGTCGCAATTGCCTTAAAAGCCAAAGCCCAACCCCCGCAAAGCCGTTCATCAGGAAAACCGGCTTGAAGCTTGTACTGGCCGGAAGAGTCTGCCACATTCGTAACATCATGAGTCGGGAAAAGAAGGTTTCATTCAGGCTTCGCGCCCGCCGGCATCACCGCCCGGCGCATGAATGGCGGAGATATTCCCGATGAAAGTCGCCTATATATGCGAGCCACAGATCGGCGGAACCTACACCAGCTTCCGGCAGGTGCGTGAACAACTTTTGCCAAAGGGCATAGACTACCGTTGTGTGCCGCCGGTGGATGGTAAGGCTTTCGCGCACACCCGGTTTGCCCACGATGAAGGCGTGGATTTCATCGAATACCCGCATGACGAGCCGGCGGCCATGGCCCGCCGGTTGGTGGACCATTTACAGGCAGGGCAGTTTTCCGCGGTGGTCATTCTGCCGGGGTGCTACCCGTGGGTGTCCAGCCTGCCACCCTTTTTGCCCCGCGAAATCCGCTGCTTGGCCCGCATGCCGCACAACGGGCGGGGAGTTTACCGGCCAACGGCGCTGATGGCGGCTCACTACGACCGAATCATAGCGGTGGCGCCCCGACTTCGGGACGATCTTGTGGCGACATACGGCGTGCCACCGGGCCAAGTGGAAATCATCGCCAACGGCGTGGATACCGAGCGGTTCTATCCCGGCCCCGAAGCAAACGCGCAACAAGCCATCTTTGTGGGTCGGCTGGAAGACCTCCAAAAAGACGTTTTTTTGCTGCCGAAGATTCTGGCCTGCGCCCGAAAAATCCATCCAGAAGCCCATTTGACCGTGGCGGGCGCCGGCCCGGATGCGGACCGCCTGCGCGAGCGCTTTCAAAAGGCGGGCCAAGAAGGGCATTTTACCCTGCTGGGGCAGGTGCCGCCGGCAGAATTGCCGGCAGTTCTCCGTCATTGCGGAACCTTCATCCTGCCATCCCGCTTCGAGGGTTGTTCCAACGCCACACTGGAGGCAATGGCCAGCGGTTGCGTGCCTCTGCTTTCCCGCTTGCCGGGAATCTCCGACCATCTGGTTGCCGAGGGACAATCAGGTTTCCTGCTTGCACCCGGCGACTGGCGCGGAATGGCTGAAGCGTGGGGCCGCCTGATGGACTCCGAAGAGACGTGGCGCCAAATGCGGCAAGCGGCCCGGGACAAAATGACCGCAGCATTTTCGCAAGAGCACATGGGCGCCAACTACGCCCGAACGTTTGCCGACGTAGTGGCCGCGCCCAATCGGCGTCCACCGCCGCGCCCGTTAGCCGAATTCAAGATTCACCCCGGCCTGGGCCCCACCTGGCGCCGCTGGATCCCAGAACGTGTCAAAAAACAGCTCCGCACCTGGGCCGCCCGCTTCGGGTTTTCGCCGTGAACGAAAATATTCAACTGAGAGCGCAGTAATAAACACCGCGCGATATCGCGTCTCACCTGGTTAAAAAGACCGAGCTACGGCGAGCGCCTTACCGTCGCCAAAATTGGCTCGTTTGTCGCGAACGTCAAGGTGGCTTGGCGCTTACATTTCATGGCAAATTCCCCAATTCCCATCCACCCTGATTCACAAATTGACTTCGGAAGGCGCCATCGGTAGCTTGATTGCAATGAAAATTGCCCTTCTCGCTTCCACATTTCTGCCCACCATCGGCGGGGCGGAAGTGGTGACACACAATCTGGCCATTCATTTGGGGCGGCTGGGGCACGAGGTGCACGTCGTCACGTGGTGGGGCAATTGGAGCAAGGTCCGCGGCCAGTTGCCTTATCCCGTGCATCCCCTCCTGCCGCGGAGCCATACGGGGGAGGACAAGCGCCGATTGAACCAGAACGGCGCGGTGAAACCGTGGGTTTCCCGGCAGGTCTTGTTTTACCAGCGGCTTTATTCGTTCGATTTCATCCAGATCCACAACGCCTATCCGTTGGGTCCGCTTTGCGCCCAGGCCTTGGCCCGCGCGGGCGTTCCGGTCGGGATGCTGTGCACGGGGGGGGATTTGCTGTACGACCCCGCGTTGCGCTACGGATTGCGGTGCAATCCCGTTTTGGGCCGGGCCTTGGTCGAGTCCATCCTGGCGTGCCGCCAGGTCGTCGCCACCAGCCGCCTGATGGAAAACGAATACCGGGCCGCCGGCGTGCTTCCGGAAAACGTCGTGCGGATTCCCAACGGCGTGGACGTCGCCGGCATCGCGCGGGTGGCGGATCCCGGCCCGGCCTTGCGGAAGGCGCACGGCATTCCCGCGGATGCGCCCCTGCTGCTGACGGTCGGGCGGAACGTGATCGCCAAAGGCTACTCCCACATTCCAAAAGTTCTGCGGGCCCTGCAAGACCGGGGGCTGGATCCCTGGTGGGTGGTGATTGGCCTGGAGACCGAACGTCTTCGGGATTTGGCCGCCCGGGAGGGAGTTCATTCGCGGCTGCTGACCCTGCAGACGATCGGCGGCACCGATTCGGCCGATTGGCGGAAGCGGCTGGTCGATTTGCCGTCGGCGGAGCTGGTGCGGTGGTACAAGACCGCGGATCTCTACGTGCATCCGGGCTTGTTGGAGGCCTTCGGCAACGTCGTCGTGGAAGCCATGGCCGCCGGGTTGCCGCTGGTGGTGACGCATGGAACCGGGGCGTCGGACTGCGTGGAGAAGGCCCGGTGCGGGCGGGTCGCCCAAACCGGCGACGTCGGGGACATGGCATCCCAAATCCAGGGATTGCTGGTCGACGGGGTCTTGCGGAAGGAGATGGCGGTCCGCGCCAAGGAGGGGGCTGCGGAATACGACTGGCCGCTCGTCGCCGCGCAATACGCCGCCGCGTACGAATCGGTCCTTCGGCGCGATCCCGTCCGTTGAGGCGGCGTTCCGCCGTCCTTGGGCGCGCTCCTCCGCCCGGAGTCCTTCTTCCGGAGATCAGCGCGTCACGAAGCTGGGCCTTGCGGTGCGGAAGCGCCGTCTGGCCGATCCGCCGCCAGGCGCTCCCGTTGCCACGAAACGCCCTTGCGCACGATTCCGGCGGGAGAGCCAACGGCCAGGACGCCGGCGGGGAGGGAGTCGGTCACGATGGAGTAACCGCCCACGACGGTGTCCGGCCCGATGGTGCAGCCTTTCAGGACGGTTACGCCCCGGCAGAGCCAGACGCGGGGCTGAATGGTGATGGAGTCCGAGGGATTCAACCGGTCTTGGGTGGCGGAATCCAGAATCGAGTGCATGTCGCCGGTCCGGATGCCGACCTGATCGGAAAACATACAGTCGTTGCCAACCGTGATGGACGTGCCTTCGTAGGCGCCGAGATAGCCGTTTTCCATCGTGGTGCCAGCGCCGACCGAAATCTGGCTTCCCGTATCTTCCACTTTAATTTTTCCGCGCAACTTTGTTTTGCTATCGCAGGATATTATCGATTATATAAGAAAAATTACATCTGTTGTTTGGTAAATTTCGGTTTGAATGCCAGTTTCGAGGTGAAACGGATGAAAGACAAAGAAGTCAATACCACTTTGGGCGAACCTCAGTATCATGAGGAATGGATTCGCATCTATCGAGGGCCTGAGCTTGAGCCCTATTATGGATACGCCTTTGATTTGGCAGATCGCTACTTTCGAGTAACGCCCCCCGGCCCTGTACTGGATGCAGGTTGCGGAACCGGCAATCACATCCGGCATCTCACCCAGCGGGGATACGATGTTGTTGGCATCGACTATTCGGCTTATGCCATTGCGTCAGCACAACGCAATCTAGATACGCTTCGTTCGGGGCAAACGGTCCATTTGGAAGTGGCCGACTTGTTAAAGCTGCCGTATCAAGACGACACGTTCAGTCGAGTGCTTTGCTGGGGCGTCTTAATGCACATCCCCAGCCTGGAGCAGGCGATTGCGGAACTGTGCCGCGTAACTGCACCGGGCGGACGGCTCGTGATTGGCGAGGCCAATCAAAACGCCCTGCAGGTTAAATTGACGGGACTGGTTCGGAGGGTCTTGCGCAAGCCGCCCCGCGGGGATTATCATCGTACTCCAGCTGGCATCGAAACTTGGGATGGGCCTCCGGGGAATCGGATCGTCGCTCGGCGCGCCAATATACGCTGGTTGGTGAATACATTTCAGTCCTATGGGGCAAGTTGCATTGGTCGGCATTCGGGGGAACTAACCCAGATATATGCTGATTTGAACAATCGGCACTTAATCCGCTGGGTGCATCTTTTAAATCGCATCGGCTATCGTTGGCTCAGGGTACCAGGCGTTGCCGCCACGAACATCTTAATATTTGAAAAACGGTGTGCGCCACCCGCTTCCGGATAGATGCGAAAAAGAATTGCCTACCAAATCAGTCGGCGTGGAGGGCAGTGGCGATTTGGCGGGCGGAGTAGATGGCGCGTAGACCGGGCTTGAGAAGGGTGTCGTCGTCCAGAATTCGGATTTGGTGGGGCTGGAAGCCTAGTTTTCCCCAATCGGCGAGCAGGGCGGCGCGGCGGGTGTCGTTGGCGGGTGTGCTTTGCAGGTCCAAAATGAGGGCGGGTTTTCGACGAATCAGCGTTTCCTGCGATATGCGCGGCCAGGAGCTGCTGATGTCGGAAAAAATGTTGTTGCCGCCGGCTTTTTCGACAATTTCGGAGAGGAATGTGTTGGGGCCGGCGGTCATCAGTCCGCTCAAATCGCCGGGGCTGTGGTCGAGAGCGATAAATACGGGGATTTGCGCGGGCGCGGTGAAGGCGCGGAGGTCGGCATCCATTTTTTCAAGTATGCGCTGTCCTTGTTGGGGAACGCCCAAAGTTTCGGCGAGGACGTGAATCATGGCGCGTAAATCGGCGAGGGTTTCCAGGGGCAGGGTCACAAAGGGAATGTGTTGGGCGGCGGCAAAGCGGCGCAGGGATTCGGCACGGCCTTGGGCAAGGATGAGATCGGGCTGGAGGGCGAGCAGTTTTTCGCGGTTGGGGGTCAACGCGTCGCCGATGATTGGTTTTTGGGCGGCGGCGGGAGGCCAGTCGGTGAAAGCGCTGACGCCGACCACGCGGTCGCCGCAGCCGAGGGAAAAGACGATTTCGGCGATGGCGGGGGACGTGCAAATGATGCGGCTCGCTTCGCTTGTGGGGGTTGCGTGCTGGGCCGGCGGCTGGCGTGTGCAACCGACCAGACCGCTCAAACACGCGCAAAGCACGCATGCTAACGCGCGCCGCCAGCTTGTCGCGGCGCGGCGGGCCGCGCGGCGGGACGGGAACTCTTCAACTTGATTTAAGGGGTTCATTTTTATTATGATGTTGAGTTCAATTAGAGTTAACGTCAAATAGGAAAAGAGGTTCATTTATGCGCATTAATCCTTTTGCTGCCCTGCGTCCCCGCGTGGATATTGTTGGTCAAGTGGCCAGTCCGCCTTATGACACGGTGGACTCGGCGGAATCGGCTGTGCTGGCAAAAGACAATCCGATGTCTTTTCTGCACATCAATCACTCGGAAATTGACTTGCCGGCGGGCACCCACCTGTATGCCGAAGAAGTCTATGCGAAGGCCGCGGAGAACTTCCGCGCGTTTCAGGAGAAGGGCTGGCTGGTTGATGAGGACCGCCCGCTGATGTATCTGTACGCCCAGACGATGGGGAACCACACGCAAACAGGGCTGGTGTGCTGCTCGCACATTGACGATTACATCAATAATGTCATCAAAAAGCACGAGTTCACGCGGAAGGACAAGGAGGACGACCGCACGAAGCATACGGCGACGCTCAACGCCAATATCGGCCCGGTGTTTCTGGCGTATCGCGACGTCCCGGAAATCAGCACCGCGCTGGATGCCGCGCAACAGGCGTCCACGGTGCTGTACGACTTTGTGGACGAACTGAATGTGCGCCACCAGGTGTGGCCTGTCAACGACCCCGCGCCAATCGTCAAGCTGTTCGCGGAGAAGGTTCCGGTGAGCTACATCGCCGATGGTCATCATCGGTCGGCTTCCGCAGTGCGCGTTGGCGCCGAGCGCCGGGCGGCGAACCCCAACCACACGGGGCGGGAAGAATACAACTGGTTTCTCACGGTGATTTTCCCGGCGTCCACGCTGCAAATTTTGCCGTATAACCGAGTGGTGAATGACTTGAACGGCCGCTCGGAGGAGGAGTTTCTGAACGAAATCCGATCGCTTTTCACGGTGACGGAAGATGCGCCCCCCAGCCCATCCGCGCCCCGCCAAATCAGCATGTATCTTGGCAAAAAGTGGTATGGCCTTTCCTGGCCGGAAGACCCGGCGGCTAATCCGGTGGAAAAACTGGATGTGAGCAAGTTGCAAAACACCGTCTTGCAACCGTTGCTGGGGATTGATGACCCGCGCACCAGCCAGCGCATTCAGTTCATCGGCGGCATTCGCGGCCCGCAGGAATTGGTTCGCTTGGTGGATGAAAAGGGCGCGGCGGTCGCGTTCTCGATGTATCCGACCACCGTGGACCAATTGATGGCCATTGCCGATGCCGGTCAAGTGATGCCGCCCAAGAGCACTTGGTTCGAGCCCAAGCTCCGCACGGGACTGCTCTCGCATCGGCTCGATTAGGGAGACTCGCGCCGCGTGTCCTCGCGCCTGCCCAGTTGGTTCCGTCGGCCGCTCCCGCCGGGAGCCGCGGGCGGGCGCGTCAAGCAGTTGCTGGCGAATTATGCCGTGCATACGGTGTGCGAGGGCGCTCAATGCCCCAACCGACCCGAATGCTGGCACCACGCCACAGCCGCCTTCATGATTTTGGGCGATGCGTGTACGCGCGATTGCCGCTTTTGCGCTGTTCCCCACGACGGTTCCCCGCCGCCACCCGACCCGGCTGAGCCAACCCAGCTTGCCGCGGCGGCAGCCGACATGCAGTTGCGGCATGTGGTCGTTACCTCGGTCACGCGCGACGACTTGCCGGATGGCGGTGCCGGGCAATTCGCGGCGACGATTCACGCGTTGCGCGCGCGAATCCCCGGCGTGACGGTGGAAGTGCTGATTCCCGATTTCCAAGGCGACCGGGCCGCGCTGGATATTGTTTTGGCGGCGCGGCCCGACATTTTGAACCACAACTTGGAAACGGTGGCGCGACTGCAGAAAATCGTTCGCCCGCAAGCCGACTATGCCCGTTCGCTGGATGTGTTGCAGACAGCGGCTCAGGCCGGTGCGCGCGTCAAATCGGGACTGATGCTCGGAATGGGCGAAACAGAAGCGGAAATTATCACGGCGTTGCGTGACTTGCGCGCAGCGGGGGTGACGTTGCTGACGCTGGGCCAGTACTTGGCGCCTTCGGCGGCGCACCATCCGGTGGCGCGCTATGTGACGCCGGAAGAATTTGACGCATGGGGCCATCAGGCGCGCCTGCTTGGGTTCACCTCCGTGGCATCCGCGCCACAGGCGCGCTCATCGTACCATGCGGAAGAACTATTCTTTGCAGAGGCCGCGCCGTGAACCGCCCGCCCCCGCGCATTCTGATTTGCTACCTCGTGCGCAACAGCGGGCACCACGCCGCGGCGCGCGCGATAGAAACGGCCATCAAAAAAATCAATCCGCAGATTGAAACCCGCTGCCTGGATTTGCTGGAAACGACGCATCCGACGTGGAGCGCCATTGTGCAATATGTGTATATGTCCACCATTCGGCGCACGCCGGAATTGTGGGAGGCGCTGTACGACAACCTTTGGTTCGACTGGCTGACGCGATGGATTCGCCCGCTGGTGCAGCGGGGCAACAGCCTGCAATTGCGCATCCTGATGGATGCGTTTCAGCCCGACGCCATCATTTGCACCCAGGCGCATCCCTTTGCCGTGCTGACGGCATACGCCCACCGCCAGAAACAGCCGATTCCTCTCTGGGGGGTGGTGACCGATTTTCTGCCCCACCGGTTCTGGTATGTGCCCCCGCATGAACACATCCACTATGTCGTGCCAACGGCAACCGCAGTTCAGCGCCTGATGATTCTGGGTATCCCCGGCGAGCGCATTCACACGCTGGGCATCCCCACGCGAGCCGATGTTCTGGCCAAACACAAGTGGACGATTACACGCGAAAACGGGCGGCGCGTGCTGGTCATGGGCGGCTCGCGCGGTCTGGGCGCGCGCTATGCCACCATCCGCCATCTGGATCGCAGCACCGCCGATTTCACGATTGATGTCGTCACCGGCACCAACCGCCGCTTGCGCAAAAAACTGGTGGCCGCGCGGCATAAATTCAAGCATCCCATCCGCATTCGCGGCTATGTGCAGGACACCATGGCCGTCATGCGTCGCGCCAGCCTGTTAATCGGCAAGCCGGGCGGGCTGACCTCCGCCGAAGCCATGGCCACCGGCACGCCCATGCTGATTATTCGTCCGCTGCCGGGGCAGGAGCGCGGCAACACGGAAATGCTGGTGCGCCACGGCGCGGCCATTCACTTGGATCGGGATCGCGACTTGCCGGCCGTGGTTTCCTCGCTGCTGGCAAACACCAAGCTATTGAACTTGATGGCGGACCGCGCGCGAGCGCTGGGCAAACCGGACGCCGCCCACGAAATCGCCCGCACGGTGCTCGCCGCCATCCCGACGGAGACTCCGACACCATGAAATACTGGCTCTATCGCTTCACGGCCTGGCTGATACGCCTGCTCCCGCGCAAGGCCGCCTATTGGATTGGCTTGCGCATCTGCGACTTTGCCTATTGCATGAACCATCGCGGACGAGGCGCTGTCCGTGAAAACATGCGCATCATTTTTGAGCATCAGGGCATTCATCCCTCGCAGCATATTTTGGATGGATACACCCGCAAGACCTTCCAATATTTTGGCAAATATCTGGCCGACTTCATTCGCTTTCGCGCCGTCTCGGCCGAGGACGTTCGCCAACAGGTCAGCATTCGGGGCTTGGAGCATCTGGAAGCCATCCGAAACTCCTCGCGCGGTGCCATTTTACTAACCGCCCACTTCGGCAATTGGGAGCTGGGGGGGGCTTTTGTCGCCGGACTGGGCATTCCCGTCCACGCCGTGGTGCGCCCGGTGGCATCGCCTTCACTTGAGCGTATTTTCGACTTTTTCCGACGGCAGCGCGGGCTGAAAACCATCCCTTTGGAACACGCCGGCATCGGCATCCTGAAAGCCCTTCGACGCAACCAAACGGTGGCTCTGGTCGGCGACCGCGATTTCACCGGCACCGGCAAACCGCACCTCTTTTTCGGGCGGGAAACATCCCTCCCCCGCGGAGCCGCCTGGTTTTCCCTGCGGACTGGCGCGCCCATCTATATGGGCTTTGTCGCCCGCGCCGCGGATGACTCCTTCATTCTGCTCATGCACCCGCCCATTGATCCAAAAGTACTGACCACGGAAGAAGCCATCCAAGAGCGGGTGGCCGCCATCATGGAAGACGCCATTGCGCACGCCCCTTGGCAGTGGTTCATCTTCGATCCCTTCTGGCCCGAGCAACCCGACTCATAACCACGCGGCCACGCGGAAACAGTGGCCAAACGAAAAGCATCGGGCTATCCTGCCCACCCATGACGCCTCTATTATTCATTTTTGATTTGGATGGAACCCTGATTGATTCGCGCGCGGATTTGGCGCTCGCCACGAACGCGATGCGCGCCCTGCACCAGTTGCCACCCCTGCCCCTCGAAACGGTTGCCTCCTTTGTGGGCGATGGCGTACGCACGCTGGCGATCCGTGCGCTGGAAGGCGCACCCGTGGACCCGGACTTGGCCGCCCGGCAAATTTCAGTCGCCTATGCAGAAAACTTGATTGTGCACACCACGCCCTACCCCAGCGTGGATGAAGGCTTGCGACGATTGCACCGCGCCGGCCATTCCTTGGCGCTGGTGACCAACAAGCCCGGGCCGCACACCCGGCGAATCGTGGCGCATTTTGGCTGGACGGAATTGTTTAGCGTGATTCTCGGCGGCGGGGACACGGAAGAACTGAAACCCTCGCCACTACCCTTGCGTACGGTGTTGGCCCAAACCGGATACCCACCAGCCAAGGCGTGGATGGTGGGCGACCATCATACCGACTTGGCCGCCGCGCGCCGCGCAGGAATTGGAGCCGTCTATCTCACCCACGGCATGGGCCACCAAGGCGCCGAAACACCAACCCTGACCTTCCCCGATTTCCGCTCCTTCACCACCCACTTTTGCCCGCCATCCCCCGCCAAACATGGGTAACGACGGCGTGGTGCAGACTCAGGCCCGACGCCGGGAGAGCACTGCACACACCATGGCCGTCAGATAGATGGCGGCGGCCAGAAGATATAGAAAGCGGAATCCGAAATACATGGAATTGTATGCCAGTACTGGGAAAGGGCGAGCACATCGTGCCCACCTTGGCGGGGAGACAGTGAAGGTGGTGAGGCCAGAGGATCGGCGCGCCCAGGAGTTGTCCCTAGCACCCCCCCGGCGGCGATGGAAGCCCAAGTGCTTCGCCTGTGCCGACAGACGGAATACGGCGCCGAACGCCTGCTCGATTGGCCTCATGAAATCCGCGCGGCAATACTCAACGTCGCATCAGAACATGCTTAATGTTTAATCTTAAGGACGAGATAGAAGAGGGGCTTGAGAATATGCCACCAATCGATAAAAGGCCGGATGTGAGAATAATTGCTGCCACGCCGATTAAACAGACTTCGTCTATTGGCCGGATAAATTTTTGAGACAGGCACCTCGACATAGCGATACTTTTTATCGGAGACAACCTTATAGAACAGGTACGTTTCCAGACCATAGGTATCCAGCCAGTCTTGCTCCACTTGGATGGCGGGGTCATCCAAGATGGACATCCGAATGGCCCGAAACCCTTCCAAGGCATCCGTGACACGTCGGCAAACCAGCACCGACATCAACAGCGCATGCACCTTGACCATGATGAGCCGGAAAAGCGGTGTGTGATCCCGACGGCTTCCCGGCAAATAGCGGCTGCCCTGCACGTAGTCCGCCCTTCCCTCTGCGATGGGTTGCAATAGCCGTTCAGCCTCGGCGGGATCGTTCTTGTTGTTGCCCGGAACGATGGCCACCGCCGTATAACCGCCGCGGCGGGCGTACTGGAAAACGTTGCGCAAGGAACGGCCAATGCCGACGTTCTTTTCCTGACGGAGCACGGCAAAGGGATATTGATCCAGAATCGCATCTGAACCATCTGAACTTCCGTCTACATGAACCAGAATATCGTATGGATAATCCTGCGGGATCCGCGCAATCAGATTCTTCAGATTTTCCCCGTTGTTGTAGGTAAGGATGGCGACAAGACATTTGTTTTTCACGGCATGCGGGCTTTCTTTTCAAAGGTTAGTGGTCCGCGGACAACCAGATCATCGAAACTTCATGGCTGGAATCCATTGACGCACCGGATGACGGCATCTACCTGCTCGGGCGTCATTCCAGGCCACATTGGCAGACTTAAGCAGGTGTTGGCAATCTCTTCCGTAATCGGCAGCGAACCTTTGGGCAGGCCCCAGGTAGCATAAGCCTTCTGCAAATGCGGGGGTATCGGATAATGAATCATGGTTTGCACGCCCTGATCCGCCAAATGCCGTTGCAACAGGTCTCGCCGCGGATGGCGCACCACGAACAGATGCCAAACGTGGGATTGCGCCCGCGGCGGGGTCAAGAGGTCAGGATCGTGCGCATTCGGCAGAATGAGATCCCGTAGCCGAATGCGGGCGCAATACTCTGCCGCGATGTCGCGGCGGCGCTGATTATCCGCCTCAACGTGCCGCAACTTCAGGTCAAGAAACGCCGCTTGGATTTCATCGGTACGGCTGTTAAGTCCCCGGTAATCGTTGACATATTTTTCGCGACTGCCGTAGTTGCCCAGTGCCCGAACCACTTCCGCAAGGCGGTCGTCCCCGGTCGCCACCGCGCCGGAATCGCCCAAAGCTCCCAGATTTTTGCCGGGATAGAAGCTGAACCCGGCGGCATCCCCCAATGCGCCTGTTTTCCGGCCCCCGGATTCCCCCGGATTCGCATAAACAGCGCCGATGGCCTGTGCATTGTCCTCGATGATTTTAAGGCGGTGGCGCCGGGCCATCGCCTCCAGCTCCCGGCTCCAGCAGGCCCGGCCGTACAGATGCACCACCATGACCGCTTTGGTGCGCGGCGTGATTCGCGCCTCGACCAAGGAAATATCCAGATTGTAGGTATGGATGTTCGGTTCAACCAAAACGGGCTTGAGGCGGTTGTCGGTAATGGCCAATATGCTGGCAATGTAGGTATTGGCCGGCACAATGACCTCATCCCCCTCCGCCAGCACCCCTAGTTCCAAATAGGCTTTCAAGATCAGCCGCAAGGCATCCAGTCCATTGCCCACACCGACGACGTGCCGGACGCCGAGGAACTCCGCGAGATGGCGTTCAAAAATCTTCGTTCGTTCGCCCAACAGATACCAGCCCGAGTCAATCACCTCAGCGGCAATCCTCTTGAGATCCTCGGCATGGGCGGCGTTTACCGCTTGCAGATCGAGAAACTTGATCATGGTAGCTGCGGCACCCCCTCCACGATCCGGTACTGCCGGCCCGCCTTGTCCTGCAGCTTCCCGTCCAAGAGGACTCCGTCTGCGGTGATGTAACCATGTGGCCGGGCCGGATTGCCGACCCAGAGCGTGTAGGGCGGCACGCTTTTGGTGACCACGCTGCCCGCGCCGATCATCGCGCCGGCGCCGATGACAACTCCCGCAAGAATCGTGGCGTTGGCGCCTATGCTCGCGCCTTCCTCCACCACCGTCTCCACATAGTGTGCCGGATATCGCTTGGAACGTGGTGCCAAGTCGTTCGTAAAGGTGGCATTGGGCCCGACAAACACCCGGTCCTTCAGCCGCACTCCATCCCACACTTGAACGCCCGGCTTCAGGGTGACGTTGTCGCCGATGATCACATCGTTCTCGATGAACACATGGCAATTCACGTTGCAGTTCCGACCGATGCGAGCGTGTTCCAAGACTACACAAAACTGCCAGATGCGAGTCCCCTCACCGATGTGGCGGGTCTGCACGTCGGCCGTGGGATGAATGCTAGGGGGCATGCTTATAGCGGATGAATTCGTCATAATCCCGGATGTAGTCCTGCTCGTCGAACAACTCAGATGCCAGGCACAGGCTGACGGCGCCGGACGAGAATTCCATCAATTCCCCCCAAACGCCGGGGACCAGCAACAACCCGTAATCGGGGCGGTTGAGCATCACCACTTTCTTGTTGGTCCCGTCATCTACCAGAACGTTGAATGACCCGCTGGCGGCGATGATTAGCTGCGTGAGTTTGCGATGGGCGTGCCCACCTCGACCGGCACCGCCGGGCACGTCGTACAAGTAAAAAACCCGCTTGACCTCAAAGGGCAGATTTTTCCGGCCCTCCACGATCGTGATATTCCCGGCCCGGTTGTGCACCTTGCGCAACGAGAGTACGACGCAGTCATAAATCGTGCTGCTCATGCGAATTCCTGAGTTGAAGGAAGGCCTCGTAGTCGTAAATGTAGTCTTCCCGATGATACCGGGTCGAACTCAAGACCAAGGCCAGAGAATTGGTGGAAAAGTTTAACATCTGGCGCCAATTCAGGGCAGGAATGTAGAGTCCGTAATACGACCGGTTCAGAGTGTACACCTTTTTGGAAACACCATCGTCGCAGACCACATCAAAGCTGCCGGACAGGGCCACAATCACTTCCCGCTGTTCCTTGAATGCGTGACCGCCCCGAACCTGCCCCCCGGGCACATCGTAGATCCAATAAACCCGCTGGATGCAGAAGGGCATATGGCGCACCTCTTCGATGAAGGTCAGATTCCCCCGGGGATCCTCAACCTTGGGCAACTCGATCAAATGCGCCTGACTCATGGGGGAGAGCTTTACAAGAAAAGGCCGCTGATGGCAATCCAGATTCTCGCGGACAGAGGGATAGGCGGCACATCGTAACCCCTCTGGACTATGCCGTCTTCTGGAATCTGGCTTCCCTGCGCCCTGCGCCAGAACGCCGGAATGTTCGGCCTGGCGCTTGGCTTTTCCCGCGCAATATGACAACCTGATTCGCCATGAGCGCCAACCTGACCTCAGCACGTCCGCCTCTGTGGAGGATCGCCAGATGTCATCTGTCGTTGCGCACAGTTTGGCTTGGCCTCGCGCTTGCCATGCTGGGGCTCTCGGCAGCCGGCTTCTTCCCCGCCATTTCGCTTGCCACGCGGCTTTCGGACGACCATGCCTTAACTGCGGCATATACCGCGTTTCTCCAACGAGCGCAATGGTCCCTGTCAATTCTGGCTCTTGTCCTGTGGCCGTTGACAATTTTCCGAACGGCCCCGAAACGCATCCTACGCTTTCTGTTGTATGAAATGTCCGACACCATCTTTTTGCCGGCGATCGCCCTGTTTACCTTCTGCGCCACCCTGTTGGTACAAACTTTCTTGTTTCAGGGAATTCCCCATGTCACCGACGCCACCAGCCATTTGTTTCAAGCTAAAATCCTTGCGATGGGCCAGCTCTGGGCCCAAGCCCCCGCCTGCCCCGATCACTTTTTCCAGCCCAACGTCATCATCACCAGCAACGGACGCTGGTTTGCCGCATATCCTCCCGGCCACGCGCTGACCCTCTGGGTCGCCGCTCGATTCCGCTGTTTGCCCCTGTACGGACCGACCTGCACCGCACTCATCCTCCTCGCCTGCACGCGCATCGTGCGGCATTTTTATGGGCGGACGTTCGCGCGGGCGTTTGCCCTGCTGTTTGCGCTGTCGCCCATACTGCATTTGATCGGCGGTTCCTTCATGTCGCATCTGTCTCTGCTGTGCTGCGCCAGCCTGGCCTTGGCCTTCGGATTGGAGGGTCTCGATCGGATGGCCCGTCCGGGTCAGGCTGCCGCCCTGTTTGTCGGCTCTGGGTTTCTGCTGGGCATGAGCATCCTGATCCGGCCCCAGGACGTCGCGCTTCTAGCCCCGCCGATTCTGATCGGGGTTGTTCTGGGGTTTCGCGCCATTGCGTCGGCCTGGCGCATTGCCGCGCCAGCCATGCTGGCCGGATTGGTCATCCCAATCTCGATTCAGTTGTTTTGGAATTACCGCATATTTGACAGCGCCTGGGCGCTGGGCTATGGCCGCACCGACGTGGGCAGCCTCTCCCGTGTGTACATGCCCAGTTTCGGACTTTCCGATTCATTCACGCTTCAAGCCGCCATCCAGCAATTTCTATGGCTCATCTTGCGATTCGACTCCGCGCTTCTTGGATGGCCCACCTGCCTGCCGTTCATCGGCCTTGCCTTTCTGCGCCGACGTCCGGACCGGCGCGACCTTCTCTGCCTGGGAGCCTTCGTGCTGGTCGCGGCCTTTTACTTCACCTATGCTTATTACGGGCGGGAATACGAAGCTCGCTATTACTTCGCCCTCGCTCCCTGCATGGTCGTGCTGGTGCTGCGCGGATTGTATCGCCTTCGGGCATGGCGCCCCATACGGGCGGCCGTTCCGCTGCTGACGTTGCTACTGATCCTCCATGCGGGCGCGCACTACTGGCCCGCTTATGTTGTCCCCCACTACCGCGAAAATTACGAAGAAACCTCCCCCGTCGCCGACCGGCTGGCGCGGCAATCCCAATTATCCCGCGCCGTGGTGCTGATTGGCGGCCCCGGCTCACCGCAACTCAACTATTCGTCCGGGTTCATTTACAACGACCCACAGCTCGCCGCCGATGTGATTTATGCCCGCGATTTACCGGAGAAAAACCACTGCCTGTTTGCCGCCTTTCCCGACCGGACCATTTACCGGTTGTGGCTCCATGACGACTGGACCCACGGAACATTCGAGCAGTTGAAGCAAGACTAACCCAAGTTCGGCAGAAGGGCGACTGGAGGCTTGCCCGGCATAATTGACGGAGCTTGGGAAACTTGGTATCTACCGGGGCCAACGTAAGAAAAGGGCGATCCTTTGGATCGGTCTTGCGGACAAACTGAATACTAAACAAGGAAATCATCATGGCCTATACTGAAACCACCACCACCAGCTACGGCGGACGATTGAGCCGGTCCTTAAAGGGGATTGTCGGCGGCCTCATTGCTTTTATCGCGGGTACGGCGCTGCTGTTTTGGAACGAAGGAAATTATGTCAAAACCTACAAGGCCCTGAATGAAGCGCAAGACGCCACGATTGCGGTGGATAGCGTCGCGGAACGGGACCCGGCCCTCAACGGCAAGGTGATTCACGCCTCAGCCCGGGCCGAAACAGAGGACATTCTGCGGGACCCGGCCTTTGATGTTAGCGTCAACGCCATCAGCCTCCAGCGCTCGGTTGAGTATTACCAGTACGAAGAGCGTTCCAGCACCACCACCCGCGACAAAATCGGCGGCGGGGAAGAAAAGGTGACCACCTACACCTATTCCGCCGACTGGCAATCCGAACCCATTAATTCCAGCGAATTCAAAGACCCCAAGTATCAGGGCAGCAACTTCACGCTTTATCAGGTCCAAGATCAGGAGCAATTTGCAAAAAACGTCAGCTTTGGCGCATATTCCCTGCCGGACTTCTTTATTGAATCCATCCCCGCCAACGAGCCGGTGGACGTGACACTGGGCGAAGAAAATCAGCGCAAGCTGGAAGAGGCCATCCGCCAGCATCCCCGAGGCCCCCGCCTCCCCGAGGACACAAATGCCGTTGCGCCCGCCGTGGTTCACGTTCAGGCCAACACGGTGTACCTGGGCGAAAACCCGTCCGCGCCGAAAGTCGGCGACCTGCGCATCACCTTCAGCAGCGCGCAGCCTCAGGACGTTTCCATCATCGGCAAAGTCAATGGGTCCACCTTTGGGCGCTATGTGGCCAAGTCCGGCAAGGCGATTTCGCGTCTGGAAACCGGCATCGTTTCCGCGGAGGAAATGTTTGCCCATGCCCAAGCCGAAAACACTTTCCTGACCTGGATCTTGCGACTGGTTGGCGTGGTTCTGGTCTGTGCGGGACTGCGGGGCATTTTCGGCATTCTGGAGGCCATTGCCAAGGTTCTGCCCTTCTTGGGCGACATCGTTGGAGTGGGGGTCAGTCTGGTCACTGGAATTATCGGACTGGCCTGGTCGCTGCTCTGGATAGCCATTGCCTGGCTTACCTATCGCCCGCTGATTGGCGTTCCGTTGCTTGTCGCGGCTGTGGCTCTCGTCATCTGGCTCAAGAAGAAAGCCCCCAAGGCCCCATCCACACCGCCGTCGGCCGCCATCACATAACCGGCGATGCGGCATCACCGAGCTGGAGCACAGGCTCCGGCTCGGTGTTTTTTTGTGCCGAAGGCGCACAAAAAGCGCTTTGCCCCAGCCGTAATTTCCGCCCCAAATGCACCCATTTTCGGGAATTTCCCCAAAAATATAAAAAACATATTTTCCCTAGAAAATAAGCAAAAATAACAATAAAACATCAAATAAAGACAAAATTTTCCGAAATTCATCAAAAAATAATTAAATTTTAGACATTTTATGTAATAGTTAACAAAACATCATAATTTTGGGCCTAAAATCTTCAAAAACCCTAGGAAACTCGCACATTTTAAAAATTATAATGGTTAATTAACCATTGGATGGATTTTTGTAACTCATTGGGAATGAAAGAGAAGCGAATTTCCATGTTTTTGGCGCCTTTTTTTCGGCTCAAAAATGACTGTTTTCTGGCCGGGCATGACCACCGCATTTCCCTGCAAAAACAGGTCATTTTTGGGGGAGGCCGAACATTTTGGGGCGCAAATAAACGGGTAAATCGCTTTTTTATGCTTCATTTTTGATAAATTACGGTATAGTTGCGCCCCTTTCTTTTGGAGATGAGATGAACTTTCGTGCGGTAAAAGAGGTTATGAATCGGCTGGAGGCGCGGTTGGCGCAATCGCCCTCGGCGGCTTATCGCGTGCCGGGGCTTTGGCTGAATCCAAATGGCCCTCTTGAAGCGCAACAGGTCGTGCCGGAGGAGTTTTTTCTCGGTCGGTTGCGAGCAATTCTTGCGCAGGAGCCGCAGTCGCGCGTGACGGATGGTGACGTGCCCGGCGATTGGGGCAAAAACGCTATCGCCTACAACTTGCTGGTGCGTTACGGCGCGGCGTTTGACCACAACGGCGACGGGAGCGTCTCACCCGCCCTGCTGGCGAATGGTTGGCGCGAAACGGGCACGTTTCTGAAGGCCATCACACTGCTGCCATTCATTCGCTCGCTGGGATGCAATACCGTTCATTTGCTGCCAATCACGTCCATTGGCCAGGATGGCCACAAGGGCGACATGGGTAGCGCGTTTGCCATTCGCGATCCGTATGCACTGGATGAGCATTTGGCGGAACCGGCGCTGGGGCTGGATGTCGAAACGGAATTCGCGGCGTTTGTCGAGGCGGCGCACCATTTGGGCATTCGCGTGGTGGTTGAATTTGTGTTCCGAACGGCGGCCAAGGACGCGGCGTGGGCCAAGGAACATCCCGAATGGTTTTATTGGATTCGCGCCGACGTGCCCGACCGCCAGCCCGGCGTGGCGACGGAGGACACCTACGGTGCGCCAATCTTCACGCCCGAGGAGCTGCGCGCCATCTATGACGCGGTCGGTCAAGGCCGCTTCCACGAGCTTCTCCCCCCGCACGACATCTATCGCAACATGTTCACCGCCCCGCCCGCGCCGGAAACCATCCGCATGGAAAATGGCGCCTGGCACGGCTTGGCACCGGACCCGCGCACGGGGCAACTGGTGCCGGTGCGCATCCCCGGCGCGTTCTGCGATTGGGGGCCGGATTCCGAGCAGCCGCCCTGGACGGATGTGACCTATCTGCGGCTCTATGACCATCCGGACTTCAATTACATCGCCTACAACACCGTGCGCATGTATGCCGCGCAATTGGCGCGCCCCGAAAACATTGTGCGGCCGTTGTGGGACAAAATCGTTGAAGTCATCCCGCATTATCAAACGACTTTTGCGGTGGATGGCGTCATGATTGATATGGGCCACGCGCTGCCCGCCGACCTGAAACGTGCCCTGGTCGCCCGCGCGCGCCAGGTGGACCCGGATTTTGCGCTGTGGGCCGAAGAATTCAACCTGACGCCGCACGCCCGTGAGGAGGGATACAACGTGTGCGTGGGCCCCTTCATGCAAACCGTGCGCGACACGGAAAGATTCCGCGGATGGTTGCGCTGGATTCACGGCGCGGGCCTTCCGGTGCCCTTCATGGCCATGGCCGAGAATCACAACTGCCCGCGCGCGGTTCACTGGCCCGGCGGAACGGCCTACGCGCTCTACGCGCAAACCATGGGCGCGTTTTTGCCCGGCGTGCCTTACCTGCACAACGGCATCGAACTGGCCGAACCGGTACCCGTCAACACCGGCTTCGATTTCACCAACGAAGAAGTCGCCCAATGGCCCCCCGCACGCCTGCCGCTCTTCAGCGCCGCCGCAATGGATTGGACGCGCACGGACAACTTAATCGCCCCGTTGCGCCGTGTTCACGCCCTGCGCGAAAAATATCGCGACTTGTGCAGCGACGCGTCCGCCGGAACCATCATTCCGCTGGAAACGGCCAATCGCGCCATCACCGGCTACATCCGGCAGCAGCCGGAAACCACAACCGGCTTGGCGGTTCTCGGCAACAGCGACATGCACCAAGCCCACCCTCTCACGCTTCCGCACCCCTCCGCCACAACCGACTTGCTGACGGATGCCCCCCTCCCCTCCCGCCTTCAGCCCGGTCAAGTGGTGGCATACGCCATTTAATCCACCGTCCACCGCCCATAAGCCGAATTGCCGGTTGTCCTGTTGCGCCAGCCATGCTATAACGGACAGCGTTGGATGTTGAGGAGGAGCACATAATGACTACCGATTTAAACCAGCAAACATTCGCGGATTTCATTGGAACCGGCCTGGTCTTGATTGACTTCTGGGCGCCTTGGTGCGGCCCCTGCCGGGTTCAAGGCCCCATCTTGGATAAAGTCGCCGAAGCCGTCCCCGCTCTCAAAATCGGCAAAGTGAATGTGGACGAAAACCATGAGCTGGCCACCCAGTACAATGTGAGCACAATCCCCTATCTGGTGATTTTCAAGAACGGCGAAAAAGTGACCGACTTCGTCGGCATGCGCCAGGCCGACGTACTCGTGGAAGCCATCAACAAGTTGCCGTAGAGAAACCCCTCCGTGCCGCTCTTTGAGTACATCTGCCACGACTGTGGCAAACCGTCGGAACTGCTAATCAGCGGCAACCGGAAACCGGTCTGCCCCCACTGCGGCTCCAAAAAGATGAAAAAGCAATTTTCAACCTTTCAGGCGTCGGTTTCGTCCGGCTCTTTCTTCCCGTCCTCTGCTTGTGCCACCGGAGCCTGCCCGGCCGCCGGCCCCAGTTGCCGCACAGGACAATGCCCATTTGGATAACTCAACAACAACCCCCTCATTCAGGAGATACGTCTATGACCCAACCCCTTGCCGTGGTCGCCATCGGTGGCAACTCGCTCATCAAAGACAACTCGAAAACCAGCGTTCAAGACCAATACGAAGCCGCCGCCGAAACCGCGCAGCACATCGCCTCGCTCGTCGCCGCCGGCTACCGCGTAGTCATCACCCACGGCAACGGCCCGCAAGTGGGATTCATCCTCCTGCGCTCCGACTTGGCCAAACACAAGCTGCACGAAGTCCCGCTCGACAACTGCGTCGCCGACACCCAAGGCTCCATCGGCTACCAGGTCGGCCAAACCCTCGCCAACGAACTGCGCCGCCGCGGAATGGAACGTCCCATCGCAACTGTGGTCACCCAAGTCATGGTGGCCGCCAACGACCCCGCCTTTGCCAACCCCACCAAACCCATCGGCCCCTTCTACACCCAAGAAGAAGCCCAAAAATATGAAGCCGAAAATGGCTGGGTGCTGAAAGAAGATGCCGGACGCGGCTGGCGGCGCGTGGTCGCCTCCCCGCAGCCCATTCGCATCGTTGAAGAAGACACCATCCGTCTCCTGCTTGCGCAAAATGTCATCGTCATCGCCGTCGGCGGCGGCGGCATCCCGGTGATTGAAAACGAAAAAGGCGAACTCGAAGGCCGCGCTGCTGTCATTGATAAAGACCTCGCCTCCTGCCTGCTGGCCAAAAACTTGAAGGCCGACGTCTTCATCGTCTCCACCGGCGTGGATAAAGTCGCCATAGACTACAAAAAGCCCACCCAGCGCGAGCTGGATCAGCTAACCGTCGCCGAAGCCAAAAAATATATGGCCGAAGGCCAATTCCCCGCCGGTAGCATGGGTCCCAAGATTGCCGCGGCAATTGACTTCCTCGAAAACGGCGGCAAACGCGTCATCATTACCCAGCCGCACCTGTTGCCGGAAGCCATCGCAGGCAAAAACGGAACCCATCTCATTCCGTAAGCGTCCGTTGCGCTTTCCCAAGCGCCCGCGAACCATCTTCAAAAAGTTATCACTTCGTAGCCATCCGCGCGCAGCGCGGCCAGGCTCGGGTGCCCCGCCATTTCGCCCATCCAGCGCAAGCCATGCGCCTCGGTCGCCTCGCGCACGCCCAATTTTGTCGCGCAAGCCAGACACACCCCCGCCACGGCATCCGCCGCCAGACATTTTTTCCACAAGCCGTGAAGCGGATTCCCTTCCACATACAAATCGGGAATTAACTTTGTCGCCGCCCCCTCCATCACAATCTTCGCCTCGTGCCCCCGCTCTTTCATGTCCAGCGCATTCAGCAACACATGAATGAAACACATCGGATCTCCGTTAAAAACCACCAAAGCATACTTACTCATCCCTCACTCCTTTCCATTCCCCATACATATGCCCCCCTTTCCCATCCAACACCAGCCCAAATCCCCAAGCCCTACCAATGTTACGGCTCATGTTACGGCTCACTGCTTATCGTCTTCTCGTGTCGAAATTGCCTCGATAAACTGCTTGGCCGCTTTATATTGCCAGTTGGTTCTCATTTTTCCGCAGTCGTGCCATTGGACCTGTTCTGAGGGGATGTTTTTATCTGGAAGACCCTGACCCTTTCTCCAGTGTAGCACTTGCCGCTCGGCATGATTCCCTTGAGCCCCAAAAGACAATTTCCAGTATTCATAGTACTTCGGCGTAAGAAACAGGTGTATCTTATCATCGTCGGGAATACACATTTCAATGGAAGATTTCTCTGATCTGGCCTTTGGCGTTATCTTCGCGGCCTTCGGAGTATTCTGATCGGTCGCAAAAGTGACATTGTAATCAGGGATTCCGCGATCCGCCCGCGTCAACCCCCAACCAGCCGACAAGATGTATACGTTCGAATTACCCAATCTAGCCATCAACTGACGGTATATGTTGTTTGCATATAAATTGCCAGATGTACTCAGCCCTCCGCCGCCCGAGATGCCGATACCGGCTGTTACATATTTTTCCCATGCTGAGGGATCCCCAATATCACGGATACAATCAATCCAATCATTTGACTCAAGACCGGGAATTTTATCCCATGGACTGACCTGATCCAAACTCGGATCTGGCTCCGCTAAAAATGTTAGACATCGCTGATGCAGAGTAAACGTCGCCGTAGGATTTTTCCTGCCTGCACATTGAATGACCACCTTCATCGCATTTCTCCTTTATAAATTCCTTCTCCTTTTCCCAAGGTCCTTTCCAGCCTATCAAGGTCTTTAGACTGCAAGGGGGTGTGCTTAAGCCCCCTCATAACCCATAGCCCACTTTGCCTAATTTTTTCTCTGGGGGAATGCTTCCCCAGCCAACCTGCGGATTGCCGGCAATCGGTACACTGATTGACCGTGGCAATCATCCGCTTTTCCAGCTCCAAACGATGCTGCTTATTGTCGTCCGGGTAAACACAAAAGGAGAAATGGCTCCTTATGATGCGAGTTACTTCCGCCTCTATCTCGGCCTGCTTCTTAAAATCAATCTTCCCGGCATATCGCTCCCTGTTTTTTCGCGGCGTCAGGTCGATGTCCCATTGGGCCAGAAAAGGATCCTTTCTTCTCTGTAGTAGTGCACGCCCAATGTTCTTGCGAAAGATACTCCGATCCTTGTTCTCCTTGTAAAAGTGCTCGGCAAGTCGTGCCCGGAGATTGTTCGGGCCACTGTGGGTTCCAATACGGACAATCCGTGCCCCGCCATGGGCCATCTCGCCCTCTTCAAAAACCACGTAAATGCCATTGCCTGGGATATCTTTTTTGTCGTAGGGGTAACAGAATCTTTTCATTCTGTTTGAAATTTCATGAAAACGTTCACAAAGGATATTGGGTTCATGAATCGATATCTCTTTGGGGGGTATTATTTGCATGTGTACCTCCTATCAGCTCGTCCTTACTAATTGCAACCCTGCTGTTCTGCACAAAGTACCATCCGCCCCTTTCCTCATCTTGTTAAGAACGGCTATTGCCCCGGCGTGTCCCTTGGCTGCCAGTTTTCGAAACCATTTGGTGGCTTCTTCTTCGTTCTTTTCGACGCCGATGCCTTTGCCATACATAATCGCCAGGGCATGCAGAGCATTCACGTCTCCTGCATTTGCTTTTATTTTTCTGTCACTCATCGCTTCCTCCCTTTGTGTTCAAATTGGATGTCCGGGTTGTCCCGTAGTCCATTCCTGATAGAACCCTCTTCGATCTAAAGCTGGGACCAGCCAGGCAGTCACATTCATCCCTCCTCTTCCCATGAACGCCACAATTCTGGCACATGGCCCACTGACGCAACAAAACAGCCAAATCCCGGGCGTATTGGCGGACAGCATCCTTATCCAGCCCCCGCATGAAGGGGATGATCTCCTCAATTTCTTCCGGATTCTCGAAAATTTTATCATGCATTCGCCATCGGATTTTCCGGTCGAGTTTGTCTGGGACACCAGTTTTCGCTTGGATGCATCGAGTGCTCATGTCCATCCTCTCGCTCGTTGTTTTTACGCCACGGAACCCGCCAATTTGTCGGTCTTGTCGCAGTCGCGTCCAAAACCGAATCCAGTTGAACGGCTGGCCTTGTGGGCATCTGCATGCCCCGTTCTGCCTGCCCGAAACTGTTCACGCAAAAGCCGCAGAGCCATTTGAATGTGTTTCGTTCCCATGGCCGTCATTCCGTCTTTGATGGCCAAAAGGGCAGCGGTATTGCGCAGTTCCTTGAGGTAGGCCATGGTCCAATCCTCGGTTTCATCGGCGATAAAACCTACGATGCCAGACTCAACACCCTTGAATTGATCGGCAATATAGCGTGTCCGCAGATTCCGGTCTGGCACGGGGAATGTCCATACCCGGTCAAACCGGCTGGGACGATGCACCAGAGCTGGGTCAACGCGGCTCGGATCGTTGGCTGTGGCAATCAGCAGCATCCCCGAACGCTGGTTGATGCCATCCAGCTCGGCCAGAACTTCCGAACGCGTCAGGCAGGTCTCATGACAGAGCGACTCAATGTCTTCCAAAACCAGCAACCCAGGTTTCTTCTCGGAAGCGCAGTGAAACAATCGGCGCAGGTCGTCCGCATCCGTGCGGCGCGTGACCGACAGGTAGGAAGTGTCAACCCCGTACTTGCGGTAGACGCGCCGAATCAGTGAGCGAATCAACATGGTTTTCCCCGTGCCGGGAACGCCCGTGAACAGAAATCCCCGTTTGTGGGGGATATTCATCTCCTTGTAGATTTTGGGGTTCCCGAAAAAGACATCCACTTGAGTGATGATGTCGTTGTGCAGCTCTTCGGGCAGATATACCACCTCTTGTTCATCGACTGTCAGCTCAAAATCCGGCTGACGGCCAATGACGTTGACAACCACCTTGTTGCGATGGCGCGGGGGGCGGAGATGCCGAAGCACATCGTCAGCAAAACGGCGCAAGAGCTTGAGGTCACCCGTCGATACCAGATATTCAGAGCCAATGGTCATGTCCGCCCGGATATAGGAGAAAAGCAGAAAACTCTCTCCTTGGGCTCCCGTGACGCGGATCATGCCGATCCAGCATGACCCCAAATGCGGCCGTTCGAGGCGACTGGACCAAAATCCGACATTGCCGTAAGAACAGGGTACCCTTTCCCAATCCCACGCGCCAACCTTGCCCATGTTGTTGAGTCCTTCGCCCAGCATAGATCGAATCGCCCGCTCCGCCGGATCTGGCCCCATATTCCATACCAACCATTGGGGCACGTCCGGGAACTCCTTCGCCAGCATTTGAGCGGCAATCACCGGGGAAAGCCCAAACCCGATATTCCACTCTCCGCATATTTCATCAAACACCTGTACCGCCTGTGTTTTCATTGATTCTTCTCCTGTAGTTTTGATACCTATTAAAACGCTCTTTCTCGCCTTGATTGAAATGTTTTTGGACAAAGCTCCCGCCAATAACGAGGACATCCAAACATCCACATCTTACTCTACTAGAACCCCTTACAAATCATCGCCTCAAGCCGAACGCCACCGAAAAAGGTTAATTGGCTTTGGAAATGAATACATCCGCATTGAATATTATTAATTCCCAAAAATCAAGAAAATTCGGTCAGCACGCCAGTAAAAAATAATTTTCAAAAGAGATGGGACACACCAGCCTTGCAGGGCGGGAAAAATAAAAAAAGCTCCGCCGTCACTCGCGTGACGCCGGAGCCAAAAACTGGTGAGACGGGCGGGGCTCGAACCCGCGACCACAAGCTTAAAAGGCTAGTGTTAAGCGCCTATTATATGGGCTTTTTCAACCTGTTTCGATAAATGTCTCCTTTAATGCTTGCTTTTTGCCCCTGTATGGCCGAATCTACGCGCAACCATGAAGGAGGCCGCACAATGAGAAAAGGCAGACGGGTATCAGGACATCTATACAAGCGGGATGGTCTATGGTGGGTTAGATGGCAGTCAGGAGGGCGGCGCTTCTACAGGTCCACCGGCGAGACATCGAAGCCAAAGGCCAGAACCAAGGCCGACGAAATCCTTGCCCCGTTCCGGGCATTGGAGGAGCGCGACACGCTCGCCGCAATCAAAGATCGGCTTGCCGGGGCGGAGGTGTCGGCACAGGAGGCTGTGGACCTTGCAAACCGGATACCCCTGCGGGAAGTCTGGAAGCGGCATCCCTACGATCACAGCCAACCGAAACGGGCGAACGGCACAATCCGCGAGCTGTCCCCCATGAACGTGGCACAGAACAAGCTGGATTGGGAACAGTTTGCTGACTGGATGGAGGAGGAGCACGGCGACCTTGAGGCCATGCAGGACGTGACGCCGGACATCGCACAGGAGTACTCGGATCACCTGTTCAAGAAAAAGCGCGTGACGGCGGGACGGCACAACAAGCTGATAACTACCTGCAACGTCATGTATCGGCTGGCGGGTGTCCCCTCCCCGTTCGCCGGGGTGACGAAATATCAGACACCAGAACATGAGCACCGGGAGCCCTTTGACGTGCAACAAGTCGAGTCCCTGCTGACATCGGCACAAGGGGAGATGCGCGGACTGCTGGCCGTGCTCTACTTCACGGGCCTACGGGCTGGGGATGCGGTTCAGCTGCGCCATGAAAACCGGAAGGATGGAAAGATCGTCGTCAAGACTGCCAAGAGCGGGGCGACCGTTGACATCATGGAGCACCCCATGCTGACAACGATCATCGGGGACGTATGCGGCGACTCCAAGCGCGGTCCCCTCTTTCCCGAACTGGCCGAACTCTACAGGCGGGACCGGGTGGGGCTCATTCACAGATTCAACCGGCTGATGAAGTCTGCCCTTGGCGATGACTTCAGCCGGACGGAGAAGCGGACGGGCCGGGGCGTTAAGGCAATCGCCCGTTTCGGAATGCACAGCTTCCGGCATAGTCTTGCAACTCACTGTGCGCGGGCTGGCGTCCCCATCGGCATCGTTCAAAAATGGTTGGGCCATGCCAGCGAGACAGTGACTCGGATTTATCAGCACTACTCCACAGAGGATCAAAAACAGATCGTGGCCGCTATCCCCCACCTTGCCCTTCCGGGCATGGAGGATCAGGGAGACATCATCGAAGCCGAGGCAGTTGTCGAGACGAAGCCCGTTGACCTTCAGGCCGTGCGCGAACTGGTGGACGGTTTGACCGTCAAGAATGTTGTGGCCGTTCGCAAGAAACTGCTGGCGATGCTCCCCGCGTAAAAAACACCGTTTGTCCGCGTCGAATCCCTATCTGAAGTCATGGACGCAGAATGTCCCCTATGCCCTTTACCCCTCCAAACTCATGGCGTAGTGTAGCGCCATGTTCAGATGCATCCAATGCGAAAAACAGAACACGGCGGAGCGCCTGAAAAAGGGGTTCGCCGCGTGTTCCAAGTCCTGTGAACTGGCCTTCCGGCGAGCTTGCAGGGAGAACAAGCAGGATGCGGATTTGATTATGCGGATGCATCGTGATATGGCGGCGCGGATTCACGGCGATCAGGTCAAGTTTGTTGGCCGTGGCGCGGCAGAGATAAAACGCATGAGGGCCGAAATCGTGCCCAGATGATGAAGTGACATTTTGAAGCTGACCGGCTGGCAGGCTTTCGGGCTTCAACGGCGACGGGTCAGGACATGGCGACAACTCGGTTGATCGGCGCATGGCGGAAAACGAAACCGCTGTGCGCTGATTTTTTATGGTGCGCGGCACAAGAGAGAGCCAAGCCATGACAGATGAAAAAACCGAGCCCGTCCTACTTCACCAGCCCGAGATGGCGAAGAAGATCGGCGTATCAACCCGAACTTTGCGGCGCATGAAAGTCCCTGTTCTACGCCTATCCCGAAAACTTGTCTTGTACGATCCGGGCGCGGTGATTGCGGCCCTGCGTCGGAGGGCTGGGAAGTGAACACCTTAACCCAACAGCGTGACGTGCAGACGATCACGGCCATGCTCAATTTGATTGAGTCCCCGGACATCCGAAGGAAAGTCGAGGCCGCCTTGCGGGATGAGCAGGTGCAGACGGACCGCGTACTTACCAGCGACGAATCCGGGCGCATTCTTGGAGTGTCTGGCCGTACCGTGTTCCAATTCGCCAAGGCTGGGCTTCTCCGCCGCGTGAAATATCCGGGCCGGAAAATCGGTGGAGGATTTTTGGAGTCAGACGTTCGCGGCCTGCTGGCGCGGTCAGTCGAGTGAGGGCCAGAACGATGAAACAGCCCATCGAAAAAAAAGCCGCCCAGCCGGGAAGCAGGGGCGGCGACGGGAACGGAACTATCTCACAACGCAGACCCTACCCCACACGCTCCAAGGGCGCAAGCCCGTATGCCGAACCGTGGCGGCCTGTCCGAATCGGTGAGATCATCGAAAAACTGGTTGCCGACGGATTCGAGGTGGAGCGATGAAAGATTCCACACTAGCCGAACGCGCCTTGCTTGGCGCTCTCCTCCAAGAGTTTGACCGCGTTTCCCCCATCGTACAGGCGGCGGGGATCACGTCGGCATCGTTCACGGATGAAGTCTGCATTTCCGCCTGGTGCGCGATGGAGCTTCTACGATCCCGCAAGCCCGGCATTGTTGACCCCTTGACCGTCGCCGAAAAAATGAACGGCGATGACGGGGAGAACCTGCTGGCGTTGTCTGAAATGGTAGAGTCATGCCCTACTTCAGAGCATGCGGCCTACTACGCCGAACAGGTCCGCACGGCGGAACGTCGCCGGAACCTTCACCTTGCCGTCACGATGGCCGCTGAACAGCTTTCCAAGGGCGGCGCGGTGGATGCCGTGGCCGCTGACCTGCTGGCCGCTGGGGAGGCTTCAGGGAGTTCGCACGGGGGACCGCTGGTGGATACGTTTCCGCCCATCCGGTATGCCCACCTTCATGCGTTGGAAGTGAAACCCGAGGAAACCCATATTGTTGGACGTGGTTTCCTACGGCGGGGCGCATGGAGCCTACTCACAGGCGGGACCGGCATCGGGAAATCCGTTTTGGCCGAGCAGATGGCCGCCGGTGTCGCCTGTGGAAAATCCGTTTTTGGACTGACCGTGGCGCGTCCCTTCAGGGTGTTGATGCTGACGGCGGAGCAGGACGAAGAAACCTTGAAGCGTGACCTTGAAGCAATCGCAGAGCATGACGGGCTGGACGCCGACCTGCTGGACCAGAATCTACAACTACACCACGCCTACGCCCTGGACGGTCCCGAACTGGTGACGGCGCTGGATGGAGAGTTTCGCCGGGGCAAGTTCGACCTGCTGGTGGTGGATAACTATCAGGCGTTTTCCGCCGATGACATCAACGGCAGCCGGGAGTGGAAATTGTTTATCACTCCCATCTCAAAACTGCTGAAGGAATACGGGGCCGCGATGCTACTGGTGGATCACACCGGCAAGCCAGCCGAGCGCAAGGGCTGGGGCCGCCATGATTCTGTTTACATGGCCGCCGGAACCAGCCGGAAGGCGAACGGAGCGAGGACCAGCATGGAACTCTACAGCCCAGCCGAGGGTGACGAACGCTACCGGCTCCACTTCGGAAAGAATTGGGAGCGGGCTGGGGTGGTAGATGCCAACGGAACCCCCATCCGCGACGTCTATCTTGACCGCGCACCGGACGCGCACAGCCCCTTCTGGACCCCCAGCGATGACCAGTCCGAACCCGAGAAGATGGTAGCTGGCGAGCGGGAGGTAGTGGACTATGCCACCGCGCACCCCTTCGATGGTGTCCGCAAGGTAGCCGATGCTACCGGATGCTCCAAGAGCAAGGTGCAGCGGATTCTCGCCAAGCACCCCTTACTGTCCCACGGGAGGGATGAAAAGGCATGAAATCCGAACTACTCAAAACCGGCCATGCGTGGGCGGTGTCCCACTGTCCCACCCCTAAAGGGGTGGTGGGACAGGTGGGAGGGCAGAACCGCCAGTGTCCCGGGACAGTCCGTGGGACACTTTGGGACAGGGGGCAGGAATGAGCCCCAGCACCAGCACAAACTGGATGATCGGTTCAACAGCATCCCACGCCACCGCCAGCATTCAGGTACAGCCCGAGGGGGCCGCGATGCCGGGCACCGTGGCATGGACCGCCGCCCCGCCGCTTCCCTACAGGGATGACAGGCTGCCGCCGCCGTACTGGTGGGCACGCGATTATTACAAGCGCAAGCGCCGCCGCCCCCGGTGCGGCGGGGAGGTTTGACCATGCCCCTGCGCGATGACAGCCCAATCGAAAACTTCATGACTTTTTCGGAGCGCCTATTGGCAGAGGGCTATTACGTTTTCCGCGATGATTTTGGCAATACCCGCATTCGGAAAATGTCCCGCCCTTCAACGCTCATCGAGATCGGCGCGGCGAGGTTTGCGCCGTTGCTCCAAGCCCTTGCGAAAGACCCCGCCGAACTCACCCCAGAGGACCGCGAAACGATTTGCAACCACGATCCCCGATTCGGATTCCATCCGCACAACGATGTTGAAGGGGCGCGAAAAGCCCTTTGCGAGCATTACAAGTTTTGAGCCGAAACCAACAACCAAACCCAGAAAGAAGACCGCCATGACAAGAAAACCGAAATCCGAACAGAACCCCGCCGCCGCCGTCGAAAATGCGCGGGATGAACTCGAAGCCGCACAGAATGAACTCCAAGCATTCGACATCCACAAAGGCGCGTTGAACGAAGCCGCCAGCCGCCGCCGCGAACTGCAAGAGCGGGTTTCAATCGCCCGCGAACGTCTCCAAATGGCGCAAGCCCGTTTCGATGAAAGCGAGTTTGCCCGGATCGAGGGCGAGATTGACGAACTCCAAGGGGATGCCCAACAGATCGAAGGCGAGCTTGCCGCCGCCCGTGAGAAGGCCGAAACCGATTTGCGCCAGCATCTAAACGGCGATTGGCTCGCGGGAACTGGCCGCTTTGCTTCATGTCCGCCCGCAATCAATGGGCTTTTGGGCTACAGCAATTCCGTCAATGAAGTCGAGCAACGCCGGGATGCCGTTCGGGCGCGGATTGCATACCTTGAACGCAAGGTTGTTGACCGTCGCCAAGAGCGATCCCGCCAAGCCGCCGCCGCACGGGTCGAGGCCAGGAAAAAATTGATCCGGGGGGCTTCCGTCGAAATCCCGTTGACGCCTTGGCGATTCGTGGCCGTTGCCGGGTTCGGCGCGGACGTTGCGGATTCACTTGACCGGAAACATATCCCGATGGCGACGGTTGACCCCCGAGGGCGGGAAATCCATTGCCTGTTGCCGTCCGACTCGGGGCCGCATGGATGGGCTGATGGGAACCATCTCGAATCGGTCGAACGGATCACGCCCGCCGAATTGTGCCCGGCGATGGCCGCCGTTTGGCAACGGGCTACCCCGTCGAAAAAATCGGGAGCCAAGGCGAACCGCTAACGATTCCGGGGGCGGTCCTGCTGGTGTCCGGGCGTCTCCTGTCCGGCGGGCACGGCGGGACTGCCCCCCCTCTTTTGATGAGCCATGAGTGACAACGCCAAAATCCCCTTGCAGATAATCCGCGACACGCGGGAGCAAGACGGGTTTTCCTTTGTGGGCTTCCCCTGCACGGTGACGCCGGGGACGTTAGAAGCTGGCGATTATTCCCTTGCCGGATTCGAGCGCCGGGTTTCGATTGAAAGAAAATCCCTTCCCGATTTGGTTGCGTGTTTGGGCGTGGAACGTGACAGATTCCAAAGAGAGCTTGCCCGGTTGCGCGGATTCGATGCCGCTTGCATCATCGTGGATCAACCGCAATCCGTTTTGCGCCTCGGGCATTATCGTTCCGCGATGCCCGCCGAATCTGCATGGCAAAGCGTGATTGCTTTTTCGATGCGCTTCCGTGTGCCGTTCTGGTTCTGCGATTCAAGAGCCGATGCCGAAGCTGTGACGTTCAACTTTTTACGCCACTTTGCCCGCGATAGATGGCGCGAACTCACAGCCTTGAATCCCGCCGCCAGGATGCCCCCAGAGCGCACGGAGCGCCGTGGGCCGGGTGTCGGCATGGATCGGGACGGGAGCGCTTCACAGAGGCGACAGGGGGCCGGGGCAGTCCCCCACCCCACTAACACCGGAACCCGGCCATGAGCGGAGCGGAGGAAAGCATGGGTCCTTTTCGGCCACCGCACCGGGGTCGTTCCGTCGCCAGGTGCGGTCCTTCACCGCGTGAAAGAATCAATTTACCCATGACAGGTTGAGTGGTTGGATACAACGAAAGGGAACAAGCCATGAAGCGCAAAACGAAAACCGAAATGCTGACATCCGCCGAACTCAAATCATTGGTGAAAGTGTCGGATGCTACGCTTTCAAGATGGGTCCGCAAGGGTATTCCCCACCAGAAACAGCCCACAGGCCGGGGAGGTGCGCCCATGTCCCTATTCAACCGGGATTCCGCTTTGGAATGGATCGAAACGAACGCCAGCACCGGGGCGGCGCTTCTGGCGCGTTCGGCGCGTTCGGGAAGCAAATCGAAAAACCCGGAAGTGATACCGGATGCCGCCGAACTTCCCGCCTTGGATGAACTGGACGGCGAGGGGTTGCTTGAATGTCTGGCGAGACTCCAACGAACAGAGCGCGATTCGTTCCGGCTTCTCCAACGTCTCAAAAAAGCGGGCGACGTTTCAGGCGTTCGGCTGGTTTCGGAAAGATACGTTGCCGAATGCCGTGCGCTTTCCGCGATTGAGTCCGCCGCCCTAAACTATCGCCTACGGATCGGGGAGCTTGTTGGCGTGGCCGAAACGGAAACCATGTTTTCGCGCATTTTCGTCGGCGTAAAGAATGCCGTTCTAGGGATTCCGTCAAGCGTCATGCCGCTGATTATCCCGCACTTGCGCCGCCCTGAATCGGCGCATGAAATCGCCCGGCTGATGGATGGCCGCTGCCGCGATGCCCTGCGGAGCGCCGCCGAACGTGGCCGGGCCGAACGCGCCGCCAGAGCCGGGGAGCCGGGTTGACCGCCGACAAGCGGCGGTGCGTTGAGATTGCCCTGCGGGAGTTTGGGGGGCTGACCAATGAAGCGATTGCAAAAATGTGTGCGGTTGCAGCTTCAACCGTAGCCGATGTGTCCGCCAGTTCTAGGATTCCTAGACCTGAAAAGCGCACCGGCTCCGACGGCAAGCAGTACCCCGCCACGCGCACCACGCGGACGCCAACGAGCGCAACCGGGACCGGACTGGACATCCGCCGCCGTGGGGATCGGGGCAGATGCACCTGCAATACACCTGCATGTTCAGAGCCGGGAGAGGTTCGGGACGTACCAGAGGTGCGGAGGGCGTAGGATGCGATTTGCGCCGGGCTTCTACCCGGATGGGCCGTGAGGTGGACCGGGGGTTGATCGGGGCTGGGGACGGCGCATAGGGGGAAAGAATGCCGTTCACTGTCTCCTTTTCTGTCTCCCTTTTTCCGATGGAGTGAAAACGGCCACAACCCGGACACCGCCCAGCCGCAACCCCTGCCCTTTTTCCACTGTCTCCCTTTTGTCTCCCTTTTAGACCCGATTTAGGCCGGAATATGCCCGAATATGCCCGAAGTCCGATTGATGCCCGAAAAGGCGAAAACCCCGCTTTTACTCAATAAAACCGGGGTTTTCAAATGGTGAGACGGGCGGGGCTCGAACCCGCGACCACAAGCTTAAAAGGCTCGTGCTCTACCTACTGAGCTACCGTCCCACCTACAAAAAAGAAGAAACTGGGAAAGGTTCATACGCATTTATCCGCGCAGGCACAAGCAAAAATCGTTGTGCATCATTCCGGCAGCAGCTCAAAAGCCCATTGCGACTCATGCTGTGCCAGCAATTTCAAGTGCGGGTTCGTCTGCAGTCGCGCCAACACGGTCGCCGCATCGGGCACATCCCGCGCCGCGCCGAAAGCATCCGCATGCACAATCAGATAGCCCACCCGCAACTCGCGCAACCGTTGGACTTCCGCCGGACCCAACTCCCCTTGATTTAGCGGTGAAAGCGGAACCACCACAGCCTCGCGATAGCCCGGCGGAATCACGGGGGAATAGCCATTCACCAAACGCACCCGTGAGAGCATCGCGGCATATTCGTAGCGCGATGACTCGTGCGAATCACCCGGCCACAAGGGAAGCGCCAACGCATGAGGCAGCGCATCCTTCTCAGTGGCATCGGCCGCCACAGCTTCGTACGCCGGCATTTGCCGGGGCAGACGGCAAAGACCGGGCGCAAACGCGCGGCGCGAATCAATAAGAACAAGCACAACTAAAGCGACAATCAGCACATTCCCCCAACGCCAGCGCTGCAACGCCGGCAACGTTCGCGCCAACAGCAAAACCATAATAGTCGGCAACAAACAGTACACTTTGACACTTTGCCGAATCATGACAAAGCGCGGCAAAGTTTTGCGGGCCAGTTTGAGCATCACGCCATCCAAAGGCCCGTGAGCGCCCCAGGCCAACAGGAGAACACCCCCCAAGAGCACAAAAAGCAACAGCACCGGCCAGCGCCGACTCCCGGCAGTCGCCCGCCGATTCTCCCGTACGAAGGCCCATCCGCTCAGACCCACCAGAACAAACCACGCCACGCCCAAGTACAAATGTCGGCTCATGCCCGGAGCGTGCGCCCAAACAAACCCTTTGCCCGCAGGCGAAAACAGTTTCATTTCCGCCCATGTGCGCCCCCCGGCAACCGTAGATTCCGCAAGCTGTTGGTGGGTCCACGCCGCAAACGCCGCAATCAGCAATCCGCCCACCGCCACCGGCCACAACGCCCGCAAACGTTGAGACCAACTTGGCTGGCAACGGCCATCCGCCCTTCCCCAACCGGCGGACAGACACAACAAAACGGGCGCAAACAGAACACTAAAATAAAATGTGTGCAAATCCGCCCCCGCAGCAGCCACGAGCGCGACGGCCGCCACGACTCCCCCGCGCACGCGCCCATCGCGCACAGCGACATCCAATCCCCAGGCCAGCCACGGCACCAGCGCCATGCCAAAGCCAGTTGGGCTCCCCCCCAACAACGTTGTCCAAGCGTAAGGCGTCGCCAGCGCCACGGCCGCCACCGCAAACGCCAGCCCCTCCGACTCGACGTGCCGTCGCGCCAAGGCCAGCAGGCCCCAAGCGGCCACCAAAATGGCAATCAACCCGGTTCCATTCCAGCCCCAGGCATCCCCGCCCCAACCCGCCAGCGCTGCATAAACAAGCGAAAACGGCGCGTAGTATGCGCCCGACTCTATCCGCGCGGCATCATCCCCGAGGTTAAACTCATATACATTGGCAAACCACGGGGTATGCCCGGCCAGCATGTCGCGCATCAACCAGAAATGATAGAGCAATTGCAGGTGGTCACCCGGCACCAACTCCTGCACCGTCGCCCCGCCCGCCCGATCCCCCGTCCACGGAATGGCGCGGCTGAACTGCTTGGCCAGCGGCCATGTGAACAGCATCCACATGGCCGCGCCGAGAAGCAGTGCAGAACACAGCCTCCTCCATCCGGTCACGTTACACCCGCCGGGGATTGCGAATCCGGTTGCGCAGCAAGCGTCGCGTGTTTAGGACGCCGCTTGCTCGCCTTTAGCTTTCCGCCGTGACTTGCGCGGTTTGCCCGCAGGCAATTTGCCGCTGGCTTTCAAATCGCGCTTTTTCATACCGCGGATTTCCTGCAATTTAGCCAACGTGGCTTTACGCCGAATGGCAACCTTGCCCTTGGTGCTTTCCCATTTGACCACAGTCGGCAAGCTGACTTCTGCCAACTTGGCAAAGGCGGCTTGCGTCAAACCCAGACGAAGGCGCAATTTGTACACACCCTTGCCGGTAATCCAGAAGCGGCCGCTATCAACTGCCGCGCTCTTTCCTTTTGGAGGGGCGTCCGCCGACGCCACTTGTTTGGGAAGCGCTTTTAGTTGTTTTTCCAATGTGGCCACTTGACGCCGCAAGTCGGCAATCAGGCTTCGTTGCGTGGCATTGACCCGCTGAATCGGCACTAATGCCTTGCGAATTTCTTTCCGGGACAAACGCGCGATTTCTGTTTTCAGTTCCTTGATTAATGTGGACATATTACATCTCCTTTAAAGATAATGTACGGTGATTGTGTCATTTATCTATAATAGGCGCAAGTATAATTTGCCTTTGTCTTGATGCCATATAATAAGTTAAGCGCGAACAATTTTGTTCTAGAAAATGCTTCACACAAAACAAGAAAAGCATAATGTGTGCATTCGCATGGTTGACAGGTTGCGCGCCGGCTATTATGTTGGGTGCGAAATCAGGCGCGGTAGCCAAGTGGTAAGGCGAGGGTCTGCAAAATCCTTATACATCGGTTCGATCCCGATCCGCGCCTCCAGTTTTTGAAAACCGCCGACAGGACAACATCCCCGTCGGCGGTTCATTTATTTCCAAAGCCCCCAGAAATGATGGACCGGCCCATGGCCTTGACCGATTTGATAGGAGGCCCCCAGTTGAATGGCGGCGGTAATATAATCTTTGGCGCGGCGCACGGCCATTTCCAACGCGTCGCCCTGAGCCAAACGAGCCGCGATGGCCGATGAAAGCGTGCAGCCGGTGCCATGATTATTGCGCGTTTCAAGACGCGGCCCGCCCAAGCGAATCATTTGCTCCGTTGCCCGTGAATATAAGTAGTCCGCGCTTTCATTCGCATCTTCGGCATGACCACCTTTAATTAACACATGCCGACACCCCAGTTGCGCCAATTCTTTAGCTCCATCAGCCATGTCGGTTTCGCTTTCTATTTCGCGGCCCAGCAAATGCGCCGCTTCGGGCAAATTGGGAGTAATGATTTCCGCCAAGGGAATCAATTTCTCCTTCAGCGCCGCCACGGCATCATCGCGCAAAAGTTTGTCCCCGCTTTGCGCAACCATGACCGGGTCCACAACAATGTTGGTTGCGTTGTACTCTTCTAATTTGGCGGCCACCGTCGCCACCAATTCCGCGGAATAGAGCATGCCTATTTTAATGGCATCCGCGCCAATATCACTCAACACCGCATCCATTTGTTGCGCCACAAATTCAATCGGAACCGGATGAATCCCTCGAACGCCCTGCGTATTTTGCGCCGTCAGCGCGGTAATCACACTCATGCCGTAACACCCGTTGGCCGCGAATGTTTTCAAATCGGCCTGAATGCCGGCTCCCCCGCCACTATCCGATCCCGCAATCGTCAATACCCGGTGATATGTTTTTTTATTCATCTTTTTCTCCCTGAGTTAACGTGATGATGTTGCGCAATTCCTGAGCGGCCGCCTGCGGATCATCTGCGGCTAAAATGGCGGAGACAACGGCCAACCCGTCTGCGCCGGCGGTAATCACTTCGGCGGCATTGCCGCTGTGAATGCCCCCAATGGCCACCAAAGATGTCTGGACGGCCGCGCGAATCGCGCGCAATCCATCCAGTCCCAACGGCGGGGCTGTATCGGTTTTGGTGGGCGTGGCAAACACCGGGCTCACGCCGATATAATCCGCGCCAGCCTGCTCGGCGGCGACGGCGTCGGCCAGCGACTCTGCGGAAACGCCAATCACCCAATCCGGCGGCCCCAAGCGCCGCGCCACCGCAATGGGCATGTCGATTTGCCCCAGATGAACCCCATCCGCGCCTGCCGCCAGCGCAACATCCACGCGGTCGTTAATAATCAGCGGCACGCGCGCGGGCTTCAGCACGCCCAGCAATTCTTCCGCCATGCGAATGAATTCGCGCGTATCCAGATTTTTTTCGCGCAACTGAACGCATGTGACACCGCCCGCCACCGCCGCGCGCACAATTTCCGCCAAGGAACGCTCGCCCGCCCAGCGGCGATCCGTCACCAAATATAATGAGTAGTCCACGCGCGACATGTCAGCCCGCCAGGATGGCCGCGTCCTGCTGGACATCGGCGGACGTTATGGTGTGCAATGCGTCCAGAAACCGAATCATGAACGTCCCCGGCCCGGGCGCATCGGCGGCGGCCCGTTCGCCGGCCAAACCGTAATAAGCCAGGGCAGTAGCCGCCGCCGCGACCGGGTCCGATTCCACCGCGAGAAAAGCGCCAATCACGGTTGTCGCGCCGCAACCGGTGCCGGTCACGCAAGTCATCAGCGGATGCCCATTCGCCACGCGCACCACTCGCGCGCCATCGGTGATGCAATCCACTTCTCCCGTGATGGCCACAGTCACCCCCAATTCTCGCGCCAACGCCCTCCCCTGTTCCGCCGCTGCGGCCATGGAATCCGTGGACTCCACTCCTTTGGTCTGCGCCGCGCTCCCGGCGATGGCTAATATTTCCGAGGCATTTCCACGCACAACGGCCACACGTACTTCATCCAACAGGCGTTTGGTTGCGGCGGTTCGGAGAGGCGTCGCCCCTGCGCCAACGGGGTCCAAAATGACCGGGATGCCCCGCTCATTGGCTTTTTTCCCGGCGCGAAGCATCGCCGCTACCCACGCGTCATCCAGCGTGCCGATGTTAAGCACAAGCGCCTTGGATAACGCGACCATGTCGGCGACTTCATTTTCGGCGTGCGCCATCACGGGCGAAGCCCCGGCCGCCAAAAGCACATTAGCCGTGAAGTTCATCACGACATAATTTGTGATGTTATGCACCAGCGGGCGCGCGGCGCGCACGTGCCGCAGGTTTTCGGCTGCGCGGGCAGCCCAGGTTTGATTGTCCATTGTCATATTCTTAACTCGCTCCTTTTGCAGACGCCGGGGGAACCTGCCGCCGCCATGAAAAAAGCCGCGGTCCATCCGAGAAACCACGGCTTGCTTAGGTGCGTTCCGCTGTCCCTACGTTGGAATGATCCAAACAGGTTCCAAGGGTTATCCCGTTCTACGGGAACTCTCAGCCCTCTCCATCGAGGACACCCCTAGCGACCACTTGTTGTTGTCGGAGCAAACATACCACCCACCCCCGCCNNGCCACGTCAAGCCCCTGCCGCGCCACATCCTATTCCCAACGGCTGTAAGCGCGGGGGTCGAAAGCGGCGCGCAACCCCTCCCCCGTAAACACCCCCGCCAACATCACTGCGAACAAGGCCAGCGCCGGATACAACGCCAGCCACCACGCGCGCGGAAACTCTTGCGCTTGCGCCAACAGCTCCCCCCAGCTAGGAGTCGGCGGCGGCAGTCCAAACCCCAAATAATCCAAAGCGGCCAGCGTGCCAATCGCCCCCACCAGCGAAAACGGCAGAAATGTCACCAGCGGCACCAGCGCGTTGGGCAGCATGTGCCGAAAAATAATTTTATGCGCCGGCAATCCCATCACCCGCGCGGCCGCCACGAACGGCAAATGGCGCAACCGCAAAAACTCCGCGCGCATGTAATAGGAAATCCCAATCCAATTGAAAATCGCGTACACCCCCAGCAACAGTCCGAAACTTTGCCCATACACCGCGCCCAGCAGAATCAGCACATAAATAAACGGCAGTGACTCCCAAATCTCAATGAAACGCTGCCCGAATAAATCCACCCGCCCGGCGGCATAGCCCTGCGCGGCGCCAATCACCGTCCCCAGAAGCATCGTCGCCAAAACCAATAACAGCCCAAACAGCAAAGAGGTGCGCAAGGCGTACAGCATGCGCGCCGCCACATCGCGGCCCGATGAATCCAGCCCGAGCGGATGCCGGGCCACCGGTCGAAATGGAAAACGCACCTCCTCCTTTTCCGTCGAGAATATCCACCCCGGCGTGCCCGGCGTTGGAAAATCGGCGGGATAAACCGGATTCTGCCCGTCCACCACCACCCGGCGCGGCGGGGGCGCTTCCAGCACATCGCGCAACGTCACGCGGACACGCGCCGGAGGCGTCGAGCGGGGCTGGTACGGCGACAGCGAAAACCAAACGACACGCCCATTCGCCAGCGCCCCCTGCACATCCACCGCCGGCATCGCTTCATTGCCCAAGCGCCCCGCCACTCCAGCGGCAATTTCCTCCGGCCAGCTCGCCACGAACGGAGCACCCGCCCGAATGCCAAAAAAGTCCGCATCCCCCGCCACTCGCGCCACGAATCCATCGCCGCCCACATCCGCCGCCGCCACTCGCGTCTGGGGCATGGCGGTCACCGTGACCGTATCCGGCAACTGAATATCTTCCGGCCGCGCACTCTCCAACGGGCCGCTGCGAATCAGGGGCCACACCATCCAATTCGCCGAGTCCGGCGCAAACGCGGCACTCGCGGCCAGCGCCTTGTAATCCGGACGAGTCAACCGCCCATTTTTAGCAAACACATCTTCCGGATAAAACTTCACCACTGGGAAATAGTTGTGCCCCTCAAACCGCACCCACAAAGGCTTGTCATTCGCAATCCATTCGGCCAGCAAACTGATTCCCAACGCGACCAATAAAAACCAGAACGACCACCATCCCCGCCGTAGCGCGCGAAACCGCGCCCACCGTTGCCGCGTTACCGGATGGAAAGACCATTTCATGCGTCAGTCAGCCCCCCCCTCAATCAAACTGAATCCGCGGATCAATCAGCAAATAGCAAGCGTCCGACAGCAAGCGCCCCAGCAGCCCCAGCACGGACGTGACCGCCAAAATGCCCATAAACACCATGTAGTCCCGGCCAACGATGGCATCCAAACTCAAAAGCCCCATCCCCGGAATTTCGAACACCTTTTCAATCAACACGGAACCCGCGAACAAAATGCCCAACACCCCGCCGAACCCGGTGGCAATCGGAATCAACGCATTGCGCAACGCATGAAACCACACCGCCCGCCGCAGACTCCCCCCCTTCGCCAGCACCGTCCGCACATAATCCTGACCAATCTGCTCCAGTAGCGAATTCTTCATCAAAAGCGTCAAAACAGCAAAATTGCCGACGACATAACAGGACACCGGCAAAATAAAATGAGCCACCAAATCCTTGAATTTCCCCCACGGCGATAATAGCTCATAATTCACGGACACCACCCCCGCCGCAGGCAAAATATCCCAAAATCCATCGCCCGTTCCGGCAAACAGCATTTTCAACAACATGCCAAACGCAAACGCCGGAATCGCATAACCTGCAAAGACAATGATACTGCTCACGGCATCAAAAACACTCCCATGCCGCAACGCCTTGGCAATTCCCAGCGGAATGCAAATTAAATAAGTCAGCACAAACCCGCTAATCCCGAACACCAGCGAAATGCGGAACCGATCCGCAATCAACTGCCCCACAGTCTTGTTGGGATACTTATACGACCGCGCCGCCAACCCCATTTTATCGCGCGCCAGCCACGTCCAGTAGCGCTGCAACACCGGCTTGTCGAAACCGAAATGCGCCTCCAGCGCCTTGCGCTGCTCGGGCGAAATGGCCGCCCCCGCATGCGGACTGCGCCCCGCCTCCCCCGCTCCCATTCCGCGCATACTCGCCAACGCCTGCTCCACCGGCCCGCCCGGCACCACCTGGCACAACGCAAAACACACCAGCGTAATCCCCACAAACGTGGGCGCCATCAGCAACACCCGCCGCAGAAAATAACTCAACCGATCCATTACGGCCCCGGCCTGCCCGGCAAACGCGCCATCAGCGGGCTTCGGCCACCGCAATCAGCGACAGCCCCGAAGTGGGCAGACAGCCATCTATTCGCCTCAAAACCGGCACCATCATATCGAAGAACTTCAATTGGAAGCGCCCGATTTGTCTCCGCCGGAAAACCACGGAACTCAACCACCACCCCAACGCACCCACGCGGTTGAATCCCTGAATGCGGCTAACACTAAATCCTGCCGCCTCCAACTTCTCGCGCAGACCCTCTTGTTCATAGCGCCGATGACGCCCAATCAGCCGATCATAGGAGCCGAACTGCCGCTCCCCTTGCGGAACCAACAGCAAAAGTTTCCCGCCAGGTTGCAAAATGCTCCGTACCCGCTGCAGCGCGGCGGCATCGTCCTCCATGCGCTCCAAAACATTCAAGCAGACAACAGTGTCATGCCCTGCCCCACGCAAGCGCTCCACACCCTCATCGCTGGCAAGATCAAATTTCTCCACACCAACCAGTTCGTTCCCCTCAAAGGCCGATTGCAATACTTCCAGACATTCCTCGCTACGGTCCGACACCGTCAAATGCTCCCGCTTCGGCAGCAATCGGCTGATGCGGCCAATACCCGCCCCAATCTCCAGAATTCGTTGCCCCATATCGGGCAGAAAGGCCGCCACTTGCCATTTCGCATACCGCCGGGCATGCGCCATGACATGAAGAATGGCATGGTCGTTCTTCTCGTCAAAGCAATCATCCACCACCCAAAACTTCACAATGGTCCACAGCGCCGAAAACCCGTCCTTCCAGCCGATTTTTTTGCCCTCCGCATAGCCCCGCCCGTAATAGCTGATAGGAACTTCATAAATAACAGCATTCCGCTTCGCGATTTTTGCCGTGATTTCCGGCTCAATCCCAAAACGACAGGAACGCAACGGGATGGATTTCAGCAAATCGCCCCGAAACGCCTTGTAACAGGTTTCCATGTCCGACAGGTTGAGTCCGGTGAACCAATTGGAGCAGAAGGTAAGGAAACGGTTTCCCATCTCATGGTGAAAATTTAAAACCCGTCGCTGCTGACTCCCCGCAAAACGAGAGCCATAAACCACGTCCGCGCCATGTTGCAGAATCGGCTCCAGTACTCGCTCATATTCGTACGGATCATATTCCAAATCGGCATCCTGAATGATGGCGATGTCGCCGCGCATCTCCTGAATCGCTCGGCGAATAGCCGCCCCCTTGCCCTGGTTTTTCTCCTGATAGAAATCCCGGAGCACCCCCGGATATTGCGCCGCAAGCTCCCGCAGATATTCGCGAGACCCATCCGTTGACGCATCATCCACGGCAACGATTTCCCGCGCCATATTTTCCGGCAAAGGCACCGCCAGAATTCGTTCCAACACCCGCCTCAGATAAGCCCGCTCATTATAGATGGGCATCAAGATGGATAGCATACGCGGAGAACTCATCTTTCCACTCCTTTTGTCACTGTCATTAGCAATCTTTCGTAGATTCTGCACCTCTCCGCGGGATGCCCCCGCGAACCCGACCATTCCTCTTCCGGGAACACCAATTCTTCCCGCAATGTCCAGTTGGCCGGAGAGGGAACTCCCTCATCAAACAATCGGGCAATCGGCCAGTGGGACCGAAACACATCAGAAACGACGATAAACCGCACATGGTTTTGATCAGCAATTTCGCTCACCTGCTCTATGGTCCCATAAGGCACTTCAACCGCCTTGAGCGGGTTGGTCTTGTTGAATTCCACCGCCAACGCCGGCCCATAAGACATCACGACATCTGCATCCGTCCCGCCAAGTTTATTAAGCTCTTTCGCACACACCTCAATATTGGCGTATCGCCACCAGAAAAATTCGGACGAAAAGCAGTTCAACGCATATCGGGCGGTTGCGACCAGATAAATCAGAACACTAAGAACAACCCATCTCCTTACATGTGGACTGCTTGAGCTAAACAAAGGTGAATCCTTGGCTGCTAGCAGGATAAGGAGGATCACCCATGGTAAGCTGGGTGCCAAAGCACGATCATGGAGAAAAACCAACCACAGCAGTCCTAGTTGAATACAAAGTAGGGAAAACGGCAGGAGTGCCTCCCTTACCCTCCATCTCCACAAGCTTCCAACCACTATTATGATTCCCAGCCCAAACCAAATAGTCCCCAGCCTCATCCCTTTCATGAAAAGCTGCCCATTGAAGATGCGCACGCTATCCCATGCATTTGTCAGTACCCGTTTGGGTATTTGTCGGATAATATCGGAGGTTTTACGCTCCTCTAGTCGCATGCCCTCCGCAGCGTAACACACCTTGGAATCTGCCCAGTCCGCACCTAAAGCTAAAAAAGAACGCCCTCCCTTCGATCCAGGCGTGAAACTCCCAGTTCGGGAGAAGGTGAACAGGCACAATGGCATCAGCACAAGAAACGCGACGACTGGCGCCGCAGCCGCACGCCGAATGTCCCAACGCACCGCAGAACTGTTTCCCAAAAAGACATATAAACCGTATCCGCACGCTGCAACTGCAGCATCGAGCCCTTTGAAATACCCACTCAGGCCTATAAGAAATCCCGCGAGTCCGTGCCCCACATAAGGGTTCCCCCTTCTGGATAAACCAACATATACACCCGCCATTAACAGGGCCATATAGGGCATCTCTGAATATCCCGTAATGGAGTATTGAACCATCGTTGGATTTGTGGCCAATAAAAGGCCCCCAACCAAAGACACCCCCTTGGAACTTGTCAGTCGCCATATCACGCCCGCGAACAGCAGTACCAAGGCAACTCCCGCCACCAATGTCGTGACCTGCATGGCGTACCGGGGATCCAAATCCATCTTCGTCGCCCCTGCCGCGATTGCAATCATGCCCTGCGACCAATAAGTTGACATTGCCCCCGGAACTCCATTTGCTAACGCCACCCCGTGCTGCACAAAATGGGCACTATCGCCACAGGCAGGATAGGCGTCGCGTGCCGCCAACAAGCGAATCCCTGCGGCTAACAACATCAACACGATAAAGGCTGTGATGCTTGTCAGTTTTTTAACATTCATTATTTTTTCATCTTAATGAGCATTGGTGGTTTCCACAACGACTAACCAACAGGTTTTCCAACACGGCTTTAACTTTTTCAACCCCCACGGCTTTCATGCAGGCGTGGTCGTGGCGGCAGGTTTCGCGGTAATCCCAGTAGATGCAATCCGCACAACGCTCCACCTTGCGGATGGTGCGGTGAAGGTTGCCTTTGGGCCCCCATTTGCCGGGGCTTGTCGGCCCCCAAATGGATACGCTGGGCACATCCAGCGCGGCGGCAAAGTGCAGCAAACCGCTATCGTTGCCGACAAAAAGCTGCGCGCGGGCCATGATTCCGGCCAAAAGCGAAAGCGACGTCTTACCGACCCAATTCCAGTCGCCGGAACGGGACGCCGGAACCAGCGCTACTTCATTCGGGGTGCCAACCCAGGCAATTTGGAAGCCTTTTGCAGCCGCCAACCACTCCGCCACGGCTCCAAATCGTTCGGGGAGCCAGTTTTTGCCACTCCAGCCCGATCCCGGCGCAAATAGCGCCAAGGGGCGGGTCAAATCAACGGCCTCCATCCTCAAAAACTCACTCGCGGCTTGGCGTTCCTCTGGGGTCACCACATATTCCAGCCGGTCGGCGCGGACTTCAATGCCCAGCGGCTTCAACAAACCACACAAGGCATCCGCCTCGTAGCGGTCCTTTTCATAAGGCTGAACCACGGTTTGGATTCCGCGCCTCACGCGAGGCGGACGGCGCTCACCAATGCCAATCCAACGGTTGGGCTGAATCGCATTCGCCAAAAACCGGCCGAATCCATTGAGGGGGGCAATCAGCGTTTCTATGCCATTTTTGCGTAATTTCAGGGCCATTTGCCACTGTTTGAACGCATGTTGACGCCAAACGGCCTTTCCGCGGGTAAGAGGAGGCAAGTTGGGACCAAAAATGATGATTTTATCCACATAATGAGCATATCGGCGCGCGAGAGGCTCGCTCCACGGCCCAACCAGCCAAAAAAGCTGTTTTTGAGGATTTTGGGCGCGAATGGCCTTCAACATCGGCACCGCGTGCAAAATATCGCCCAAATGGCCGGACGAGACGACCGCAATCCCCTTCCCCGGTCCGCGCCGCCCCAACCAGCAACGACCGGCAAAATCCATCAAAATGTACCGCCAACGTTCCATTTTGCGCCAATTATCACTATTTTTTGAATTTTTGGGCATTTTGTGTGAAAAAATCATCCTCGCGCCAGAACTTCCCGATACATGGCGCGATATTGTTCGGCAATGAGCTTCCAATCGAAGTTTTCAGCCCACAAACGGGTTTTCGGACGCATTTTTTCGGTAATTTCCCGGTTTTTCTCCAGTTCGAGCAATTTTTCAACCCATTCGTCCACATTTCGGGCATTATTCATCAAAAAATTGCAGTCCGAAGCCACATATTCCGGACTTCCGCCGGTTCGATTGGTCATGACGGGCGTCCCACAGGCCATACTTTCCAAAATACCGTCATTGGCCGCGCTGTCGAGCATCGGCATGACCAAAACATCGGCCTGTTGATATTCTTTCAGAAAATCCTCATCTGACAACCGGGGCAACAGAGTAACGCAAGGAATGTCCTGATAATGGGATTTTTCATGGGAGTCTGTCCGAATCCGCCACTCGAAGCGGTCGGCCAGCAATTTAGCGGCGATTTGGGCCGCAAACTCGTGATCCCGCTCGGTGTTGCCCATCAACAACAGCCGAAATTTATCGCCTGCCGGATTTCGCGTTGCCGGCGGACGGAAAAAGGCTATATCCACACCCAAAAAGATGCGCCGTACCCTCTCGTGCGGGACATGCCGCTCCACGAACGGGCGCTGGCTTTCAGATGTCAAAATCACTTCATCCGCTTGAGCAAAGCCGTCGGGCCGCAACCAAACCGAATCCCACCGCCGCGCACTGCAATGCACGCTCACCACCACCCGCGCCCCTTTGCGATGATAGGGCTTGATTCGCCGGGGCATGACAAACTCGCCGAAAACAAAGTGCACCGGGTAGAGCTCCGAACTATGGGGCAACCCTCTTAGAATCCGCCATTCATCCCACCGGGGAACCAAGGCATTCCAAGTCGAGCCGTAATGGCGAATGCCCCATTGCTTGAGTGCATTGCCCAGCGTCCAGCTCCGCTTCATCAGGCCGGCATAGGTCGTCCGACAGTAGACAGCAGCCATTTCCATAGTCCGGGCCAGCGGCCGAAGGCCCGAATGCACGCACAGGAGACTCTCCGGAAAAATTACATGGGGCAATATCATGCGAAACAGTATCGCCCCGGCTTCTGTCGAATTCAAGCGCCGGTTTCCCGGCAACGACACAAGGGGCACCTTGTTTTTCGCCCATCGCTTTGGTACTTCTCGCTCTATGGACAAGCCCGAACAGCCTGAATCCCGCCCCCCCCCTAACTCTGCTGCGGAACATGCGCCCATCGTCAGCGTGGTCATGCCGGTCTACAACGGCGCCCGTACCCTCCGCGCCGCCATTGACAGTGTGCTCGCACAAACATTCAAGGATTTCGAGTTCATCGTGGTGGACGATGCCTCCACGGATGATTCGGCGGCAATCGTCCAATCCTACGGCGACCGCATCTGCTTGGTCCGGCGCCCCCGGAATTCAGGTATCTGCGAGGTGGCGCGCTCAGAAGGTCTGGCGCTCGCCCGCGGACGCTACTCCGCCCTGATTGACCAGGACGACTTGTGGGAGCCACACAAACTCGAGAAACAGGTGGCGTTCATGGAAGCCCACCCTGAACTGCCATTGAGTCATACCTACGCATGGGTCATTGATGCCGATGGCCGGCGAACCGGCGTCCGGCACGAGGGGCGCATTCCCCCCACCGGGCCTTGCGCCCGTGAACTCCTCAGCCATTGCTTCATCACCATCAGCACCATTCTAGTCCGTGGCCGAGCCTGGTTAGATGCCGGCAATGCCGCGGAGTTGCGCGCAGCCAACAGCGATTTTCTGTACTTCTTTTCCATCCTGCGCAAATCGCCGGCCGGCTTCGGCTTCCTGCCCGAGCCGCTGGGTTCCTACCGCCAATGGTCCAGCGGCATGAGCAAGGGCCGCTGGAAATGGACACCCGAAGACGTGCCGGCCTTGCGGCATCTCGAACGCACCGGTCTGTGGGAAGGCCTGGTCTCCCGCCGTGACATGCGCACAGCAATCGCCACCGCCTGCTTCACCAACGCCGTACACCACAGCCACGCCGGCTTCCCCGCCCGTGCCGCCTATTTCGCCTGGCTGGGCTGGGCCTATCAGCCGGGCGACCTGCGGTTTCCCATTGAACTGGCCAAGATCGCCTTGCGTGGTCTGCGCAACTGGTTCCGAACACCCGCGCCTTCGGCCACGGAAACACCATAAGCGCCTTTTTGAAAACCGCTGAATTCGATTGAGTTTGGGGTGGTGCGCGGGGTAGGATGCGGCCGAATGGAAGAGGCACTTAAAGACTGACCGAATGGCATGAAGCGAGTAATTACATACGGAACCTATGATTTGCTGCACTATGGACACATCAATTTGTTGCGTCGGGCGAAGGCTCTCGGGGATTACTTGATTGTCGCGCTTTCCACCGACGAGTTTAACCAGGATGCCAAGGGCAAAAAAACGTACTTCAGTTACGAAATTCGGAAGAATCTGCTGGAATCCATCCGGTACGTGGATTTGGTCATCCCCGAGAAGAACTGGGAACAAAAAATTGCGGACATCCAGAATTATCAAGTGGATGTTTTTGTGATGGGCGACGACTGGGCCGGGAAATTCGATTTTTTGAAGGATTATTGCGACGTGGTCTATCTGGAACGGACGCCCGATATTTCCACGACGAAAATCAAGGCTGAGTTGATGGGGCAATAGGCCTGTTGTTTTTGGCGTATTCCGGCGGCGCGCGGCCATGGGTGCTTGATAGTTGTATGTTTCCCCCTTTGTTTCCTTGACCGGACGGGGCGGAACACATACCTTGCCCGAAACGGTTTACCCGTTGGGGTAATCGTATCAAGTGATTTGAGGAGATAATGATGACTGCAAAGCGAAAAGTGACAACCAGTTCAACGGCAGCCGTGGACCCGCGCAACGGTAAGCAGGAGAACCCGGTTGAGGCCATCAAGGGAAGCTATCTGAACCACCTGAAGTTCACGTTGGCAAAGGATGAATTTTCGGCGACGGATCATGACCGCTATTACGCGCTGGCGCTGGCGATTCGCGACCGGCTGGTGGATGGCTGGATTCGCACGAGCGTGACCTACCACAAAACCGGCGTCAAACGGGCTTATTATCTGTCCATGGAGTACCTGATTGGCCGGGCGATGGGTAACAACATCATCAACTTGCAGTTGGATGATACGGTCACGCAGGCGATGGCGGAACTGGGGCTTTCCTGGGACTTTTTGCGGGATTTGGAGCGGGACGCCGGGCTGGGCAACGGAGGCTTGGGCCGGCTGGCGGCGTGTTTCCTGGACTCGATGGCGACCTTGCAACTGCCGGGCTATGGCTACGGGGTGCGGTATGATTACGGCATTTTCCGCCAGACCATTAAGGACGGCTATCAGGTGGAAGAGCCGGACAACTGGTTGCGCTTTGGGAATCCGTGGGAAATCGAGCGCCCGGAATCGCAATTTGAAGTTCATTTTGGCGGGCGGGTCTTCATGGAGGAGGTTCACGGGCGGTTGCGGGCCCGTTGGGTGGATTATGAAACCGTTCTCGGAGTTCCGTTTGACGTGCCCATTCCGGGTTATGGCAACAAAACGGTCAATAATCTCCGGCTGTGGACGGCCAAGTCCACCGAAGAATTTAATCTGAAGTTTTTCAATACGGGCGACTACATGAAGGCCTACGAGGCCAAAACGCTCACGGAAAACATCACGAAGGTGTTGTATCCCAATGACAATATCGAGCAAGGGCGCGGGTTGCGCTTCAAACAGCAATACTTCTTCATTTCCTGCTCTCTTCAAGACATCATGCGGCGCTTTAAGGCGGACGGCAGCGAAATCCACTCGTTGCCCGACAAAGTGGCCATTCAGTTGAATGACACGCACCCGGCGATGGCGATTGCCGAGCTGATGCGGATTCTGCTGGATGATGAGGGGCTGGAATGGGATGACGCCTGGAGCATCGTGACCCGCGTGTTTGGCTATACGAATCACACGCTGATGCCGGAGGCGCTGGAGCGCTGGTCGGTCAGCCTGTTTGAAACTATTTTGCCGAGGCATTTGCAGATTATTTATGAAATCAACCGCCGTTTCCTGCGGGAAATTGCCACGCGGTTCCCCGGCGACAACGACCGCATTGCGCGCATGTCGTTGATTCAGGAAGGCGACCACCGGGAAGTCCGCATGGCGTTTCTGGCGGTTGTCGGCTCCCACTCCATCAATGGCGTCGCCGCCCTGCATTCGGAATTGCTCAAGGCGACATTGTTTAAGGACTTCTACGAGTTGTGGCCGGAGCGGTTTAACAACAAAACCAATGGCATCACGCCTCGCCGCTGGCTGCTCAAGGCCAACCCGGGGCTGGCGGACCTCATCACCGAAAAAATTGGCACGGGCTGGATCACGGACCTGGACCAGTTGAAAAAGCTGGAGGCGTGGGCGGATGACCGCGAGTTCCAAAAGCGCGTCATGGCCGTCAAGCATGAGAATAAAGTGCGGCTGGCGGATTTAATCCACCGCGAAATGGGCGTCAAGGTGAACCCGGACTCCATTTTCGATGTGCAGGTCAAGCGCCTGCATGAGTACAAGCGTCAGTTGTTGAACGCGCTGGGCATTATTCACCAGTACTTCGAACTGAAGACCAACCCGCAAATGGACTTCACGCCGCGCACGTATCTGTTCGCGGGCAAGGCGGCGCCGGGCTATTTTCTGGCCAAGCTCATCATCAAGCTGATTAACGACATCGCGTTTGTCGTCAATCACGACCCCGCGATGCGGGGACGGATGAACGTGTTGTTCCTGCCCGATTACCGGGTTTCACTGGCGGAGCGCATCATTCCGGCGGCGGACCTCTCGGAGCAAATTTCCACCGCCGGCACGGAAGCCAGCGGCACCGGAAATATGAAGTTCCAGCTCAATGGCGCGCTCACGGTGGGCACCCTTGACGGGGCCAACGTGGAAATCCGCCAGGAAGTCGGCGCTGAAAACTTTTTCCTGTTCGGCATGACGGTTGAGGAAGTCGAAGAGCGACGCCGAAACGGCTACAACCCCTGGGATATTTACAACGGAAACGCCGCAGTGCGCCGCACATTGGACGCGATTAAAAACAACTTCTTTAATCTCGATCAACCCGGCCTGTTCCAGCCCATTTGGGACACGCTGTTGCCGCACGGCGACTATTTTATGGTGCTGGCGGATTTCGACGCTTACATTGATGTGCAGGCCAAAATTTCGGCTGCATTTAAGGACACCGAAAACTGGGCGCGCATGTGCATTATCAACATTGCGAATTCCGGAAAATTTAGCACGGATCGCACCATCGCGGAATATGCCCGCGAAATTTGGGATATCCACCCCTGCCCGATTACGGATTAGTCGGCGCGTCCAGCGCGCAACGTTCTAGTCCATGGCGTCAAGAAGGGCGCGAACTTCGGCCGCCGGATCGCGCGGCTGAGGCGCTGTGCCCCAATCCACGGCATTGAGCGCCACCAGGAAGCGTTTGCCATCGGCCTCCACCAGTTCCAAATGAAGACCGTTAATTTTGGGGCCTTTCACGATGTTAATTTCGGCGGCGCGGCATTCCACATGCGAAACGCGCCCGCCGTTGGGCGTGACCATGGTGCTCCACATCAGGTCCAAACCGTTAACCGAAGCCAATAAATTTCCCTCGTCATCGTTCCAGCGGATATTGACTCCGCGCAAAATCATCGGGCCTTGCAACCACTCAAATGGCGGACGCAATTCCTTGCCGCCCCGTTCACTGCCGCCGCTCGTCTTGGCGCCTGCAGTTTGGGCCGCTTGCGGCATGGGTATGCCGATCCCTTCAAACAGTTTTTGGGACAATGCACCGAGAAAACGAGGTTGCAACACTCCTTGCGCATCAGGCGCAATCGTTAAGGACATTCCATCCACGCGCAACGACTGAAGCATGGGCGTGCCCCACGAGCGGAAAAAGCGCCAGCGCAAACGCGCGTAATGGACTTCAATGCCGGCGACATCGCTGACGCCAACGGCATCGTGGATGCGCAAGTTCAGCGATTCCGCCGCGCGGATGCGCCCCACGCGCACCTCCATGCCAGCCAGTCGGGAAAGCTCATCTTCAACGCGCGATTGAAAGAAATCCGTTCGCACAAGAATTTGCAGACCGGCATAAATAATGGCGACCAGCAGCAGCACCTTGAACATAAAGCGGAGAATGGCGCGCTCAATGGAGAATTTGCGGGCCGGAACGTCCGCGGTGGCGACATCCGGATTTTGATGTTTACTTTTTTTCATCCATCCCATGGCTCACCTCGCCAATTCCGCGGACCGATCGCGGGCGGCCCGCACACCGGCCGCGACCGCTTCATCAAAGCCTTTCTCCTGCATGGCCGCCAAACCGACCAAAGTCGTGCCGCCGGGCGAGCAGACCTGACGCCGCAATTCGGCCGGAGCCTTCCCCGTTTTCGCGGCCATTTCGGCGGCGCCGCGCATGGTTTCCACCGCCATGAGTCGCGCGGTGGCCGGCTCCAGCCCCTGCTCAATGCCAGCGGCCTCCAGTGCCTCGATAAAGGCAAACACATAGCCGGGGCCACTGCCACTCAGAGCCGTGACCTCATTCATCTTGTCTTCCGGCACACGAACCACCGTCCCGGTGGTTGCGAAAAGTTCTTCGGTGAGAGCCAAGTCTGCCTCCGTGGCGCGCGCACCGCCGCATATGGCCGCGACGCCGTGTTGAATCAAGGCTGGCAAATTAGGCATCACGCGCACCACGCGCGCAGGCGCCAGTTGCTCCAAGCGGCTCGTCGGCAGGCCGGCGCAAATGGAAATCAGCAAATGCTTCGGAGTCAGCTCCGCTTGCAGGGCGCCGAGCACATCCGAAGCTTGTTGCGGCTTGACCGCCAGCACAACAATTTCCGCGCCGCGCACCGCCGCCGCGTTGTCCGCCGTGGCGATGACCTTCAGGTGCTCAGTCAACCAAGCCCGCCGTTCCGGCGAAATATCCGCAACGGTAATTTGTTCCGGCAAGGAACTTTTTGCGGTCAACAACCCCTGAATAATGGCGGCGGCCATATTGCCACCACCGATGAACGCAATTTTTCTTCCGCTCATGTTTCCTCCAACGGGCGCAACGCACAGGGGCGCGGGCCAAAAATGGCGGTGCCGACGCGAACCCAGGTGGCGCCTTCTTCAACGGCTATTTCCAAATCGTGTGTCATGCCCATGGACAACTCCGGCAAATCAAACTTCAACTCCGCAGCCCACTGATCGCGCAGCCCTCGCAACTGACGAAAGAACGGGCGGGCCTTTTCCGGGTCTGCACTCAACGGCGGCATGGTCATCAGTCCGCAGACTTGCACATTAGAGAGGGTATTGGCCAGCGCAAGAACTTCCGGCACGGCGGCGGGAGGCAGGCCGGACTTGACCCGTTCGCCGGACACATTGACTTGAATCAGCACATTCAAGCGACGCCCGGCATCACCCGCATGCCGCTCAAGCGTCGTCAGCAGCTTGGCTGAATCCACCGAATGAATCCAATCGAAGAGCCGCGCGGCCAACGCCGCTTTATTGCTTTGGAGATGCCCCACCAAATGCCATTCGACTTGTCCGGGGCATTCGGGAATTTTTGCTGCGGCCTCTTGCACGCGATTTTCGCCAAAGCAACGCTGCCCGGCGGCGAAGGCTTCGCTCACGGCATCGGGGCCATAGGTTTTGCTGACGGCCAGCAGGCGCACGCTTTCCGGTCGGCGGTCAGCGCGTGCGCAAGCGACGGCAATGCGCTCGCGCACCGCTGCCAATTGAGTTGCAATCGCCGCCATTTATTTGCCTCCAATTACGCGCTGCAAAACGCCCGCCACATAACGAACCGCTTCCTGAGTAAGCGACCAAGCCCCGAAGCGGAATACTTCTCCGTCATTGTTCACCACAATTTCCATTTGCGCAACGTCATTGACCTTGTAAGACGATTTTTGCAAGGACACGGTGGTGGCGGAAGTGATTTCAATTTCACGGGTTCGGCGCCATCCGAGCACATTCGTTTTGATTTGCGCCTTGCCAGGGGAGAGTTGGATGGTTGTCTTGCCAAACAATAACTGAAAAATTGCGCCCAACAAAACCACCGTGCCTAGTAAAAATGGCAGCCCAAACAGGCTTGATGTCAGATCAAATTCACGGCTCCAAATTTGTTGGCCGTATATGCCGCCCAAGGAGAACCCCGACCAAAGCAGCGTAAAGGGAATTAAAAACAGCAATCCGCCCCGCCGGGGCTGACACGTAATCGTCAGGGTGTCGCCGAATCCACGAGCAAGTTTCACGCGCTTGGGCGGATTCGCGACTTCTTCATCGCTCAAGCGGGGAACCCGGGAGGAGGAGAGAAATGGGCCGGTATACCCACAGGCCCGGCACAACGCCATGTCCTCCGCCATGTTGACATCCGCCAACGGCAATTCCTGCCGGCAATTCGGGCATGTGAACGGCTTGACATTCAATAGACCAGCCAGATTCATCCGTGTTCCTCCGAACGAGGCGTCAGTTTGCCCCGGCGCGCCATAATCAACTCGGCCAAAATGGATACGGCGATTTCGGTGGGTTCCAGTGCGCCGATATATTTCAAGCCAATCGGGCCACGAATGCGCGCGATGGCGGCGGGGGCTACGCCTTCAGCGGCCAGCAACTCGCGGCGGTCGGCCTGAGTTTTCGCGCTGCCCAACAGACCGACATAGTGGCAGTTGGCCGCCAGCGCCGCGCGCAACGCAGGCACATCCAGCTTGGCATCGTGCGCCAGCACGGCAACATAGCTGTGCCGGTCCATGCCGGCCTGGCGCAGCCCTTCTTCCGGCCACGCGTGAATCACCGCATGAGCCGCAGGGAACAATTCGCGCCGCGCAAAATCCCGGCGCGGGTCTACAATCACGGAGCGAAATCCGGCAAGCGCCGCCAACGCACACAAGGCGGCGGACAATGGCGACGCGCCCACAATCAGCAAAAGCGGCTCCGGCGCGATAGACTCGGCAAACCACACGCCATCAGCAGTCGTGATGAGTTGCGTTCCGCCGCGCAGCCGAAGATCCGCCAATGGCGCAACCATCTCCGGCGAAGGAGAGGTCTCTTCCGGGCGCAACAAAACTTGCGGGGAGTCGCCGGCCAGATGGGTCAACAAAACCGCGCGTTCATCCGGCAACATGCCACTCAAAGCCCGCCACGCGGGCGAAGCTGAATCGTGGCGGCGAATCCAAACATCTATTTCGCCGCCGCAGGAAAGACCCACTTCGAGAAGCGGCTCAAAAGACGCGCCATAATGAATGGTGCGCGGCTTGCCCTGCCCACTCATCAAATTCAGCAGATATTCCCGCAAATCGCTTTCGACGCAACCCATAGAAACCGCCCCGGCCACGGCCCCGTGCTCATTCACGACCAGCCGCGCACCGGCTTGACGGGGCGAGGAATGTTGCGTGCGAATCAAAATGGCTTCGGCGGAAGCCAAGCCGGCCGCGTCCCACTCGCGCAGAGTTGCCATCACGTCTTTCATATTCCTATTAAGATACCCGCCTTGCGCCATCTGCTCAAAGCAAAACCACCATCGAAAGCTGTTTCATGCTTTGCACAGACGGGCCGCATCCGTTACGGTTCCCCGCATGAGCTTACGGATTTTCGTTCGACGCTTCACGATTGGCTCTCTGCCCCTTCTCCTCTTCGTCTGCGCCATCGGCCCGATGTGCACGCAAAGCACGGCTGCACCAACGCTCAACACCGTTGCCGCCTCGCTGCGCCGCGTGCCACCTGCTCATCCATGCCTGTTCGCGAATGCCGCTGATTTCGCCGCGCTGAAAAGAAACGCCTCCACCGATCCGCTCATGCGCGCCGCGCTCGATCGCATCCTGTACGACGCCGACCTGATGCTCACCCGCCGCCCCAACAAGCGCAAGTTGGAAGGACGCCGCTTGCTTGGTGTTTCGCGAAGTGTCCTTTACCGCGTCTCCACTCTCGCCATGGCGTACCGCCTCGGCGGCAATCCCGCGCACCGAGACCGCTGTGCCACCGAACTTATGGCCGCCGCCGCCTTCACCGACTGGAACCCCTCGCACTTTCTCGATGTGGCCGAAATGTCCCTCGCGCTGGCCATCGGCTACGATTGGCTGTATCACGATCTCGCCCCCGATACCCGCGAGATTCTGGCCGAAGCCCTCATGGAAAAGGGATTACGCACCTCGATCCAACACGACGGCTGGTGGGTCAAGGCCGGCAACAACTGGGGACAAGTCTGCCACGCCGGCATGCTGGCTGCGGCGCTGGCTCTGCGAGAGCGCGATCACGCGCTCGCCGCCCAGATCACGCACCGCGCTATCGTGAACCTGCCGATTTCCATGCGTGCCTTCGCACCCAAGGGATGCTATCCCGAAGGTCCGGCCTACTGGGCATACGGCACCGACTTCAATGTGCTGGCCATCGCGCTGCTCGAAAGCGTACTCGGCTCCGACTTCGGCCTGAACGCCCTACCCGGCTTCACCGCCACCGCCGACTACCTCGACCTCGTGACCGGCCCCTCCGGCATGACCTTCAACTACGCGGACGGTGACACACAACGCAACACCGACTGCGCCATCTGGTGGTTTGCCAAGCGCTTCAACCGCCCCGACATCCTCGCCTACTTTGAAAAAGACGCCTTCCTGCGCTACTGTTCAACACGCCCCACGTTTTCGGGCCAAAGCGCCAACCGCCTCTTTGCCTTCACACTGTTCTGGCTACAGCCCGTTCCAAAAGACATCACCCCTCGCGCGCCGCTCGTCTGGCACTCCGAAGGCACCGTCCCCATTACCATCCAGCGAACCACCTGGGACAACCCAACCGCGCTGTTCGTCGGCCTGAAGGCCGGCTCGCCCTCCGGCCCCCACGGCCACATGGACGCCGGCTCATTCGTGTTCGACGCAGAAGGTATCCGCTGGGCCTACGATCTCGGCCCTGAAAACTACCACAGCATCGAGTCGCGCAACATGCAACTCTGGAGCAGCGAGCAAGATTCCGACCGCTGGCGCATCTTCCGCCTGAACAACTTCAGCCACAACACGCTGGTGATTGACAATCAACTCCAGCTTGCCAAAGGCAAAGCGCTGGTCCGCTCATTCCGGGAAGGGCCTGAATCCGAAGTCGTGCTTGATCTCACGCCAGTCTACACGAACGCCTCAAAAGTGATACGCACCGGCACGCTGCTCGCAAATGGCACGTACCGACTGACCGATACCCTCGCAGGGTTGCGCCCCGGGGCAACCGTCCGCTGGGGCATGGTGACCCGCGCCCAACCCGGTTCCGAACGTACCGGCACACTGACACTCAGTGAAGCCGACAAGCGCCTCCGTCTCAGCGCGCTGCACAATCCCGCAACCATCTGGAAAACCTACGAAACCGCCCGTCCCCCCAACGAGTGGGATTCGCCAAATCCAGGCACCGTGATGGTCGGCTTCGAGGCAGTTGCGCCAGCCTCCGGCGCTCTCTCCTTTGCGGTACTCTTCACGCCCGACTCCCCCTGACGGATACGCGGCAACCCCAACTGCCAGCCGCCCCCAAAGACAAAGATGCAGCCCAAACCATCCGCAGGGCTGTTTCGTGCTTTGCACAGACGGGCCGCATCCGCTACGCTTCCCTGCATGAGCTTACGGATTTTACATTTCAGCGATGTTCACTTGCCGTTCCCGCCCGGTGCCTTCCGCACGCCGGCCATCCTGCATCCCAAGCGAATGATCGCGCTGCTGAATTTCAAGTTTCGCCGCCGGACGAAATATCGGGATGCCATCCAGAAACTAAACGGTTTGAACCAACTGCTGCGGAACGAACCCGTGGACTATATTTTTTATACGGGCGACACCTTAAACCTCGGACTGGAGCGCGAATACACGGTGGGCGCACCCCGCATGTTGGAAACTCTGGCGCTGGCCAAGCGCGGCAGTCTGGCGGTGCCGGGCAACCACGACATCTACACAGGCGCATCCCCGGCGCTTTACGGCAAATACTTTGCCGCGTGCCTGCACAGCGATTGCCCGGATGCCATCACCTCAACCGGATTCCCGCTCGTGCGATGGGTCGGCGATGACGCCGTGGCCATTGCCTTCAATTCCGCGCGCCCGAATTTCGCATTCTGGAACTCCAGCGGACGCGTACCGAATCAGGAACTCGATGCCCTGCAAAGCCTCCTGGCCAGGCCGGAAATCATCAGCCGCAAACATGTGTTCCTGCTGACGCACTACCCGTTTGACGAAGCCAATTATCTCCACGGCCTGCGCAACGCGCGCGCCCTGCTGCGGATTTTGCGCCCGCATCAAAATCTGGTCCTGCTGCACGGCCACAATCACCGGCCCTTCACCTATTTTCTGCCGGAAACGTCCATCCCGCTCTATTGCGCCGGCAGTTTGTCAAAGGCCGGCGGCGAATCTTTTTGGCATTTTGAGCTGGTCGGCGATACGCTCAACGCCCGCCGGGGCGTGTGGAAAAACGCGCGCTTTATCTTGGTTTAACCCATCCGCGCGCAAATCCCCGCTTGCGGTTTTTCGGAGCCTGCGCCACACTTCTCCACCGATGACACGTTGGTTCCGCCATTGGATATTCCTGCTGGTTCTGCTGCCGATTGGCGTACAGGCTGGCGGCGGCCCGTTGAACACGCTGGTCGTGGTGAATAGCGCCAACCGCAATTCGCGGGCGCTGGGCGCATTTTATGCTGAACAGCACGGCATCCCCCCCTCGCACCTTTGCACCATCAAGGTGAACTCGCGCTCGCCCACCATTTCGCTGGAAGCGTTCGAGCGCGATGTGCGCGCCCCCATTCTTCAACACATCGCCAAGCAGGACCTGACGGGACAAATTCACTATCTCGTGCTCTGCATGGACACTCCCACCCGCGTCAACAGCGACAACGGCATCACCTCCGCGCTCTTCTACGGCTACAAAGCCAAGGCGCCCGACGCGCCCCGCTGCAACATCGCGCCGGATTCCGACAACCAGTATTTCGCCGCCGAAATGGCCTACACCGCCACCGCCGGCTGGAACCGCACCAACACCCCCATTGCTTTCATCTTGACCGCCGCCGATATGAAAACCGCCAAACACGTAGTCAGGCGCGGTAGCGAAGCGCAGGCATCGCACCCCAAAAGCGTTTATGTGCTGGGCGGCTCAGGAGACGGCGCGCGAAACATCCGCCATCACACCTACTCCGCGGTCGCGCGCCAGTTGAGTCTCTTTGGCCGCCGCGACATGCTCGTCACCGACGCCGCGGCCAGCCCGGTGCCGGAACAACCCGTCATCGGCTATCTCACCGGACTCGCCTACTTCCCCTCCAATTTCAATGAACTCGTCTTCGCCCCCGGCGCCATCGCGGATCATGTCACCTCTTGCGGCGGCATGCTGCCCGATCCCTGCTACAACCAAAGCTCCGTCTGGGACTGGCTGCGCCTGGGCGCCACCGCCAGCTATGGCGCCGTCTTTGAACCCTGCGCCTACCAAAAGAAATTCCCGGACCCCATGATAGCGTTTTGGTACTCGCGCGGATTCACCGCCGGCGAAGCCCTCGCCATGTCCGTCCACAACCCCTATCAAGGCATCTGGGTCGGCGATCCGCTGGCCGCCCCCTTCGCCACGCCCCCCGCCGTGGAAATCCGCTCGCCCACGCGCAACATGCATTTGGATGGCGACATCACGCTCTCCCTCGCCCTCTCCAGCCACCCGGACGGCGCCCCGCCCGTGTATCTAGACCTCTACCTCGATGGCCGCCATCACACCCCCATTGCGCGCCCACTCGCCCCAGTCGGCAACGAAGTCTCCGTCCAAATCGGCCCCGACCGCTACTCCTACACCATTGCCCCCGGCGAAGACCTGTTCGCCGCAACCGCCGGCCTCGCCTGGGCCATCAACACCCAGTCCCGCGGGAAAGTAATCGCCAACGCCAAGGCCGACCGCATGGAACTTTCGACCGCCGCCCCGCTCGACGACGAAGGCAACCCGCTCCCGCTTTCCGTCAGCGCCGAACAAGGCTTCGCGCCCGCCCTCTACATCGGCATCACCGCCGGCACAACCAACCTCGTCATGGATGGACAAACCGGCCGCGCCGCCGTCGCCCTACACCTCGGTTCCGCGCGCTCATACGAATTGGAATATCCCTTCGACCTCTCCGGCCTCAGCCCCGGCGCACACACCCTGACGCTGGTGGTACGCGATGGCACCGCCGTGCAATGCCAGTCACAAGCCACGCTCCCCTTCATTATTCCCCCGCGAAGGTAATTACCTGCGCGTCACCCGTTGCCCCGGCAAACATCCATCACCAGCTCCCGCAAAGCAATCGCGAATTGGCCCCGCTGGTTCCTCTCATTTGCGCTGGCCTCCCCAATCACCAGCCCCACCAACCGCTCCAGCTCCGCCCTCACATCCGCCGCCTGCCGCTGAATCACGCGCTCCCCCTCCGCACGAATGCCGCTTGTCGCCACTCGCGATGCCAGCCATGCCACATCCGCCTCCGTCCGCCGCGCCTCCAAAAACAAGCGGTCCAACTCCGCCCGCTCCGCCTCCGGCAACACGCGGCGCGCCTCCAATAAAAACAACGTCCGCTTCGCCTCCCGCAAATCCTGTCGGCGCGGCTTGCCATCGGTATCCGGCAAGAAAATATCCGCGAAATCATCCACCACTTGAAACAACACGCCCAACCGCTGCCCAAAGCGCCGAAACTGCGCCTGATGCGCCTCTGGCAACCCCGCCAAAAACGCGCCCGTCTCCGCCGCAAAAGCAAACAATGCGCCGGTTTTGCTCGCCACCATGCGCCAATACAAATCCCCCGCGATATCCAACACCCCGTCGCGCACCCACGCCGTCTCCGCCATCTGCCCCACCCCCATCTCCAAATGCATCTCATTCAACCGGCGAATCAGCTCCAGACAAACCGGACGCTCCAGCGCCGAACTTTCCAACAGCATCCGATTCACCTGTCGCTCCAGAATGACGCACAAACTCATCGTCGCACTCACCCCATACGTGGTGTAATGCGCCGGTTCGCCCCGTCGCGTCTGCGCGTTATCCTGAATATCGTCATACATCAGCGTAACACCGTGATACAGCTCCAGCGCCGCCGCCACATCCCGCGCCGCCGCCCCGTACCCCCCTCCGCACAACCCCAGAATCAGCAAAAACAGCCGCGGACGAATCCGCTTCCCCGGCACCTCCACCACCCCCAGTAATTCCGGCAGCGACACCGCCCAAGTCGCCTCATGCCGATGCCACTCGCTCAGCACATCCCTCTGGTGCTGCTCGATGTCACGCAACCACGCCGCAACTTGCGCGGAAATAGGAAGCGAACTGTTGCACTCCTCCTTCATACGGCGGCATGGTACACCCTCCCCCACCCTCGCACAACCCGCGATCCCCTTTCGCCGCGCTATAACTCAACCATGGTGATACCGGGATTCTTCGCATCGGTCCGCTCACTCCTGCGCAACTCGCTGTAACGCGCCATCAGCTCGCGCCCCGCGCCCGTCGTCCGCGAATAATTTTCGCCATGCACAACGGCCCGCAACCGCCTGGCCTTCAATTCCCGATGCAACAACGCCCGGCACGCGCTCCGCAACTGCCCGCCCTTGCCCGATGAACCCCATCCGTGAATCACCCGCACCACACGCACGCCCCGTTGCCGCGCATCATCCAACTTACGCTCCAGCCGCCCGCGCCCTTCCTCCACCGTCGGCATCCCCGACTCAATATTAATCGTCCGCACGCGAACCACCGGCTCCCGCCGAAACGTCACCGCCACCGCATGCTCACAAAATGGGCATACAGACACCACATCAGCGATTTCATTCCCGCATGTGTCACAAATTTTCATCATTCACCAACACCGAACCATTGCAGAAAGCGAATCTGGTTATTGCAATATGTAGTTCTGGTTATTGCAATAACTAGATTCACTTTTTGTAATATTTGAAAATGATTTTAGCCCCATCAATAAGCCGAAATTGCCCGAACGTATCCTCATTTCTCCGAACTCGCGCGATATTTTTTGAGCCAGACGGCTAAAATGGCAATATCGGCCGGCGTAACGCCGGGAATCCGGGCGGCCTGGGCCAAATCACGGGGTTGAACGGCTGCTAATTTTTCGCGCGATTCAAAGCGAAGCGTGTGAATAGAGCGATAATCCACATCCGGCGGCAGCATTTGGGCCGCATCCTGAGCCGATTTTTCAATCTGGCGGTATTCGCGCTCAATATAGCCCTCATATTTCAGCTCAAACTCGACCTGTTCGCGCACTTCGGGCGGCAAATGGGCTTGGCGCCCCGGCAACGTCGCATAATCCATCTCCGGCCGCTTCAAAATTTGCGCCAGCGACGCGCCATCCTGAAAAGTCGTCTTCAGCCGCGCGATTTCCTCGGCGATGGCCCTTTCCCAGTCGCGAACCTCCCGCAGACGGCGCGCCGGAACAATGCCCAGTTTTCCCGCGAAATCCGCCATGCGGAAGATGGCGTTATCCTGCCGCAACAACAGCCGGTGCTCGGCCCTCGACGTGAACATCCGGTACGGTTCATCGGTTCCCTTGGTCACCAAATCGTCAATCATCACCCCGATATACGCCTCGTGCCGTTTTAATATAACTTGCTCTCCCCCAATGAGTTGCAATGCAGCATTTGCCCCGGCAATCATCCCCTGCGCGGCTGCCTCCTCATAGCCGGTGGTGCCGTTCACCTGTCCCGCGAAATAGAGGCCCCCCACCCTCTTCGTTTCCAAGGTATGGAACAATTGGGTCGGCACAAAGAAGTCATATTCGATGGCATACCCCGGCGCCAGAAACTCGGCATTTTCAAGCCCGGGAATGGAATGAATCATTCGGTGTTGAACATCCAGCGGCAAGCTGTTGGACGTGCCGTTGGGATAAATCTCCGGCACCTCGCGCCCTTCCGGTTCAATAAAGACATGGTGATGGCTCTGCGAGGAAAACTTAACGACTTTGTCCTCAATGGACGGACAATAACGCACGCCGGTGCCCTCAATAAGCCCGCCATAAAGTGCGGAATCCGGCAAATGCTCCCGAATAATGGCCAGCGTTTCCGGCGTGGTATGCGTCAACCAGCACGGAATTTGGTTGGAACCGGGAATCCACGGCGAAAATGGCGGCAAATCGAATGTTCCACGTGGAACATTTCCCCTGGAAGCGGTTTTTTTTGAATTTTCGCCTTCGGTTTGTTCCACGTGGAACATTTCCCGCTGCGCACGGCAAATCCAACTGAAAAACGGCGGCGGTGTCTCGCCGGGCTGGATTTTGGTCGCTTCGTAACGTATGCTATTCTTATGCAGCCGCGGCGGTGTGCCGGTTTTGAGGCGTTCCGTCTGAAATCCCAACTCCTGAAGCTGGAGGCTCAATTTTTCGGCCGCCGGCTCACCCAAACGGCCGCTGGGGATGATTTTTTTGCCGATATAGACTTTCCCGCGCAGAAAGGTACCGGCGGTCAAAATAACCGATTTTGCGGGCAAAAAGCCCGATTTTTCGCCAAAAACACCCGAAACCCGCTCATTTTTGACGGAAATGGACGTTATTTCGTCATCTATGAGCGTTAAATTCTCTTGTGCGCGCAAAACCGCATACATCCGGGCGGAATACGCCGGTTTGTCGCATTGCACACGGTTTGCGCGCACGGCCGGACCTTTGCGGCGATTCAACACCCGAAACTGGATTCCGGTGCAATCGGTGTTCAGCGCCATTTCGCCGCCCAAGGCATCCAGTTCAAACACCATATGCGATTTGGCAATCCCGCCAATGGAAGGATTGCAGGACAACCGGGCGGCCGCTTCGGGCCCCATGGTCACCAGCGCGGTATTCGCGCCGAGTCGGGCCGCCACCAAAGCGGCTTCGCAGCCGGCGTGGCCCGCGCCAATCACGATAACATCATACGATTTAATCATTTATCATAAAATCCACAAATTTTGGCCTAGAATACCTAATTTGTGCGAAAAACAAAGCTTTTACGCATGAAATGCGTTTGGCGCCGCCTGTTGAGAAGCTGTGGATAAGTTTTGCAATCGCCGCCTGACTTTATTTAGGAAATGTGCAAAAGCCCGAAAAGACGCCCACGCCAAACGGACGGATGGAATACGCTGAATTTCATGCCACTTGCGCGCACAACGACAAAAGACATTTACATGCGCGATGAATTTCGCGGACGCGGGGAGGGAGGGGGGGCGCACGCGAACGTCATTCGCAAACGAGGGTGGGGGAACCTGGTAATTAAAATCATATCGGGCCATGAGCCTTGACACAATTCGCGCGGCATAACTTTGAGGTCTTCGTGCGCGGACACTCGCCAAAATCGTGCGACAGGAGAGACCTTTTGCAAAAATTAAGTTTCTGTATCTAATTGCAGCAGTTAATGTTAGATAAACCTCACATGAATATCCGGCTGCGGGGGCTGGAAGAATGTGACGATGTAATATTCGCCGGTTTCTCCGACAGTTGTAATTTGCCTTCGAAATCACTTGCCATAGGTGTGGCTCACTGATTTGTCCATATAAACCAGTATAAGTATCTGGCCGCCATCAACGTATTGTCCCATTTCGTAGATTATCTGCCAGTAGGGACCATTTCCCATCTGAGATTTCGTCCATGGGCCTGAATCGTGATAAACAACACTTTGCAAAAAATGCCGGGATATATCGAGGTTTTTGTCGGTGACATACTGCATTGCGATAGCAATGGCATCGGTAATGTCCATAGCCGGACTCGGGCGAACGGAGATTATTTTGTCTTGGGCGCGGCTTGCAGGGAGTACCAGACCACCGTTGAGCAGCGCTATCACTAGCAAATATATGGCCAAGTATTTATCCATATTTTCCTCTGATGAACCGTCAATTTGGCATAAAATGGGTGCTAAAGCAAGGCGGTTGGGGGCTCTCTGTTGGGAAAGGGCGAGGGAGGGGGGGAGGGGAAAAACAGGTCGGATGGGTCTCCTCCATGGGACAAACACGGACGGAGATGGGCAGCGAAAAACGGAAAAGCAGCGTTTTGGGGGGCAATAGAAAATCCGAAAACCATCAAAAATAAGGGAAATATGCGCAAAATTTTCAGAAGTTTGAAAAAGTGGATTTTTGACTCATATTTTTGAATAGTTGCAATTTATTGAGGGACAAAAAGTTATAGCTAAAAATTACAAAGTTTGTTAAGTATTAAATGGCCCCCCATGTGAAGAAAACCCTTTAAAATCAGGCATTTCAACTCGCAACATTCCATGGTTAATTAACCATTAGAGTATTTGGACGGGTGGGGAAGGGGAGGAAAGGGTTCAGGGAACAGCCGAGGGGAAAGAGGTCGGAGGTCAGATTTCAGGTCAGGGGAAGCCGAACAGCCATTTAACGCAATGGGCGCGAACGAAACGCAAACGGCGCAATGGGGCGTTGCTGTAGATGCGCCCGCTGGTGCATTGGTTCGGAGGGGAGCGGAACAGCCTCTGCGCTCAACGAGCGCAGCTACAGTTCGGCGGCGGGACGCCATCGCTCCTTTCTGAAAATCAGACAGCCATGAACAGCCTCTGCGCACAACGAGCGCAGCTACAGGAGCGGCCAATAGAATGGATGGGACTTATTTTGGGGGCCATGCGGGAAATTTTTTGCACGGATGCGCGAAGCGGGGGAGGGAGGGGGTTATTTTCCGACACAGAACCTTGAAAATATTTGATTCAGGAGGTCTTCGGGGCAGTTTTTGCCGAAGATGTGGCCGATTTTCTCCATTGCGGCGCGTAAATGGGTGGCGGCGAGCAAATAGTCGGATTCGGAGGCGGTTTGGAGCAATTTTTGGGCGAGATGTATCTCTTTCAGGGCGGCGTCGAGGTGGATTTTATGGCGTAGGGAGATGGCAAATTCGGAGGAATCGCTGGAGGGGGGTGTTTTGACGATTTTTGCGACAATTTTTTCGCAGATTTGGGGAATTTTGGGTTCTTTTTTGAGGGAAATTTCTAAAACGTCGAAATCAGGGAGATTTTTGGTGAAAATGACTTGTTCGAGGTCTATTTTGTTGATTAAAACCAAAATATTTGAGGTTTTGTGTTCCTTAAGGAAGTTTTTTTCGTCGGTAGAGAGATTTTGTGAGGCGTCGAGCATGTAAATGATTAAATCGGCTTCGTTCAGGGCTTGTTGGGTGCGGCGGATGCCTTCTTGCTCGATTTGGCTGGTGGTGGAGCGCAATCCGGCGGTATCCGTGAGGTGGATGGGGTATCCTTGCAAATTGAGGGGTTCTTCGATGGTGTCGCGGGTGGTTCCGGGTTGGGGGGAGACAATGACGCGGTTGCGGCCGGTGAGTTGGTTCATGAGGGTGGATTTGCCAACATTGGGGGCGCCGGCGATGACGACGCGCGCGCCTTCGCGCAGGACGTGGCCTTCCTGCCAGGTGGCTAAAAGGGTCTGAATTTGGGCTTTTGTGGCTTCTATGCGGCGGGAAATTTCGGTCGGAACTGTTTGGGGGAGTTCATCATCGGCAAAATCGAGCATGGCTTCGACATCGGCGGCTTCGGCAAGGAGTTGGTCGTAGATGAGGCGTATATTCTGGCCGAGGGTGTCTTTTAGCTGGGCGGTGGCGAGGCGGGCGGCGCGTTCGGAGCGGGCATGGATGAGGTCGGCAACGGCTTCGGCCTGGGTGAGGTCCATTTTGTCGTTCAGGAAGGCGCGTTTGGTGAATTCGCCGGGTTCGGCTTGGCGGGCGCCGGTGGAAAACAGGGCGTTCAGGATGCGTTGGGCGGTTTGGGTGCCGCCGTGGCACTGGATTTCGACGGAGTTTTCGCCGGTGTAGGAGTGGGGGGCTTTGAAAATGAGCAGGAGGGCGGTGTCGAGGGTTTCGCCGGTGTCGGGGGCGATGACTTTTCCGCGTATAAAGGTGCCGGCGGGGCGGTGGGAGGGG
>DBPO01000095.1 GCA_002304915.1 Verrucomicrobia bacterium UBA1418
CCCGGGTCGCTAAGGATTAGGGTTGCGGGCAAGGCATGATAGGAGTACCGTTCCCGGGTAGCTCAATCAAGCGCCGTCCAAACATCTTTAAGTATTTCTTAATCAACATCCGCCTCAATCTCTCACAAATGAAAACCGAGAAAAATCTCGTCAGCGTCATCATGCCCGTCCACAACGAGGCCGATTGCATCGTCCCCGTTCTTGACGAACTTTACCGTGTCCTCGAATCCGCGCCGCTCCACGAAATAATCGTCGTGGATGATGGCTCAACGGACGGTTCGTCCGCCTTAATCGCTGATTTTGCCGCTTCGCACCCCGGCGTTCGCGCCTTTCGACTCGAACCCAATGCCGGACAGAGCGCCGCCTTCTGGGCTGGAATCCAGGCCGCAACGGGCGACATCATCGTTCTCATGGATGCCGACGGCCAAAACGACCCGGCCGACATCAAGCGTCTGGTGGCCTCGCTCGACGAGGCCGACATCTGCTGCGGTTACCGCGCCCGGCGAAACGACTCCCCTTCGAGGCGCCTCGCCAGTCGTTTGGCGAATGCATACCGCCGGGCAATCCTTGGCGACGAGATTATAGACACCGGCTGTTCGTTGAAGGCGTTTCGCGCACCGATGCTCAAACATCTTCAATACTGGGATGGCATGCACCGCTTCCTGCCCATGCTCGCCTCCCTGCGCGGGGCCCGCATCGTCCAAATTCCAGTCGCCCACCGCAGTCGTATGGCGGGCAAGAGCAAGTACACGAACTTCCACCGGCTGAAACGCACCCTCCGCGACCTGCGTGGCGTCGCCTGGCTCAAAAGTCGCACCCGCCCATTCGCGGTGACGGACATCCAGACAAGCCCTTCTGACAAACGCTCGGGACAAGATTCAAGTGAACAGTAACTTGCGACATCTGCGTCTCGCCTCGATTCCCCTCCTGCTGTTGCTCTGGACCTTGCTGCTCTGGGGCGGCATGCACGCCATCCGGGGCTACTGGGAACCTGACGAAGCGCGCTTTGTCTATGTCGCCCGCGAAATGGCCGCAACCGGCGACTGGATCATCCCGCACCGCCACGGCGTCACCTACGGGGAAAAACCCCCGCTGATGTTCTGGCTCATCAACCTCGGCGAAACCCTCCTGCCCCTTCCCTTCGGCTCGCGCCTGCCCTCGTTCATCGGCGTGTTTTTATCGTTGTTATCCATGTACGGCATCGCGAATTTCTGGGGCAATAAAGTTTTTGCGCTCCGCACGCTGGCCGTCCTCAGCTCTTCCCTGCTCTTCTGGCAGGTTGGCGGCATGGGACAAATTGACGCCCTCCTGCTTGGTCTCGAATCCTCGGCGCTGTATCTGCTGTTGCGCAACGACCGCCACCACCCCGACCGCCTCCCTTGGGCGGCCTTCCTGCTAATGGGCTTCGCGGTTCTGGCCAAAGGACCCGTCGGCCTTCTCATCCCCTTGGGCGTCTATCTCTGCCTCAGAATTGCAACACGTCATAATCCCGGCCCGCGCACACGCTCAACCCTTCTCATTCCGGGCATCCTCATCGCTCTGGCGGTTCCTCTCGCCTGGCTCGCCACCTGCTATTTCGGCGATGCCCCGGACGGCTATCTGCACAAGATTCTCTACACTCAAAATATTTCACGCGCCGCCGGTGGACGTGGCCATCTCCAGTCGCCCTTCTACTATCTGTTGCACCTCCCCCTCGGCTTCCTCCCTTGGGCGCTCTTCGCTCCCTCTGCCATCATCGGGCTCCGCAAATCCAATCCCGCCCTGCTCCGCAAGCTCGCCGTATGGGCTCTCTACGTTGTCGTCTTCTTCTCCATCCCCGTCAGCAAGCGCAATCTCTACATCCTCTTCGCCATGCCGGCGCTGGCGATGATGATCGCCGCCGCCTGGGACGACCTGAATGCCTCGGCCGTGTGCCGGAAAATGGCCACGGCCATCTTTGCGGCCTTGGCCGTCGTGAGCATAGGCGCGGCGCTGGCCATCATCTTGCACAACGACATCCCATCTTTGGCCACGAACGAGAGGGTGGTTTTCTCGTTGGGAACCCTGCACATCTGGCCGTGGACGCTTCTGGCTTCTGTCGCCGCGGCAGCAACATGGATGCTGCGCCGACCGGACCCGCAATGGCTCAAGCGATTCACCGCCGCTGCCTGCGCCACCTTTGCCATCTGCGGATGGACCGTCTTCCCCGACTTCGACGAAATCAAAATCCCCCGCGCCATCGCCCCCCTCGCCGCCCAGTACATCCCCGAAGACGGACGCCTCATCCTCTACCACATCAACGGCGAAACTCTCGCGCTCCATGCCGGGCGAACCGGCCTTCGTTGCGAGGAGGACGAGGACACCCTCCTCGCGATGGCGGAGCAGGGGCGCGGGCTCGCCATCTTCATGGAGAAGGATGCGGCATCCCTTGAATCCCGTTTCCCCGGCATCGTAGAAACCGGCGCATTCCGCATGGGTTCCAAGCGGTTCATCTGGGCCGCGTATGTTGTCAATGCCGGGGAGCAGAATCCCTCGCCGCCCCCTTCCGCCCCATGAGCGCCCTCCCCCACCAGCCCCGGAATTGGCAGAAACATCCTGCCACAAAATCATTCGTGGTACTCTTTCTGACCGCTCTCGTCCTAATCATGAGCCTGTACGCGGACGCATTCGAAAATTGGTTGCTGCACGCCGAAGCCGTGCGCGACTGGCTCCATTCACATGGTGCCGCGCAAACTGCCACGGCCTTTTTCGTCCTGAACACACTCCTTTGCGCATGTGGCATCCCCCGCCTCTGGACCAGCGCCCTTGCAGGCGCCATTTTCGGCGGCCTTCCCGGACTGTTGCTTTCGCTTCCCTCCGCGCTCGCCGGCGCCGCCCTGACCTACGAATTCGGGCGGCTCGCCTCCGCCGCCTTTCTGGAGGACATCATCCCCGCAAAATGGAAGGGCTGGCTCGAAATACACGCCGCCCCAAACGCGCTGCAGGTAGCGGTCATCCGCCAACTTCCCGTGCCGGGAGCCATCCTGACGCTGCTGTTGGCGGCGGGTGGAATTTCACGACGCGCCTTTCTCCTCGGCTCCGCCATCGGATTCCTGCCCGGCGCGGCAATCGCCGCCTTTCTTGGCACCGCCGCCACCACCCGGCAAACGCCGGAAACACTTCTCCTGACATGCGTCATTGTCGCCGCTTCGCTGGGCGCACTGGCCCTGCTCCACCGCAATAACAGAATTCGCCCTTAACGGTTGCGGTGCAGCAGCCAGAAACCAATAATCTGACTGCCTAAAACGGGAATCCAGGGGATTAACTCCGGACGCCATTCGGGGCGGTCCACCATGGCGTCAGCGATAATAATGAACAGGTAATAGAAGAATAGCAGCACCAGCGCGATGCCAATGCCAATGGAAGATTCGCGCCGATGCGAGCGTATCCCAAGGGGAATAGCCAGTAGCGTAAAAGAAAAACACGAAAGCGCCAGACTCAGCCGCTTGTTGGCATCCACGGCCATCTTGGCGCGTTGCCGGGGAATATCTTCTTCGCGAATATCGGGAAACGCCTGACGAATCATCCGGATGGATTGCACCAGCTCCGTAAAGGTCATGTCGGAAGGCTTTTTATTGATTTTTTCCTTGGTGAGTATTTTTCGCAAATCCACGGCCAGCGGATAGCGGTCCGCGCTGAGATTGCGGGCCTTGGCAATATCCGTGGGCGCGGACTTGTCAAACTCCACCAGGCGCGCCTTGTACAACACGATGTTCATGATGTGGTTCGTGCGGTCAATGCTGATCTGCCCGGACTGGGCCCGAACCTCCGTTCGTGCGCCATTGTCATCGGTCTTCGAAAGAATCACGTCCTCCAGTTGCGTGCGGTCCTTTTTGCCGACATAGATTTTAACCCCGGGAAAATCGCTGACAAAGCGGCCTTCATCCAGCAGAGCCAGCGGGTCTTCCTCGCCCAAATCGCGCAACATTTGGCGGCGGGCAAAGTGACTGCGCGGCGCAAGCTCGGCATTGAGATACAGGCAAAATGTGGACAGCAAAATCGCGCCGAAAAGAAATGGCGCGGAAATCTGCCACAAACTGACGCCGCTGGCCTTGAGCGCCGTGACTTCCCCATCCGCAGAAAGTCGCCCGAAGTGCAGCAACACCGTCGTGAGGGTGCCCATGGGAATCACAAAGGAAAGCGTGAAAGGAATATTGAGTGAGAAAATCTTTAAAATAAGCGGGCCGGAAATCCCGCGCGACATATAATCAATAGCCTGTATAACCGCGCCAACGTACATCACGAATGTCAGCACGACAACCGCCACCAAAACGTTTTTGAGAAAATCCGCCAGTAAATATAGATTGAGAACGCGAATCATGACGGCAGGGTAAGACGGGCGCGGGCGGCCGTGAGAGTATTACGCAGGAGCATGGCAACCGTGAGAGGGCCGACACCGCCGGGAACCGGCGTGATGGCGGAGGCGCGGGCGGCAACGGCGGCAAAATCCACATCGCCCACCAGACGATAGCCGCTGGCACGGCTCGCATCAGGCACCCGGTTCACCCCGACATCCACCACGACCGCGCCGGGCTTCACCATGTTGGCCGTGAGGGTGTTCGGACGGCCCGCCGCAACAATCACAATGTCCGCCGCGCGGGTGTGTTGGGGCAAATCACGCGTGCGGGTATGGCATAGCGTAACCGTGGCATCCGTTCCTTTTTGCGAAAGCAGAATGGATAGCGGACGCCCCACAATCTGGCTGCGCCCAATCACCACCACATTCGCGCCGGCCAGCGGAATCCCGACGCGGCGCAACAACTCCAAAACACCACAAGGCGTGCAAGGCGCCAGCGCCGGCTTCCCCTGCACAAGACGCCCGATGTTGAGCGCGTGAAATCCATCCACATCCTTGGCGGGGTCAACGGCGGCCAACACATCGGCCTCCATCGTTGAGTCCGGCAACGGCAACTGAACCAGCACACCGTCGGTGGCCTCATCCTCATTGAGCTGGCGAACCGCCGCGAGAATCTCCGCCTGGCTGGCCGTCGCCGGCAGGGCAATTTCGCGCGACTGAATGCCCGCGGCCGCACACGCCTTCTGCTTGCTGGTGACATAAGAGCGCGAGGCCGGATCATCGCCGACCAGAATCACGCCCAGCCCGGGCGCGCGGCCGTGCGCCGCGCGAAACGCGGCGGCATCGGCGGCAATTTCCGCGCGAAGTTCAGCGGCGAGACTTTTGCCATCCAGAATACGAGCACTCACGGCACGACCTCGGGTCAGATTCAGAAGCGATAACGAACGTTCATCTGGCCGCTGGTGCGCTCGCCCAGCCACTCCGCGCGAACGCCAAAGGAGAGATGCTCAATCAGCCACAATTCCGCCCCCACCACCGCGCCCACGGAATCCTCCTCCCGAAAACTGCGCTTGATTCCGCCGTGCGTCCAGTTGCCATCCATCCAGGAAACCTCCGGCCCCGCGTAAATCGCCAGACTGTGAAAATCTGCGGCACGGGCGTTAAGCTCCGAACGCGCAAGAGTCAGATGGTAAAAAAATGGCAGCATGACGGTGCCCGTCGTCCATTCGAGGTCCCCCGCCACATCATCGCTCGCGGTGCGATAGCTGACTTCACCGACCACCTGCAACAGCAAGCGCCACGCCGTGGCCTCACGCGCCGGATAAATTTGCCACAAGTTGAGTTGCGCGCCCAGCAAGCCGCCAGCGCCGGCGCCGGAATCATCGCGCATAACGGGGTTCAGCCGCGCCTGCGAACCGCCCACCTGGCCGTAGAGCAACAGCCAGGGCCAGGGGCTGACGCCCACAGACGCCTCCACAATATCCGCCCGAAGCTGAAGAGTGACATCATCCATCGTGACATCACGATTCAGATAGCCATAGAGCAGGCTTGCCTGCCAGCGGCTGGAGGTGCGCCACGTCAGCAGCGCATCATCCTCGGCATAGCCCCCATCCTCCATAACAGGCAAAGCGGCGCTGACCGACAGCGCCAGTGCCAACATCCCGATCCAGATGACTAATTTTTTCATGGTGTCTCCTGGCCGGGCGTTTCGTCCCCGGCTTCCGGCTCAACCGGCGCGGTGGCTCCGTCGCTCTCCTCCCCGGCTTCCGCCGCGGGTGCTCCGTTGCTTTCGTCCTCCGGTTCAACCGGCGTGGCGCTCATAACCACATCGCCATCGTCCAGATTGATTAAAATCACACCTTGAGCGGAACGCCCGGTCACGCGGATGCCGTCCACCGGCATGCGAATCATCGTTCCCTTCTTGGTGACAATCATAATGGCATCTTGTTCACGAACACTCAAGGCCGTGACGAGGTCGCCGGTTTTGGCGGTCAGCTCGTTGGCAATCACGCCGCTCCCGCCGCGCTTTTGCGTGCGATACTCGCTGAAAGACGTCCGCTTGCCGAAGCCCTTTTCCGTGACGGTCAGCAGCATTGCGTCGTCTTTAACCACCTCAATGGCCTCAACCGCGTCGCCCGCGGCCAGCCGAATGCCCCGCACACCCGCCGTAGCGCGCCCCATCGGACGGGCATCGGCTTCATGAAAGCGAATCCCGACGCCCCGGCGCGTCACCAGCAGGATGTCATCCTCGCCGCTGGTCAGCTCCACGCCAATCAGACGGTCGCCCTCCTCAATGTTGATGGCAATGATGCCCGTCGCGCGCACATTCTGATACATGCGCAAAGCTGTTTTCTTGATGGTGCCGCGCTCCGTGGCAAAAAGCAGGTTTTGATCGGTATCAAACCCGCGCACGGGGATAATCGCCGCGATTTTTTCGGAACCCTGAATCTCCAGCAGATTCACGAGCGCCTTGCCGCGCGAATCGCGGGCGCCTTCGGGAATTTCGTAGGCCATCTTGAGATACATCCGGCCCTTCTCCGTAAAGAACAGCATCCCATCGTGAGCCGAGCAGTTGAAGACGTGTTCCACATAGTCTTCATCCTTGGTATTCATGCCCACAACGCCCTTGCCGCCGCGCTTTTGCTCGCGATACACGCTGGTGGGCGTGCGCTTGACATAGCCGGCGTGAGAAAGCGAAATCACGCAATCTTCATCGGCGATGAGATCCTTGATATCCAAATCGCCATCATCCGTCACAATCTCGGTGCGGCGCGCATCGGCGTAATCCTTGCGGATGGCCAGCAAATCATCCTTCATCACGCCGTAAAGTTTGCGATCGTCGGCCAGCAACTCCTTGAGATAGGCAATGCGCTCATGAAGCGCGCGCGCCTCGGCCTCCAATTTTTCGCGCTCGAGACCGGTCAACTGATACAAGCGCATATCGAGAATGGCGTTGGCCTGAATTTCGGTGAAACCGAACCGCCCCATCAACTGCACACGGGCCACATCGCGGTTGGGTGCGGCGCGGATAATCCGCACAACTTCATCCAAGTAATCCAGCGCCTTGAGCAACCCGTCGAGAATGTGGGCGCGGGCCTCCGCCTCGCGCAATTCAAACCGCGTGCGCCGCGTCAACACATCAAAGCGATGCTCAATAAAGCACGTCAGCAGTTCCTTGAGGTCCATCACGTGCGGGCGACCGCGATCAATCGCCAACATAATCGCGCCAAAGGTCCCGCCCAGTTGCGTTTGCTTGTAAAGGTTATTCAAAACCACCTGGCCGATTTCGCCCTTCTTCAGTTCAATCACCACGCGAATGCCGTCCTTGTCGGACTCATCGCGCAAATCGCTGATGCCTTCGAGCCGCTTCTCGTGGACGAGGTCCGCGATTTTTTCAATCATGGTCGCCTTGTTGACCGTGTAGGGAATCTCCGTGATGATAATCCGCTCGCGATCGGCCTTCCACGGCTCTATGGTGGCTTTGCCGCGCAGCCGCAGCAGGCCGCGCCCGGCTTCATACATGTCACGAATGGGCGCGCGGCCATACAAAATGCCGCCCGTCGGAAAATCCGGCCCCTGTATGAACTGCATCAACTCGGCAATCGTCGCATCGGGATTGTCAATCAGGTGAACAACGCCATCCACCACCTCGCCGAGATTGTGCGGCGGGATGTTGGTGGCCATGCCGACGGCAATACCCGTGGAGCCGTTAATCAGCAAATTGGGAATGCGGGCCGGCAGAACCGTCGGCTCATACAGCGACTCGTCGAAATTCTTTTTCATTTCGACGGTGTCTTTATCAATGTCCGCGAGCAATTCCTCGGCCAGCTTGCCGAGTTTGCACTCCGTGTAACGGTAGGCCGCCGCCGGGTCGCCATCAATGCTGCCGAAGTTCCCCTGCCCCCGGATGAGCATGTAACGCATGGAAAAATCCTGCGCCATGCGCACCAGCGTGTCATACACCGCCGCGTCGCCGTGGGGATGATAATTACCAATGACTTCGCCAACCACCTTGGCGCACTTGACGAACGCCTTGGCATGCGTCCAGCCGCGCTCGCGCATGGCAAACAGAATGCGCCGGTTGCCGGGCTTGAGCCCGTCGCGCACATCCGGCAGCGCACGCCCGACAATCACCGACATCGAGTAATCAATGTAGGCCCGCTGCATCTCCTCTTCGACGTTTATCCGCTCCACGCGGTCCATCACATTTTGAGGCGCCACCACCGGCATTTCGCCAGCATCCGTGGTTTCGTCGTCGCTCTCGTTTTTCACTTCATCGCTCATCGTTCCATCCTTAACACGTTCAAATCATCAGCAGCGGACCGCGCCCGGCAACGTTCCGGTCATGCCTCCCGCTTCACCGCCTGCGGCCTACACATCCAAGTTGCGCACATTCAGCGCGTTTTCCTCAATGAATGCGCGGCGCGGCTCCACCTCGTCGCCCATCAGAATGGTGAAAATCTCATCCGCGCGCACGGCGTCATCCAGTTGCACCTGCAACAGCTTGCGCTTGCTCGGCTCCAGCGTGGTTTCCCACAACTGCTCGGGATTCATTTCACCCAAGCCCTTGTAACGCTGAATGCTCAAGCCCCTCCGCCCAACCTCGCGCACCAAATTGAGCAAATCGCCCAACGCATGCAGCGGGATTTTCTTGCCATCCACCGTGGCATCCAGAATCGGCTCTTCGCTGCGCAACAACGTTTCGATGCCAAAACCGCGCGCCTTCAGTTGGGTGAATTGTTTCACAAGGCCCGGCGCCTGATGCAACTCATCCCATTTGAATTGGGAGGGGTCCAACGGCCCCATCCGCTGCTCAGCGCCTTCGCGAATCAGCCGCATTTCCTCGTCGGAAAACGCCAGATGAATTTCCTGATTCTCAATATCGCCGCCGGGCGGAATCACCCGCACGCGATACAACGGCAAACGGTTGTTTTCAGCGTCATAGCGCTTGATGTAGTCATCAAAATCCACGTTCTTGCGCGCCAGCAACTCCGTGACATACTCAATTTCCTCCAGGATTTTGAGAACGTCAGCCATCTTGTCTGGCTCAATGGCTGGCGTGCCATCCCGGTTCAGCAACCGCACGTCTTCAAGACCCATTTCAATCAGCACACGCGACAAATGCCTGTCGTTGTCAATGTAACGCTCCTGCTTCTTGCGCTTGATTTTATACAGGGGCGGCTGCGCAATATAAACATACCCGCGCTCAATCAACTGCGGCATTTGCCGGTAGAAAAACGTCAACAGCAACGTGCGAATATGCGAACCGTCCACGTCGGCATCGGTCATAATAATAATCTTGTGGTAGCGCGCCTTGCTGATGTCAAAATCATCCGTGCCAATCCCCGCGCCAATGGCCGTAATAATCGTGCGAATTTCCTGATTGTTCAGCATGCGGTCCAGCCGCGCCTTTTCCACATTCAAAATTTTGCCACGCAACGGCAAAATCGCCTGAAACGTGCGGTCGCGCCCCTGCTTGGCCGAGCCGCCCGCCGAATCACCTTCCACCAGGAACAGCTCGCACAGCGCGGGGTCGCGCTCCGAGCAGTCCGCCAGCTTGCCGGGCAGCGCCGCGGAATCCAGCGCGCCCTTGCGACGCGTCAAATCGCGCGCCCGACGCGCCGCCTCGCGCGCCCGCGCCGCCAGCACGCCCTTTTCCACCACCCTGCGGGCTACGGCGGGATTCTCTTCAAAAAATGTGCTCAACGCCGTGTTGACCACCGACGACACAATGCCCTCGACCTCGCTATTCCCCAGCTTGGTCTTGGTTTGCCCCTCAAATTGCGGATCCGGCACTTTGACGCTCACCACAGCCATCAGGCCCTCGCGAATGTCATCGCCGGACATCGCGTCCTCTTCCTTCAGCAATTTGTTCGCGCGGCCATACGCGTTCACCACCCGCGTCAACGCCGAGCGGAACCCGCTCAGATGCGTGCCCCCCTCAATCGTGTTGATGTTGTTCGCGTAGGTCAGCACCGACTCCGTATAGCTGTCGTTGTACTGCATGGCGATTTCCACCGTCACGCCATCCTGCTCTTTTTCGAAATAAATCACCTGCGGGTGCAGCGCCACCTTGTTCCTGTTCAGGTGCAGAATAAACTCACTGATGCCGCCGTCATAGCGGAACGTCTCCGTGCGGAAACTGCCATCGTGATTTTCCTGCTTCAGGATAATTTCAATGCCGTGATTCAGAAACGCCAGCTCGCGCAAACGCGCCGCCAAAATATCCCACGAATACTCCAGCGTGGAAAAAATCTGCTCATCTGGATACCACGTAACCTTCGTCCCCTGGTCATCGCACGAGCCAATAACCTCCAGCGGCGATTTGGTGACGCCCCGCTCGAAGCGCATACGATAAATCTTGCCCGCGCGCCGAACCTCCACCTCCATCCATTCGCTCAACGCGTTCACGCAGCTCACCCCCACCCCGTGCAAGCCGCCCGACACCTTGTAGCTGCCGTGATCAAACTTGCCCCCCGCGTGCAGCATGGTCAGCGCCACCTCCACCGCCGGTTTTTTCAATTTCGGATGCGGGTCCACGGGAATCCCCCGCCCGTTGTCCTGCACCGAAATCGAGCCATCCGCCGCCAGCAACACCACAATCCGCGTGCAATAACCCGCCAGCGCCTCGTCAATCGCGTTATCCACCACCTCGTAAACGCAGTGATGCAACCCGCGCTGGAAGGTGTCGCCAATATACATCGCCGGGCGCTTGCGTACCGCCTCCAGCCCCTCCAAAACCTGGATTTTCGACCCGTCGTACGCCTCTGTTTTCGCGCCAACCGGTTTTCCGTTCAAATCTTTATTTTCTGATGCAGTCATAATCCTTTTTTCGCTATTCAATTAACATGAGTATCCTATCGAAAACGCCGAAAATAACAATAAAATAATCGCCAAAAACCAAAATTTTAAAGCGATTTACCCGCGGCAGTCCCCAACCGCCGCCTTCTCCCTCTTTCCCCTCGCGCCCCCCCCTCCCACATACGGCAACAAGAGCGGCCCAAAAGCCGCTCCCGAGCATTCGCGCCAACTGCGACGAATTACTTGTGCATCTTGCGCCGCCGCCACGCCAATGCCAGCCCACCCATCCCCAACAACCCCACCACCCCCGGCTCCGGCAGCCGCCCCCACCGTAAAACTGGCATGATAAAGAGGGTCCCCAGCGCCACCCTTGTACCACTCATCAGGGCCGCCCTCACCGTCCATCGTCCTCGCCCAGAAATCGAACACAACCTCATCGCCATTCTTCAGTATAACCGCGCCCATGCTCTGGCCGCTGGTGTTGGTAAGAGAAAAATTCTTCGGCTCGGCGGGGTCTTGTACCAAGTTGCCCACCCAGTAGTCCGCACCGACCACATCGGCTATACCATTCACATAGGTATTGAAGCAGAGGTGAAAACCGCTGCGCTTTTCGGTATTTGACCAAAGATTTACGCTCATGCCGTCAAAACGGAAAAAGTGGACCATATCCAAAGTGCCCAAATAGGTCGGCGCGTTGGGGTCCGTGGACCAACCCGTCGCATCAAACGGCTGCCCCGCAAGCGTAATTTGCATCATCGTCCAGCCATACGTCGTCCCGAATTGCGCCATCGCCGCGCCAGCAATCATGGCAACCACGACAAATACCAATAGCTTTCTCATCCTCATTCCTCCCTTCGGATTTTTCTTTTTTGTTATTCTACACCAAAATCCCCCCAAAAATCACGCTTTTTGTGCGCCCGCCACGCAACCTCAAAAGACAAAAACAATGGCCCTCCCTGTAGTTGCGCTCGCTGAGCGCAGAGGCTGTTCCATTCCCCTCCGAACCAATGCGCCCAGCGGGCGCATCTACAATCCCCCCATCGCCACCCCTTCGGGCCTTCCCTGAATTCTGACCTCTTTTCCTGAACCCTTTCCTCCCCCTTCCCCGCCCCAAAAAAACACTCTCATGGTTAATTAACCATGGAATGTTGAGAGTTGAAATGCCTGATTTTAAAGGGTTTTCTTCACATGGGGTGCCGTTTAATACTTAACAAACTTTGTAATTTTTATCCACAACTACTTGCTGCCCAATAAATTGCAACTTTTAAAAAACATGACAACAAAATCCACTTTTTCAAACTTCTGAAAATTTCGCGCATATTTCCCTTATTTTTGATGGTTTTCAATTTTTTCATTGCCCTCCCAAAACGCAATTTTCCCGATTTTCTGGCATCCACCCCCAAAAGTCAGCCGCGCGCAAAAGCTATTCCGATTTTCACACGGCCGTCGGCGTCCCGCCGCCGAAAGGCTCCCCGGCTGTTCACCTCGGCTCCAAGTTTCAGGTTCCAGGAAAAACCCTTGCCCACCCGTGTCCCCCATCCTGAACCCTGAACCCTTCCTCCCTCTCCCACAGGACCTTGCTCCGCCCCCGCCTCCCTTCAAGGCCCCTCCCTCAAACGCCCTGTCGTGCCCGCCGTCCGCAGGACGTGGTGTGGAGGCTTTCGTTTGGATTTTGCCGGGGTTCCTCGCAAAAATAACCGCCGGAT
>DBPO01000097.1 GCA_002304915.1 Verrucomicrobia bacterium UBA1418
TTTCCATAGCGTGGAAAAATCGGGGAAGTTTTTCCACGGTGTGGAAACATCGGAGTCGGCGGCAGGCAACGTTTTCCATCGTGTGGAAAAGTTCAGGTTGGGCAGCAGGGAATCGCCATTCAGCACGAGAATCGGGGCGGGGGAGAGTTGCGGCTCCACGAACTTCAGCGCGCCGCCGGTGCCCAGGGGCGTCGGTTCGGCGAGCAGGTGAATATCCAGCTCATCGGCGGGGCGGCGGGTCAGCGCGTCGGCCAGCACATCCGCCTTGTGGCCNNTTGGTTTTCAGCCAGTCGAGCTGCCACTCCAGAAACGGGCGGCCCGCGACCGGCACGAGGCACTTGGGCACATCCGGGAATTGCGCGGCAATGCGCGTGCCTTTGCCTCCCAATAAAATGACCGCCTGCGGAATCATGGAACGTGTCGGGAAGGCTAACCGAGCGGATGGCCGTTGTCACGCCGGTAAAATGCAGGCGGCGGGGGCGGCGCGGGGAATTTGGTTTCAGCGGTTGGCGAGTTCCAGCAGCGGCGAGACGGTGCGGGTGGTGACGGATTGCATGTCGAAATGGATTTGGGCATCCCGGCGGGCGGCGGCGCCGTATTGGCGGCGCAGGTCGGGGTGATGGATGAGGGTGCGCAGTTTGGCTCGGAATTCGGCGGGGTCGCGCGGGTCGAACAGGAGGCCGTTTTGATTTTCGCGGATGACTTCGGAGACGCCCCCCAGGCGCGCGGCCAAAACAGGCAGGCCGCAGGCCATGTTGTGGACGAGGGCGCCGGTCATGTGGAAGTCATCGGATTGCGCGCCCACGCGCATGACGAGGCCGATGTCGCCGGCGTTCAGCGCGCGGCAAACATCCGGCAGGGTCGGCAGCCAGCCGGTGAGGGTGCAGATGGATTCGAGGCGGAGTTCCTGAACGAGCTGGCGCAGGGGTTTCATTTCGGGGCCGTCGCCGATGAGGAGGTAGCGCAACTGGGGGACTTCCGCGCGGATGTCGGCCAGGGCGCGGAGAATCCAATCGTTGCCTTTGTTGGGGTGCAGGATGCCGTGGTGGACGAGGACGATGTCATCCGGGGCAAAGCCGAATGACTGGCGGGCGGCGGCGCGTTCGGCGTCCGGCAACGGGCGGTAGAGGTTGAGGTCGCAGGGGTCATACACGGGATGGACGCGGGCGGGGTCCACGCCTTGGCGGGCCAGCCAGTCACGGGTGTTTTTGGCGCGGGTGAAGATGAGCGGCAGGCGACGCCACGACCACACGTCCAGCGCGCGGATTGCGCGGCCGAGCCGGGCGGTGATGCCGGTGAAATAGATGTCGGTGAAAAAGTCGGCGACGGTGATGACGACTTTGCGTCCGAAGAACAGGCGGACCATCAGCGCGGACAAGGGGATGGTTTCATCCATATAGACCACGCGAATGCCTTGGAGGCGGCAGTGGAGCGCGAGCCACGGCAGGCAGAGGAGCCAGAGCATGGTTTTCAGCATTTTGTCGCGAGCGTTGGTGCGGTCCACGCGAAATGGCAGCCCGTGTAAAATGGCGTGGCGTCGGATGGTTTCCGGCACGGGCGTGGCGGTCCGCATGCCGTAGTAGTGGACTTCGGCGTGTTCCGCGAGCGCCGCGACAATGTCGGGCATGGCGTGGAATAATTCGCTGTGGTCGCCGGGGCCATAGCGGAAGAGGAGCGCGATTTTAGGGCGTGGGGGCATCGCTCGCGAAAACAATTTGGCTGCCTTCGGCGCTGAAGCGGAAGGGGACTTCCTGCAGGGGGGCCAGGGCTTGGCGGACGGCTGGTTGACGGTCGGTTGCGACGAACAGGCAGATGAAGCCGCGCCCGCCCGCGCCGAGCAGTTTGCCGCCGATGGCGCCGGCCTGGCGGGCGGCCTCATAGGCGGTATCAATGGCCGGATTGCTGATTCCGCTCGCGAAGGAGCGTTTGAGCATCCATGCGTCGTGGAGCAGTTCGCCAAGGTCCGCCAGCGGGGAATGGCCCAACAAAATGGCTTCGGCCTGATTCACCAGTTGAAGGGTGGTTAGCAGAGCGGTCTGGTTGTCGGCGTGGCGGCGGTTTTGCTCCTGCAGGATTTCGGTGGCGGAGGTGTCCGTGCCCATATAGAACAGCATCAGAGAGTCTTCCAGTTCCCGCAAACGCGAAGCGGGAAGGGGGAGGGGGCGCGAGTGGACGGTTCCGTCGCGGTGAAAATCAATGCGGCGAAAGCCGCCGAAGGCGGCGGCGTATTGATCCTGCCAGCCGCCGGCGTCGCCGACTCGTTCGCGTTCGATTTCGATGGCTTGGCGGGCGAGTTCTTCGGGGGTTGTCGGGCGTTTGTGAAAGGCGTGCAGGGCGTTGAGCAACCCGACCGTGAAACTGGATGACGACCCCAGCCCCGTGCGGCCCGGCAGGTCCGCAACGTGCGCGATTTCAAGGCCCTCCTGAGGCTCGAACATCAGCAAGGTTTCGCGGATGAGGGGATGCTGAAACTCGCGCGGGTGCAGGACGGATTCGGTGCGGGAGTAGCTGGCGCGGTAGCGGTGCTTGAAGAGCGGGGCGAGGCGATGAATGGAGAGGTAACAGTATTGGTTCATGGTGCCGCTGATGACAGCTCCGCCATGTTCCCGGAAAAAGAGCGGGAAATCGGTGCCGCCGCCAAACAGGCTGATACGGAAGGGTGTGCGGGAAATAATCATGACAGGGTGATGTCTCCGCTGTGTACGTCGGCAATGAACCGGCGGATGGTTTCTTCAGTGGATGGAAGCGGCAGGAGTGAGGCGGCTCGTTCGACATTGAGTTCCGCGCGAAGTTGTGGACAGGCCAGGGCGGACTCGGGGATGGACACGTTGGCTATTTCCGCCATCCGGCGCACGGAGATTGTGCCGCGCGCGGACAAATTCAAGAGCGTGCCGGCCGGCAACTGGCTTTCATGGAGGGTGAATAGCGCGCGGGCGAGGTCGCGGGTATCCATGTACTGAAATTCGGAATCCGGATGGACGAACCACGGATTTCCCGTGAGCAAATCGAACAGGGCATTCTTTCGCAACCGCGGGCCGACCACGCCGCCCAGCCGGACGATGAGGTGGCGGGGGGCATGGTGCCGCACCAGTTGTTCCGCAAGCCATTTGTGGAAGCCATACGGGCTCATGCCGGCGGGCTGGAGCGGGGTGTCTTCGCGATTGTGTTGAGGGTTGTCCTCGCGCGGATAAATGGCGCCGCTGGAAATTTGGATGTATTGGTCAAACTTGAAATCGAGCAGTGCATTCAGGACGGAAGAAACGGAAAGCTCGAATCCTTGCGCCGGGTCGCGCTCGTCAATGAACTTGCGGGAATTGCCGTTGGCATTGATGAGCAAGGTGGCTGATGCGCCCCGTTGCGCCTCGTAGTTATCGCGATCCACGGCGGTGACGGCGTAGCCGCGCTGTTGGGCTTCCGCGACGATGGCGCTACCAATGAAGCCGTGAGCGCCGATGACGATGCAGGTTTTCATTTAGAGGCGCACCTCGCCGCGTTCGCGGGCTTGTCGAAACCAATCGGTGGTGCGGCGCAAGCCGTCCTCCAGCGATGTGTCACAGGAAAGCCCCAGAGAATGGAGGCGCGTGACGTCAAATATTTTGTCCATTTGCCCGTCGGGCTTCGTAGCGTCCCAGACAATCTCGCCGGCAAAGCCCGTCACTTTTTTGACGGTTTCGGCCAGCTCGCGAATGGAAATCCGGCGGCCCGCGGAGATGTTGACGGGTTCGCTGCTGTTATAATTTTGAATAAACCAAGGGATGGTGGCCATGACATCCCCGGCATAGACAAAATCGCGGGTGGGTTTGCCGGTGCCGAATGCCGTGATGGTGGGGGCCTGCCGTTCCTGCGCCTCCATGTATTTCCGGATCAGCGCGGGGATGACGTGGGCTTCTTCGAGATTGAAGTTGTCCCATTCGCCATACACATTGCCGGGAATCAGCACGATGGAATTGAAGCCATGCTGCACCCGATAGGCCCACGATTGAGTCAGCAGCATTTTTTTGGCGACGGAATATCCTGCGCTTTCGATTTGCGGGTAGCCCGCCCACATTTGGCTTTCATCAATCGGCGAGCGCGCATCCGACGGGTAAGAGCAGCCGCCCATGAAGGTGACGAATTTCTTCACGCCGGCTTGCTGGGCGTCGTGCAGCATATGGGTGTTCATCACCACGTTTTCATAAAAAAACTCGGCGGGGCGCTTGATGTTGGTGATGATGCCGCCGGATTTGGCGGCCATGTGAACGACGCAATCCGGTTGCGTGTTCCGCAGCAGGCGCGCGGGCGCTCCCGGTTCGAGCAAATCGGCATCGCGGCGGCCGACGCCGATAATTTCGGCCTTTGGGAAGGCCGACTTGAGGCGCGGCATCAGGTGGTGCCCGAGAAAGCCGGTGCTGCCGGTGACTAAGATGCGCTCATACATGGAAAGCCTCGCGGGGAAGTTTGTCGTGCCTCAAAGGGTGGTTCATCCATTGCCGCCAAAGAAGGAAATCCGATATGGGGTGCGGGAAAACATCATGTTTCGATTTTCACCTTATTCATTGTAAAAAAAAGTTCATTTGTGGCATGAAGCAACGTATCATAAGGGTGGATGAGGTATAAATGAAGCAAATTTGGCGTTTGGGATGGATGATTTTTGCGGTTTGTCTGGCGGGCGGTTGCGGGCGGGCGCCTTCCGGCGAGCCGGTCACGGTTGCTTCTTTGACGGAGCGCCTGACGGATCCGCTGTGGCTGGCGCGGCTGGACCAGCCGGACACGCGGTTGCATTCGTCATATGACCGCACGGGGGGCAACGATGATTACGGCTATTTTCTGCGCGACGGGCAGGAGCCGGGCTGGAAGGTGATTGCCGACTTGAAGGGTCCCGGCTATGTCTCGCGGGTTTGGTTCACTGGCGCGAAGGATGGCCAGCCGCACCGCTTCCGCTTCTTTTTCGACGGCGAAAAAAACGCTCGTCTGCAAGGCGACATCAAGGAGCTGTTTGGCGGCGCGATGGTTCCGTTTTTGTCGCCGCTGGCGGAATACAAAAATTATTGCTGGTATTCGTTTGTGCCCCTGCCTTACGCGAAGAGTTTGCGAATTGAGTGTGAACAGGGCCCCCCGGAAGACAACGGCGCGCCTCGCAAGGTGTATTACCAGATTTCGGAGTCCCGCTTGCCGCGTGGCACTCCCGTGGAAACTTTCACCTGGCCGTTGCCGGAACGGGATCAGGTTGCGCTGGCCAAGGCGCAGGCCTTGTGGGCCGAGGGGGCGTGGCCGACCGACGGCGTCATGCAGGAGCACCGGCTGACCGACTGGCGGGACCCCGTGGTGATTCAAGGGCCGGGGATCATTCGACGACTGGAGTTTGAGCCAGATTGGGCGCAAATCCCGGAAGAAGACCGCGACGCGCTGCTGCGCGACTGGATGGTGGCGATTCGTTATGATGGCAACACGAACGATAGCGTGCGGGTGCCGCTGGGGGATTTGTGCGGGATGCCGTGGCGACGGATGCGGACGCAGTCGCTTTATTTTGGCATGACGGGAGACACGCTCTTTTGCGCATTCCCCATGCCGTTTCAGAGTTCTGCGGAGATTCGTCTGGAGTCCACGCGCGTCAAACCGGCGCCGATGAACATTCGCGCCTGGGTGACGGAGAGTCCTCCGTCGGCGGCCGAGCCGTTGGGTTATTTCCATGCGGGCTGGCGACGCACGACGCCGAACGAAGTGGGCCGGCCGCACCTTGTCTTAAAGGCTTCGGGAGTCGGGAAATTTGTTGGGTGTCTGCTTTCCGTTTGCACACTGGACGGCACCTATTGGGCGCTGGAGGGCGATGATTTGTTGCGCAAGGACCGCGAGAAGACGCCCGGCTGGCTGGGCACCGGTTTGGAAGATTATTTTAACGGCGGCTGGTATTATCAAAATATCATGGCGGGGCCAACCCACGGGTTGTTTGTGAAGGAGCCTTTCCGTACCGTGCAGTATCGCGTGCATTCGATGGATCCTTCCGCGTTTCAGGAATCGCTGGATATGGAGTTTGAGCGCGGGCCGGATCATGCGTCGCGCGCTTATTTTGAAAGCGTGAGTTGGTATTATTTGGAGCAGCCGCAGGCGGCCGATACGATGCGGTTGCGCGCCGCCGACCGCGCCATGCCGCCGGACCCGCGTCTGGATATGGCCGTGACCATGACGGCTCTGTGGAGTTATGAGCGCTTGGGGGACTGGCAAGGCGAGCGCGACGAGCTGGCCGCGCGGTTGCGGCGCTATACCCAGTTCCCGCCCGTGGCGCGCCGGATGCTGGAGTTCCGTCTGGCGCTACTGGATGAAAAACTGGGCGGGCCGGACCCGTTGCCGCGCTTTCTGGAGGACCCGATTCCCGAAGTGCGCACCGCCGCGGACTTGTTGGTGCGCCAGCGGCAGAGCGGGGACGCGCTCATTACGTTTTACGCGAACATGCCGGCCAAGTTTTTCCTCGATGGGCGCGAAATCGTGCAGGCCGGTCACCCGGAACGCCCCGTGGCGATTGCGGCGCCTTTGCCGCCGGGACGCCATGTGCTGGCGATTCAGACGCCGCGGCAGTCTTATCCCGACTGGGTGCAACTGGCCGTTTCCTGCCGCGATTGGTTTGTAGGCACGGATCCCACATGGAAGTTTGCGTGTAATCCGGTCGGTGAATGGGCGGCGATGGACCACGATGACTCCGCTTGGGCGCAGGTTGGGGGAACCGGCGTCAAGGGGCCGCCGGAAGAACCGTACATTTGGGTGGAGCCGGATCCATTTCTGGGGATGCAATCGCGCGCGCTGGGGATTCGTCCGCCCGCATGGCCGGCGGGGGGCGGCTTTGTTGTGTACCGCAAAGTCGTGGACGTGCCGTAGTTTTTACCGCGCGCGGCGGCGCGGGCAAGCGCTTCAGGCGAATACGACGGTGCGGTTTTTATAGACCAGCAGCCGGTGATGCAGGTGCCAGTAGATGGCGCGGGAGAGCACGACTTTTTCCAGGTCGCGCCCCAGACGGACCAAGTCATCCACACCTTGCCGGTGAGAGACGCGAATGACGTCTTGTTCGATGATGGGGCCTTCGTCCAGTTCCGCGGTGACATAGTGGGCGGTGGCACCGATGATTTTGACGCCGCGCTCGTGCGCCGCGTGATAGGGGCGGCCGCCGGCAAATGCCGGCAGGAACGAGTGGTGAATGTTGATGATTTTCGTCGGGAAGGCTTGCACGAATGCCGGCGACAGGATTTGCATGTAGCGCGCCAGCACGACGACGTCCGTCCCGGCTTTTTGAAGCAGCTCAATTTGTTGCGCTTCGGCGGTTGCTTTGGTGTCGGGGGTGACCGGGATGTATGCGAATGGCAGGCCGTGGCGTTCGGCCAGATGGCGGTGATCCTCGTGATTGGAGATTACCTGCACGATATCCGCCGGCCATTCGCCGCTTTCGTGGTGCGCGAGGATGTCGTAGAGGCAATGCGCCTGTTTGGAAACCATGATGGCCATGCGGCGGCGCTTGTCGGAACGGTGGAGCGTCCAGGTGATGTCGAAGGCGTCCGCCACGGCGACAAAACGGGCTGGGAATTCTTCCAGCGGGAAGGCGAATCCTTCCAATTCCCATTCCATGCGCGCGAAGAAAACGGCGTCTTGGGCATCCACGTACTGGTCCAGCGCCAGAATATTGCCGTGTTGGGCGGTGATGAAGCCGGCGAGAGCGGCGACAATGCCGCGCTGGTCTGGGCAGGAAACGAGTAAGATGGCCGTGGGGCAGGGCGTGGGCATGGGGTTGTCCCGTTAGTCGTTGTCGAGGATTTCGGGGGGCGTGCGCGTGGAAAGGTCCGGCGCGGCTTCGGGGCTCATTTCCCGGGCGACAAACGTCATCACCAACGGGCGGTGGTCCGAGGCGCGCAACAGTTCCGGCATGCACATCACATAGGTTTTATCCAGCACCACTTCGGGCAACATGCCATCGCTGACGAGCATGTAATCCACGCGGTGATAGATATCTTCCCCCAGGCGCCGGGTCCAGGCTTCTCCACCGGGAGCCGTCGGCCGCAAATCGTGAAGCAACGCCTGCCGTTTATAGGTTTTGATTTCGCGCAACGGGGCGGATGCCGGCTCGTCGTTGAAGTCGCCTACCACCAACAGGTTGACGGAGGCGTTGGCTTTGAGCGCGGCGCGCACATGATTGCCGAGCAGACGCGCTTCGTTGCGGCGCATTTCCGCCTGACCGAAGGAATGGAACACCTTGGATTTGAGATGGGCCACGATGAGCTGGAAGCGGTAGCCCGGATTCACCTCAATGACAATGTCAATGAACCCGCGCAGCACGGGAAATTGCGCCGGGCCGATGGTGTAGGTGTCGTCAGTGTGGGAATTTTTCTCAACGATGGGGAAGCGCGAAAGCACGGCAATGTTCAGCTCGTGTTTTCCCCGCCGGAGATATTCTTCGTGTCCGTAGTCCAACCCGGCGTTCCGCAGGCTGTACTTGAACTCGGCCCATGCGGCCGGATCGCCCATTTCCTGAACCGCAAGCACATCCGGGGCTGCCTGACGAATGGCTTCAATGATGGCGGCGGCTTCTTCGCGCGGCTTGGGCTCCAGTGTGTCCGGGTCGCCATCGCGGCTGACGAGGGCATACTGGTTCAGGTTGAACGTCATGACGGAGAACTCGCCCTCGGCGGCGCGGGGGAATGCCGATGCGGCCGGTGCTTGTTCGGCGGGGGCGGCTTCGTCTGTCGCGGACGGTTGGGAGCATCCAACAAGCCACGGGCAAACCGCCAACCCCAGCAGGACGGCGGCCAGAAGAGGGAGATATTTTTTCATGACCCCCTCAGTCTCATTTGTATGATGCGTCAATACGCTGGGCAATGTCGCGGTATTTGATGTCCACGGCATAGATTTCCTTGAAGAAAGTGATGGCCTCTTTGGTTTTGCCCATTTTTTCGGCGAGGATACCCATCTCGTACACCACATCCTTCTTGGTTTCGTCCATGATGGTCAGTTCCGATGCCGCCTTTTGCAACTGCTCGAAGGCGATGTCGTACTGGCCCTTGGCCGTAAAGCACAGCGCCAAGTAATACAGTGCGCGGGTGCGGCGTTGCGGGTTGCGCTGGGCCAACTGGAACTCCTCGATGGCTTCCGTGTATTGTTCGCGCAGATAGTATTGGTAGCCCAGCTCGTAGCGGAATTGCAGGTCGTTCGGGTAGCGCTTGACCATCTCGACGGCGTCGGTGAAGAGAAATTCGGCCATGGCCTGTTCCTTGGCTTCAGCCGTGGCGGTGTCGCCGGCTTCTTTGGCGGCGGCGATGGCGGCCTCGAACTTCTTGACTTTGATTTGCGAAGCGGTGCGCTCGATTTGCGGGTCGGAGCGTCCGGCCGCCTTGGTTGCATCGTCCAAGGCTTGCAGGGCATCGTCAAAGCGTTCCGCGCGGACATACAAGTCCGCCAAGGCGCGGCGGAAATTCATGTTCTGCGGTTCGCGCTCGACATCTTTCAGGCGCTCCTCAATCAAGCTGTCCACATCGCTGGCGCCCTTGACGGCCTTGGCCTGCTGCTCCAGCAGGATGGCTTCCTTCTTGTCCTTGAGCTTGGTGCGGAAGTCGGTCTTGGTGTCTTCCCAGCCGCCCGACTTCATGGTGTCGAGCGCGGCGGCGTCCTTGAGATTCTTGATGGCCAACTGGTCATTCGGCAACAGGTCGGCCACGATGGCGTAGCAATCTTTGGCGCCCGAGGGTTGGTTGGTATCCAGATACAATTTCGCCAGCAGGCGCAGGAATTCGACATCTTTGAGGAAATAGGGTTTGGCAATTTCCATCGTTTGAACGGCGAGCTCCGGCATTTCGGCGGCTTCGGCGGCTTGTGCGAAAAACTTCAAGAATGACAAGTTGAGCGGGTCCATCGCCAGCAGAGTTTCGGCAGCTTCCAGCGCTGCCTTGGGATCCTTGTTGAGCTTGCCGCGCGCGCCCATCAGCGTGAACATTCCCTTCAGGGAGGACAACTGGTGAGTCATGGCCGTCGGTTTCTTTTCCAGCAAGGTCTTCACTTGCGCGATACGCAGATTCTTGCGGGCGAGCAGGAAGCGCGGCTCCATGGCGATGACTTGCTTCAGCATATCCTGCGCGTAGCCCACGTTGCCGCGTTCCAACGCGGCCATGGATTTTTCGTATAAATCGCGGGTTTTGCGGGGCAGTTGTTCCAGTGTAATTTCTTCCATGACGACTCCTTAAGAAACCAATACATGCATGGTTTGCAATTCCGATAGCATAGGCCGGACGTCGCGCGCGCGTCAAACTAGAAAAACAGCCGTTGCCGGACAGTGTTGGCGGGCTTACCTCACCTGAAGGAGGGTGCCCAGATTCTGCAGAATCTGAATGCCCTCTTGCAATTGTTTTTGGTCTTTTTCCGACAGGCTGTCCAGCGCCGGGGCGAGGTCGCTTTTGAAATCAAATTGCAGGGCATTTTGCAGCAGGTGGTCCACATCCGGGCGCGCCTGAGGGCGGCTGAGGGAGCCTTGGATGGTCACCGGAACCAGCAGGCCGCCGTTTTCGTGGGGAAGGACGGCTTGCAAGTCGCGCCCGCCGGTCAGCCGCGCGGTTTCTTCCGGCGACGCCAACACATGGGCGGTCAACTGGAGCTCGTCCGCGAGTATTTGATAGGTTCCCCCGGCGCGCAGCCGGTAATCCGGCATGGCCAGTTCGGCGGCGGAAAGGGTGGCGACACCACCGCTCAAGGAAATCTGGGCCGTGGCCCGTTCGTAGCGGGTGGTGGTCACCGTATTTTCCGCCGCCTGTGCCGCGGCAACTTTGCTTCTTAGTTTCGGCAGCAGACTCAAAAGCAGCGGTTGGTCCAGTTCGCGCCAGACGGCATCCATCGGCGTTCCGCCCGTGCCGACGGACTGCAAATCGTCAATTTGCGCGGTGCCATTTGCTGTCAGGGTGGGCCAGACATAGGCATTCACCGCCTGGCCCGTCAACGAGCCTTTGATTTGCAGTTTGCCGAACCAGTCGTTGGAGCCCGTCCAGTCGTTGGCCGCAAAAAGTTGGTGGACATCGAGGTCGCTTCCCGTGATGGACTCCACCCGATAGCTTGCCGGGCAGGTCAGGAGCTGGGCGTTTCCGCGCGCGGACAGTTTTCCTTCGTAGGCCGTGCAAGTGGCTGTGGGGACAATGAGATTCCCGCCACGCAGGTAGGCGGTTGCCGCGCCATCGGTGAAGCGGTGCCCGCCATAGGCCAGCTCCGCGAATGATAAATGGAGTTGCGCTTCGGCACGCTGAAGAATGCGCGCCAGTTTCGGCCAGTTGCCAAAAGCAATCGTGCCGACCGGCGGCTCGCAGGAGGGGGGGGGCGGCGGCCAGTCGTCTGGCAGCGGTGCGTTGTTTTCGAGGTAATCGGCGAGGGGCTTGGGCAGGGTGCATTCCACCGTTGCTTGAGCGTTGAGCGCCAGCGGGTGGGTGGCGGTGGGTTCATCCGTCTGCGCGTCAAGCTGAAGCGAGAACTTTTCGAGCGTTCCCCGAAGGGTCAGCCGCGCTTGCAAGTTTTGGAACGCTGGAAAGGACTCCGTCAGCAGAGCCTGAATGTCCGCGCGGTCGCGGATGACCCATTGCGTGTCGAGTGCGATGGATGGCGGGCGCGCTCCGTCGCTTTCGCGTGCATCGGCGGGAGTTTCCAGTAGAAATTGCAGGGAGGAAGCCTGACCGATAGTGGCGCGTCCTTCTAGCTTGGGCGGCGCGCCCGGCGCGTCATAACTCACCTGTGCGTCCAAGTCAGACAGCACCAGCGTTTGGGCCGAACCGTCCTCCCGCTCGCGCGTGAATTCCACGCGGGCTTGGGCAATATCCACCAGCCGCAGAAACAGGGTGGGGGGCGGGGNNGGGAGGCGGGCGTTTCTTGTTCCGCAGGTTGGGGCGCGGCCACCTCGCCGGTGGTGGGCGGGGGGCTCGCCTTTGTTTTTGTCTGTCGCGTCAAATCCGTAAAATTAAACGTGCCGTCGGCGCGTTGGACGATTCGCAACGTCGGGCTTTCAAGGCGTAGCGCCGTGATTTCCCGTTGCCGCCGATTCACGGAGAGCTTCAGCAATTGAACCGTGGCAAAGTCTTCGCGACTGTCGCGCTCGTGAATGGTTGCCTGGCGCATGACCAGCGTAAAGGGGAACAGGCGATACTCTATGCGCTCGTACTCGACGTCCCGGTTCAACGTGCGCTGAAAGAAGTTCGTCACGCCCTGTTTGAATCTGGGCGTGTTGAGCGCATGGCGCAAGGTCAGGTGCGCGGTGAGCAGCAAAAACAGAGCCACGCCTGCGAGCCAAATCAGGAAATTGCGGAATTTTTTCATGCGCCGCGAGCATACGCCATTGCCGGCCCGCCTGCCAAACAGGAAGATTCCGCCGCGCGGCTTCACACCCATGACCATGCGCTCTGGTCTTGCGATTTGTCGGCTTTTGGTGGACTCTATCGGGCTATGACGACATCACCCGCCCAACCAACGACGGTCCCCTCGCGCAAGGACGTTCCCGCCGAATTAACCTGGAACCTCACCCCCCTTTATGCCACCCCCGAAGAATGGGAAGCTGATTTCGCGCGCCTCGACGAAGTGGCCGCGCCCATTCTGGCCCTGCAGGGCAAACTGCATTCCAGCGCGGTGGTGGCCGAACTCTTCGCGCTGGAAACCACGCTGGACCGCCTGTTGGAACGGCTGTACACCTATGCCCATTTGCGTCACGACGAAGATACCGCCGACGCCACGAACCAGTCCCGCGAATCCCGCATCCGCGCCCGCTACACCGAGCTGGCCGCCCAATGCGCTTGGATTACGCCTGAGCTGCTCGCGCACCCTGAAGAAGACATCCGCGCCTGGATGGACGCGCCCGAGCTGAAAGATTGCCGTCGCACTCTGCTGAAAATCCTGCGCAACAAACCGCACGTGCTCTCCAGCGAGGAAGAAACCCTGCTGGCCCGTAGCGGCGAAGTCCTGACCGCCGCCGAGCAAACGTTCAGCCTGCTGACCAATGCCGACATGACGTTTCCTGACATCTCCGGCCCCGACGGCGAAACCCTGCCGCTGACCGAAGGCACCTACCGGGCGCATCTGGAAAGTCCGCACCGCCCCGTGCGCAAGGCCGCCTTTGAGAACCTGCTTGGTGGCTATGGCAAGCTCCAGCACACCATCGCCTCGACACTCTCCACCACCGTCAAGGCTCACGTTTTCATGGCGCAAGCCCGCCACTTTCCCTCGTCCCTCGAAGCCGCGCTCTTCGACGACCAAGTTCCCGTGGATGTCTATGAAGGCCTCATCCGCGCCACCCACGATGCGCTGCCCCTGTTTTACCGCTACCTCGCGCTTCGCCGTCGCGTCATGCAGTTGCCCGACTTGGACATGTACGACCTTTACACGCCGCTCGTTCCTTCCTGCGCGCAAAAAGTATCCATGGCCCAAGCCGGCGAATGGGTCCGCGCCGCCTGCGAGCCCCTCGGCACCGAATATGCCGACGCCTTGGAAACCGCCTTCACTGCCCGCTGGATTGACTGGCGCGAAAACAAAGGCAAACGCTCCGGCGCTTATTCCAGCGGCTGCTACGACAGCCCGCCCTATCTCCTCCTCAATTATCACGACCGTCTCGACGACGCCTTCACCCTCGCGCACGAACTCGGCCACTCCCTGCACACCTGGCACGCCAACCGCGCCCAGCCCCACCGCACCGCCCGCTACCCCATCTTCCTCGCCGAAATCGCCTCCACCGTCAACGAGCTGCTCCTGACCCACCACCTGCTCGCAAACCCGCCTGCCGATGATTTTCGCATTCATCTGCTCAATCATCTCTGCGACTCCTTCAAAAGCACCGTATTCCGCCAAACCATGTTTGCCGAATTCGAGCGCAACCTCCACCGCTGGGAAGAAGAAGGCACCCCCCTGACCGCCGACTTCCTGCACCATGAATACTATGAGTTGAACAAAAAATATTACGGCCCCGACCTCGCCGCCCACGACGCCATCCGCTATGAATGGTGCCGCATTCCTCACTTTTATTACAACTTCTACGTCTATAAATACGCCACCAGCTTTTGTGCCGCCCTTGTCTTCGCCCGCCGCATCCGCGCCGGACAAGACACCCCCGCCTATCTCGACTTGCTGCGCGCTGGCGGCAGCCAGGATCCCCTCGATGCCGTCGTCACCGCCGGCGTGAATCTGCGCGACCCCGCCGTTTTCCGCGAAGCCTTCGACGAATTCGCAACCGTCCTTCAACAACTCGAAACGGCCCTGCCCGCCGCCCCATGAAAGCTCGCCACGCCACCATCACGGCGCTGGACTTCGAAACCACCGGCGCGGTTCCCGGCCACCCCGACGAACCCTGGCAAATCGGCCTTGTGGAGCTGACTGCGGGCCGCGTCACCGGCCGCTATCAGGAAAACTATCTGCGCATTGCCACCGGCCGCCCCTTCAACCCATACGCCCCCGGCTGCCACGCGGAACTTCGCGATGCCCTCGCCACCGCGCCCACCCCCGCCGAGCTCTGGCCCACTTGGCAGCCCTGGCTCGCCAACCGCCCGCTACTCGCCCACAACGTCAGCACCGAACGTAAATTCCTCCAGCAAATCGCCCCCCTGCACACCTTCGGCCCCTGGATTGACACCCTCGCGCTCGCCCGTCGCGTCCGCCCCGACCTCACCTCCCACGCCCTGGCCGATGTATGCAACGCACTGGACCTGACCCCGCGCCTGCAAGAACTTTGTTCCGGCCGCGACTGGCACGATGCCCTCTACGACGCCTTCGCCTGCGCCCTCATCTGCGAATACTGTCTCGCGCTCCCCGGCTGGGAACAAGTCAGCCTCGCCGCTCTTGCCAGCATCTGATTTATTCCAATATATTTCGCAATCTTTCTCCTGCTAACTTTATTTCTGAATAACTATATTTTAGACGTGTAGGGCGTTTTATAAAACGCCCTACAACTGGATTTACGTAACTCATTGCAAATCCAGATTTCCAGTGTAGACCGTTTTATAAAACGGTCTACATTTCAAGAGAGAGCAAAATTACACCTTTTTGACATTTTGCAAATATAACTTATTCGACTTTTTGACATGAAATTATCCGCATAAAATCCATCAAAAACTTCGGAATTTACGCCGCTGGCGGCGGGTTGCGGCTGGGACGGCCTGTAGAGGGGGCGCCCGCCCTTGGCGGCAAAAGGATGTGTGCTTGATTTGAATGGGGGGTGTTTTTGTGCTATACTTAACTGACCCGAAAGGTGAAAGGAAACGACTGTATGGCCTATGACAATTTAACCACCAAAACACAGGAAGCCCTGCGCGATGCCCAGCGGTTGGCGGAGGAGTATCGCCACGGCGAAGTGGATAGCTTGCATCTGATGCTGGCGCTGGCGCGTCAGGAGGGCGGGGTGGTGCCGTCGCTTTTGGAAAAAATCGGGGTGAAGTCCGCCCTTTTTGCCGAGGTTCTTGAGCGCCAACTGCAACAGCGTCCGCGAGTGGAGGGCGCGGGGTTGCAGCGCGGCATTTCGCGCGACTTGCAAACCACGTTGGAGGCGGCCGCCAAACTGGCTACGCAGATGAAGGATGAATATATCAGCGCCGAGCATTTATTTCTGGCGGCGCTGGGGCGGAAGCCCAGCGAGGTGGCCAAGGTGGCGGCCGGCCTCGGGGTGACGGTGGAATCCGTCTTGCAGGCGCTTCAATCGGTGCGCGGCAACCGGCGCGTGACGGATGAGGCCCCGGAAGACAAGTATGAGGCGCTTAAAAAGTACGGGCGTGATTTGACCGCTGATGCCCGCGCAGGCAAGCTGGACCCCGTCATCGGCCGCGATGCCGAAATCCGGCGCGTGGTGCAAGTGCTTTCGCGGCGCACCAAGAATAATCCGGCGCTGATTGGCGAGCCGGGCGTGGGCAAAACGGCCATTGCCGAGGGGCTGGCGCGGCGGATTGTCGCCGGCGATGTTCCCGAGGGTCTCAAAAACAAGCGGGTGGTTTCGCTGGACTTGGGGGCGATGCTGGCCGGCGCGAAATATCGCGGCGAATTTGAGGATCGCTTCAAGGCGTTTATCAAGGAAGTCGTGGAGAGCGACGGGGCCATTGTTTTGTTCATTGATGAGTTGCATACGCTGGTGGGCGCCGGGCGCGCCGAGGGCGCGGTGGATGCCTCCAACATGATTAAGCCGCCGCTTGCCCGCGGTGAATTGCGGTGCGTGGGCGCCACTACGCTGAATGAATATCGCCAGTACATCGAAAAGGACCCCGCGCTGGCCCGCCGGTTTCAGCCGGTGCTGGTCGAGGAGCCGTCGGTGGAGGATACCATTGCCATTTTGCGCGGTCTGAAAGAGCGCTACGAAGCCCACCACGGCGTGCGCATTCAGGACAGCGCCCTGGTTGAGGCCGCCCAGCTTTCCCATCGTTATATTTCCGACCGCTTTCTGCCCGACAAGGCGATTGATTTGGTGGATGAGGCCGCCAGCCGTCTGCGCATGGAAATTGACAGCATGCCCGTGGAGATTGACGAGCTCGAACGGCGCATCATGCAGCTCGAAATTGAGCGCGAAGCTCTCAAAAAGGAAAAAGATGCGGCCTCCAAGGAACGCCTTCAGGCGCTGGAGAAGGAATTGGCCGAGCGGCGCGAAGCCGGCTCCGCCTTGAAAGCCCACTGGGAACGCGAAAAAGAACTCATCGGCGCCATCCGCGCCGCGACGGGCGAGCTGGATGCCCTGCATACTGCGGAAGAACAGGCCACCCGTCAGGGCGAATACGAAAAAGCCGCCGAAATCAAGTATTCCCAATTGCCCGCCGCCGAAAAGAAAATCCAGCAGGCGCAAGCGGCTCTGGCCCAGTTGCAGAAGCATCAACGCATGTTGCAAGAAGAGGTCACGCCTGAAAATATCGCGGAAGTTGTGGCCGCTTGGACGCATATTCCGGTCAGCAAACTGCTCGAAGGCGAGCGCGACAAATTGTTGAAGATGGAAGACCGCCTGCGCGAGCGCGTGGTCGGTCAGGATGAAGCCATCGAGGCCATTTCCCGCGCGGTGCGCCGCTCGCGCGCCGGGCTGCAAGACCCTCATCGGCCCATCGGCTCGTTCATGTTCCTCGGCCCCACGGGAGTCGGCAAAACCGAACTCGCCCGCGCCCTCGCGGAATTCTTGTTCGATGATGAGCAGGCGATGGCCCGCATTGACATGAGCGAATACATGGAAAAACATTCCGTCAGCCGCCTCATCGGCGCGCCGCCGGGCTACGTGGGCTATGAAGAGGGCGGCACACTCACGGAATACATCCGCCGCAAGCCGTATGCCGTTGTGCTGTTCGACGAAATCGAAAAAGCGCATCCCGATGTCTTTAATGTTCTCCTGCAAGTGCTGGATGACGGCCGCCTGACCGACGGTCAGGGCCGCACGGTGGACTTCAAGAATACCGTGCTGATTATGACTTCCAACCTCGGCAGTTCCGTCATTCAGGAAACCATCGAGAAACACCCGCGCATCAAGCGCGGTGATGCCGCATGGAACGAAATGGAGAAAACGGTGCTGGCCGCCTTGCGTTTGAACTTCCGCCCGGAATTTCTCAACCGCGTGGATGAAGTTATTCTCTTCCGCAGCCTGGGCATTGAGCAGCTTCGCCGAATTGTCACCATTCAGATTCAGCGCGTTCAGGGCTTTCTGGCTGGCAAGCAAATCAAGCTGGAGATTACCCCCGCCGCCGCCGAAAAACTGGCGGGCGAAGGTTACGACCCCGCCTTTGGCGCGCGCCCGCTCAAGCGCGTGATTCAGCGGATGGTGCTGGACGAGCTGGCGGCGAAAGTTCTCGCCGGCGAAATCCCCGACGGCAGCTCCGTCGAGGCCGACTTCGACCCCGACAACCCGTCGCAGCTCGCCTTTACGGTCAAGCCCAAGGCGGAGGAATAGCCGTCGTAACGAAACGCCCGGCCGACTTCCATCGCCCGCGCATCCGCCGCCGCATCGTAAGTGCGGAGGCTTGCGCGGGCGGCGCGGAGGGCGGGGCGGGGTGAGTTCGGGCTTTGCAAAGGGTGGGTGGTGACGGATACTGGCGGGATGAAGAAGTTGGCATGGCTGGTTGTGGCGGGGGCGCTGATTGGGAGCGCTTGCGCGGAGGAGGTTTTCCCCCGCGAGGGGTGGGCGGAGGGGCCGAATCCGCTGGCTTCGGAGTTTGCGGAAAAGGGCGGGATGCTCGTGGTGTATATGGGGCCGTACCCGAAGAGCTTTAACTATTATCTGGACCAAAACGTGATGTCCGCCGAGGTGTTCGGCCAGTTTTATGAAACGTTGATGGCGCAAAATCCGGTGACGCTGGAGCTGGAGCCGCTACTGGCGGAGCGCTACGTGCTGGCGGACGACCGCCGGACGTTCACGTTTTACATGAATCCGGCGGCGCGATGGAGCGATGGGCGGCCGGTGACGGCGGAGGATGTGCGCTGGACGTTCGAGGCGGTTTTGGACCCGAAACATCTGACGGGGCCGCATAAAATCGGGTTGTCGCGTTTTCACGCGCCGGAGGCGCTGGACGAGCGCACGATTCGGTTTGTCGCCAAGGAAATTCATTGGGAAAATCTGCTCGCGCTGGCGGGATTGCAGGTGCTGCCGAAACACGCGCTGGCGGACAAGGATTTCAATTTGCAGAATTTTGAGTTTCCGGTGGTGTCGGGTCCGTATCGGCTGGGGGCGATTCGCGAGGGCATTCAGGCCACGCTGGAGCGGCGGGAGGACTGGTGGGCGGGGCGGCTGCCGCGTTTTCGGCATGTGGCCAATTTTGATTTGCTGCGGTTCCGCTTTTTTGAAGACCGCGACAACGCGTTTGAGGCGTTCAAAAAGGGCGAGATTGATTTGTATCCGGTTTATACCGCTCACGTTTGGGCGCACCAGACCCAGGGTGAAAAATATGACCGGCATTGGCTGGTGAAGCAGGAAATTGTGAATCAAAAGCCGGTGGGATTTCAGGGGATTGCGTTGAACATGCGGCGCGAGCCGCTGGATGACCCGCTGGTGCGGCGCGCGCTGGCGCATTTGTACAACCGCGAAAAAATGAATGCGACGCTGATGTTCAATGCCTATTTTTTGCATCGTTCGTATTACGAAGACCTTTACGATGCCGCGCATCCGTGCGCCAACGAGCGGATTGCGTTTGACAAGGAGCGCGCGCGGGCGCTGTTGGCGGAGGCGGGTTGGCAGGCGAATCCGGCAACGGGGCGGCTGGTCAAGGATGGGCGGCCGCTGCGCTTGCGTTATTTGTCGCGCGGGGGCACGGATGACAAGTTCACGGCGATTTTTCAGGAAGACCTGAAAGACGTGGGCATTGAGCTTGTTGTGGACAAGAAGGATTGGGCGGCCTGGAGCAAGGACATGGATGAATATAACTTCGACATGACCTGGGCGGCCTGGAGCGCCGGCATTTTCAAGGACCCGGAAAGCATGTGGCTGGCGTCGGAGGCGGACCGGCCTTCCGGGCAGAATATCACGGGCTATAAAAACCCGGAGGTGGATGCCTTGATTGTCGCCCAGCGCACGGAGTTTGATGTGCAGAAGCGCCACGAGATTGTGCGCCAGATTGACGCGCACCTGACGCGGGATATTCCTTATATTTTGCTGTGGAATAAAAACGACACGCGTTTGCTGTGGTGGAATAAGTTTGGCATGCCGGACAACCCGCTGGGCAAGCACGGGGATGAACGGAGCGCGTATTCGTATTGGTGGTACGACCCGGACGCGGCCGCTGATTTGTCCCACGCCATGAAGATGGGGCGGGCGCTGCCGCCGCGACCCGCGAAGGTTGAGTATTCGCCGGTGGAGGCGGAATAAAGCGGCCGCAACGGGGCGGGAAGGGGGGCGGGGCTACAGCGGCAAAGATGTTTGAATGCCGCCGGACAGCTCGTAGCGGCCGGGGGCGGTTCGGCGGATGCGCGGGGCGCGTTGCAGGGTGTCGCGGATGTAGCCGCTGCCGCGCTGACTTTCCGGCAGCAGGCGCGCGTTGAGTTCCGCCTGCAGTGTGCGCAGGTTGGCTTCGCCCGTGGTCAGCAGTATTTCGCCGAGCAATTCGGCGCCGTCGCGGGCCGCCAGTCCAACGCGGCCATCCACGGTGGCGAGCATGCCGGGGATGTGCCGCGCCAGCATTTGAATCAGCGGCTCCGCGGAATAGGGCGGGGGCGGCTGCGCCTTGGCGGGCAACTGCCCGGCGATTTCCGCGATGCTCAACAAGCGCCCGGCGCGGCGCAGGCGGTCTTGCAGGGCGCGTTCGGCGCGGTCCAGCAGCGTTGAGGGGAACAGGCTGAAGAATCCGCGATAGATGCCCACGCGCTCCGGTTGCAAGTCGGCGAGTCCATGAAAGACGCCGATGGGGACATAGCCCGCCCATGCCGCGCTTTCCTGACGCTCCAGTTGGGCGGTGTCCATGACGCCGCCGACTGCTTGCAAGGCGTTTTCCATGGCGTGGAAAATGGGGCCGGCGGCCCACAGGGGGAGGGGACGGCGCAACGTGGCGCGGGCGTCGCGCAGTAATTGGCGCACCCGTTCCCGCGTGATGCCGAAGCGGGCACCCGTTTGCTGCAGGGTGGAGGCCCGCCAAACGGGGCGGTCGTTCGCCGGGCGCAGGCCGAAATGGGTTTCCAGAATCTCCACCTGCCGGGGCGGCAAGAAGAGTTGCAGCCATTCCGAAAGATGCAGGGGCGGCGGCGTTTTTTTGCCGTCCAGATGGCGGACGTAGCCGGCGACGCGCGCGAGCCATGCGCGGTCGTCCCCGGACAACTTTTCGCAATCGGGCGGGGGCTGGGAGAGCTGCCCCAGCGTGGTGATGCCGCGGGCGCGGAGCGCAGTCTGGATGCGCGGGGGCAGGCCGCTATTTTTTACGGGCGCGGCGGCGAATCCTTCGGGAAGCGAAATGGCCGACGCAGACGTCACGGGATTACAAATTGGGCTGAATGGCGGCGGCGAGCAACGCCTCGTATTCGGTGGCGGTCAGCATTTTTTGCGCCAGCGCCAATTCTTTCAGGGTGTGGCCGGTGGCGAGACTTTCCCGTACCAGCGCGGCGACCCGGTCGTAACCGAGGCGCGGATTCAGGAGCGTGGCGAGGGCCGCGCTGCGTTCCAGATTGCGGCGGCAGACGGCTTCATCCGCCGTGATTCCGGCGACGCATTTTCCGGCCAGCGCGCGCGCCGCGGCCGCGAGCAGTTTCGCGGCTTGCAGGCAGTTGGCGCCGATTAACGGCATGTGCGTATTCAATTCGAGTTGGCCGGAGCCGCAGGCCAGCGCGACGGCATAGTCCAGCCCCTGAACTTGCAGGCACACCATGTTCACCGATTCGCAAATGGATGGATTGATTTTGCCGGGCATGATGCTGGAGCCGGGCTCGACCGGCGGCAGACGAATTTCGCCCAGGCCGGTGTTGGGGCCGGAACTCAACAGCCGCAGATTGTTGGCGATTTGATGGACGTCGAGCGCCGCCGCGCGGATGGCGGCGGATACGTGCGCGAAATCCGTCATGAATTGGGTGGTGTAAATGCCGTCTTTGGCGACGCGGAAGGAGCCGTTCTCTTCGGCGTTCAGGGCGGCGATGATTTCCGCGCGGAAGGCGGGCTTTGTGTTGATGCCGGTGCCGATGGCATTGCCGCCACTGCCCAGCTCCCGGAGCGCGTCGGCGGCGGCATTCAGGCGCTCGGCGGCTCGCGCGACGGCCTGGGCATAGGCGTCAAACTCCTGACCGAGAGAAATCGGCACCGCGTCCTGCAAGTGCGTGCGCCCCGCCTTGAGGATGCCGGAAAATTCGCGGGCTTTGGCGCGCAGTGCCCCGGCCAGCGCGCTCAGGGCGTCCGTCAGCAAAGCCACCTGACGCAGCAGGGCAATTTTTGCGCCGGAGGGGAAGCAGTTGTTGGTGGACTGCCCCATGTTGACGTCGTCGTTGGGGTGGATGGCGGCGGGGTGGTTGCGTCCGCCTTCCAACGCTTGATTGGCGAGGTTCGCGATGACTTCGTTGACATTCATGTGAGAGGATGTTCCGGAGCCGGCCTGATAGATGTCCACAGGAAATTCCGTGTCGTGCGCGCCGGTTAAGATGTCCCGGCAGGCTTTTTCGATGGCGGCGGCTTTGGCGGATGGCAGCAGGCCCAGCTTGGCGTTGGCGCGGGCGGCGGCCAACTTCAGCAGAACCATGCCGTGGATGATTTCGATGGGCAGGGGCGTTCCTGAAATGGGAAAATTCTCCAGCGAACGCGACGTGTGCGCGCCGTAAAGCGCGCGGGCGGGGATTTCCCGCGGGCCGAGGAAGTCGTGCTCAAGGCGATAGTCTGCGGAAGTTGTCATGGTGCGGGTCAGGATAACGCCTCCGCCGCCGCAGCTCAATCCCAAACGCGCGCGGCACCCGGACGGGCGCAGGGCGGCATTTCATGGGGTGAATTTCCACATGCCAGAGCAAATACGCTGGCTCAATATTTATTCTGTAATTTCAATGGATGTCGTCAGTGGAATCTCAACCCCTCGGTTATTATCTTTTACGGTCACGTTGAAGGTCCACTTGCCGAGGGGGTCTCCTTCATCTGCGGACCATTGAAGTTCCGATTGGGAGAGCAGCAGATTGTTCCGTGGCGCCTGCATCTTTCCGTTGGCGCAGGTGAGATCAGGGATTTTGTGGGCGATGCTTCCGTCCGGGCGAATAATTGTAAAATCGCAAGTCACATCCACGCATTCGTCGGCATCGCGCCTGGGGTTCACGTAAATCACCAGGGGGATGACCATTTGGCCGATTACGGCGGTTTCGGCAATGGAAATCCTGGGCCTTTCCCATTTCCTCCAGTCGTTGTAAAAACCAAGATTATCCGTGATGATCAGGTGAGCGCCAAACCCATCTTTTGTTTTCCGGTTTTCCGAGTCCGGCACAGGCTCCCCATTCGCATTCCGCCAGCAAAAATCCTCCTCCGGCGGGATTCCGGCGCATTCTTTCAGGAATAATTTTTTGTGGGCGTATTCGGGGTTCTGGATTTGTGAGCGGGCATAGTTCCGGACCGCCGGGTGTTGCTCGCAATTTGATTTGAAGGACCAGGTGGCAGATCCGATGACCAGCATTTTTTCGATGTCTTTTTCGGGGAATTCTTCGCCGGCATACGCCAATAGTTTGTCTAAATATGTGGTTTCTCCGGTTGAAAAATACCGGCACCACCAAATATCCAATTTGCCGGGATCAATCTGTTGGTCATCTTCAATATATTTTACGAGGCCTGATTTTCCTTGGATAATTTCACGGGCCAGAGCCGCAATTTTTCCCTCTCCGGCGATGGGCCAGGAATGTTTTTGGGACATATCGGCAATCATGAGGGCGACGAGTAATCCGGCGTTGTTATCCTGTGTGAGAATCTTTCTTTCAAGCTGCTTGGCCTGTGCCTGAAAAGCTTGAAATGCCTCTTGGGTGGGGGATGGGTATAAATCATTCATTTGCCGGGCGAAGTTTTCAATATCCCCGGCAAATACAAGTGTCGGAATGAAAAGAGTGAGCCATAGGCGTTTTAACAGTGTTTTCATTTCTTTCCTTTGTGGGCGCTAGCTTTCATCCGTTTGGGCGCTTTGTTTTGACTTCTTTCATTGTCCCATGGCTGAAATTTCATGGAGGATGATTTGGCAGCCTGCAACATTCATCAGCATGAAGACCATCATAACGATGACTAGAAATCTGAAGTGTTTTTTCAGGGGCAGGGTGATGGTGGCTATTAGCAGGGCGAGGTAGAGAAAATAGCCCAGGAGCAGGCCCGCTTTTGTGTATGCGATGTCTTCGCGCAGGCCCGCAAGGATGAATATCAATCCCGCGGGATAGAGATGGAACGCGAAAGCGCCGTTCAGGCAGAGCAGCATGCCCAGCGCCAGAATGCCGAAAAAGGTGAATAGCCGGACATCCAAACCGACCCACTCCTCGCCGGAGCGATACACCACCTTTGGTTGCGGGGCTTTGGGGGCAGCGCTGGTGGCTTGTTTCATTTTTTGCTCGAAGGCCTTGTTTGAGGTTTATCGGCCGGTTGGGGCCGAGCCGAATGGATGGGGGAAGAGTAGCGGGCGGGGGGCGGGGCGTCAATCTTGCGCGATGCCGGTTTTCTGGAGTCTGTTTTTCCACGGTATGGAAACTTTATTTTGCGTTTTTCCACGCTATGGAAAAATAATTTCCACNNAGTGTGGAAAAAATGGCGCGGGCGGGGGTGGTGCGGGCGGGAATTTTCCATGGTGTGGAAAAATCATTTCCACGGTATGGAAAAGTTTGGGAGGGGTGAAGAAAAGGGCTTACAAGGGGGCGGAAAGGGGGTAGGATGGGAGGATGGATGGAGCGTCTCAATCGTTTGAGGTTGCGCGGGAGCGGGCCGAGTTTCTGCGCGGGGAATTGGAGCGGCATAATCGCTTGTATTATGTGGAGGCGAGTCCGGAAATTTCCGACCGGGAGTTTGACGGGTTGCTGCGGGAGTTGCAGGATTTGGAGGCGGCGCATCCGGAATTGGTTCGGCCGGATTCGCCGACGCAGCGGGTGGGGGGGGAGCCGTTGCCGGGGTTTGCTTCTTTGCGGCATGCGGTGCCGATGATGTCGCTGGATAATACGTACAGCCTGGGGGAGGTGCGGGAGTTTGATGCGCGGGTTTGCAAGGCGCTGGGGGTGGAGTTGGTGGATTATGTGGTGGAGCCGAAGGTGGATGGGGTTTCGATTAGCTTGCGTTATGAGGGGGGGCTTTTGAGGGTGGCGGCGACTCGCGGGGACGGGCGCACGGGGGATGACATTACGGCGAATGCGAGGACGATTCGGGCGATTCCGCTGCGTATTGCGAGTGACGCGGCGGTGCTGGAGGTGCGGGGCGAGGTGTATTTGGGCCATGCGGCGTTCGCGAGGCTGAATCAGGAGCGTGAGAAGAACGGCGAGCCGTTGTTTGCGAATCCGCGCAATGCCACGGCGGGTTCGTTGAAGCAGTTGGACCCGAAGGTGGTGGCGGCGCGACCGCTGTCCGTGGTGCTGTATGCCACGGGCGAGCTGGAGGGGGCGGGGTGGGACACGCACGCGGAATTGCTGGAGGCGTTGAAGGGGCTGGGGTTTCCGGTGGCGCGGCCGTGGTGGTTGTGCCGCGGGATTGAGGAGGTTATTGAGCGGGTGGAGGAGTTGCAGGGCCGCGAGGGCGAGCTGGATTTTGCGATTGATGGGGCGGTGGTGAAGGTGAATGAGTATCGCTATTGGCGGCAACTGGGGGCGACGGCCAAGGCTCCGCGTTTTGCGATGGCGTATAAGTATTCCAGCGAGCAGGCCGAGACCCGGTTGCGCGCGATTACGCTGCAGGTGGGGCGCACGGGTGTGTTGACGCCGGTGGCGGAGCTGGAGCCGGTGCCGCTGGCGGGTTCGACGATTGCGCGCGCCACCTTGCACAACGAGGATGAAATCAAGCGCAAGGATATTCGCATTGGGGATGCTGTTTTGATTAAAAAAGCGGGCGAAGTGATTCCTGCCGTGGAGTCCGTGGTGCTGGCCAAGCGTCCGGCGGGCGCGGAGCCGTTTGATTTGTTTGCTCATGCGGGGGGGAAGTGCCCGGAGTGCGGGGAGGCGATTGCGCGGGACCCGGAGGCGGCTGCGTGGCGTTGCACCAACGAGGAGTGTCCGGCGCAGGTGCGCGGGCGCATCGCGCATTTTGTTTCGCGCCGGGCCATGAATATTGACGGTTTGGGTGAGGCGATGATTGCTTCGTTGACTACGAAAACGATGGTTCAGGAAACAGTGGATGACGGGCTGTTTGGCGCGACTGCAACGGAGGTTGAGCTGCCGCCCATTGTGCGGGATGTGGCCGATTTGTATGCGCTGAAGCCAAAAGATATTGAGTTGCGGCGTCCCAACCGCGCGGCGGATGCCCAGCAGACGGAGATGAAGCTGGCGAGCAAGTTATGCCGCGCGATTGCGGCCAGCAAAAACAACGAGCTTTGGCGGTTGATTCACGGGCTGGGCATTCCTAATGTGGGGGAGGGGCTGGCGCGCAAGCTGGCGCAGGAGTTTAGCTCGCTGGATGCTTTGATGGGGGCGGAGGCGGAGGCGCTGGCGACCGTGCGCGATGTCGGGGCGATTGTGGCCGCGAGTGTGACGGATTATTTTGCGCGGGCGGGCAACCGGGATGTGATTGAAAAGCTGCGGCGGGCGGGGGTTCGGTTTGACCGGGTGGAAAAGGTGGCGGGCGGGGGCAACCCGGACGGGTATTTTTTCGGCAAGCGCGTGGTGGTGACCGGCACGCTGGAGGCGTTCACGCGCGAGGAGGCGCATGAGGCGTTGCGGCAGCGCGGGGCCACGGTGATGGGGACGGTGGGCAAGACGACGCAGGTGCTGATTGCGGGCGCTTCCGCCGGCAGTAAATATGCGGCGGCTCAGAAGCTGGGCATTCCGATTCTGGATGAGGCGGCATTTATTCGGCATCTGGAATAGAGGCGGCCGCGTTTTCGGGGGCTTCAGTAGTGCGCTTTGCCGGGGATGACGCCCCGGACGCCGCCTTTGGGGGCGGGGTGGTCGCCGGCGCGGCGGGGGATGAGGTGCAGGTGACAATGAAAGACGGTTTGTCCGGCGGCGGGGCCATCGTTGATGCCGAAATTGAAGCCCGTGATGGCGGGGTCTTCGGCTTGGAGGTCGGCCGCCAGTTTTTTGGCCAGGCGGTGGGCGGCGGCCCATTCGTCCGGCGTTACATCGCGGAAGGACGGGGTGTGGCGTCGGGGGATAATCAGGGTGTGGCCGGGGGTGACGGGGAAGGCATCGCGGAAGGCGATGCAGGGGCCATCGGTGGCGATGATTCTGTCGGGGGGCAGCGAGCAAAAGGGACAATTTGTTTCCATGCGGGCATTCTATCGCATGGGGGCCGCGGTGTCGAATGCCGGGCGGCGGGAATGAAAAATGGGAGAGGTGAAGAGGTGAAGATTGACAGACGGGGGCGAAACCCGCTATACACGCAGAACGCTTTTGGTGGCGAGATAGCTCAGCTGGTAGAGCAACGGACTGAAAATCCGTGTGTCACCGGTTCGATCCCGGTTCTCGCCACCATTTTTTTGTGCGTGGGCAAAGGGTGTGGCGCGCCTTGACTTTGGCGCGGGCTCTTTGCTAACGTGCGCCCCTCTGTGAGGCCAACGTAGCTCAGCTGGCAGAGCACCGCATTCGTAATGCGACGGTCGTCGGTTCGAATCCGACCGTTGGCTCCACTTTTTTTTTGGGGGGCGGCGGGGGCGTTTTCGAGTTTGCCGTTGTCAAGCGGGGGGGGCGCGGGCTATTGTTCCCCACTGGCATGAGCGATTCTTTTGAACCTTGTGAGGCTTCGCCGTTTGGCATGGGTTGGCGGTGTTATCTGCGCCGCGCGGGGTGGGTTTGTCTGGCGCTGGTGGTTTTGCTTGTCGGGCTGGAGCTTCTTTCGCGCTGGCTGTATCCCGAGCGGGTGGCGAGTTATCTGGCGCCTGCCGAGCATGATGGGCAGGCGGTGTGGGTGGACAATCAATTTTTCCCGTATCGTTTTTTCCAGGCGCGTTCGGCGCCGGCGCCGATGCCGGTGGTGGCTTTGCAAAAGCCGTCGCCGCAGACGATTCGTATTTGCCTGCTGGGGGCGGCGGAGACGTTGGGTTCCACCGGCCCTGAGTTCGGGTTGGCGCGTCAACTGGAGCGGATGCTGCGGCATCGCTATCCCGATGTTTCCACGGAGGTGATTTCGCTGGGGCTGGATGGGGCGAATTCTTATCTGCTGCTGGAAATGGCGCGGGATTTGCACCGGCTGCAACCGCAGGTGGTGGTGGTGATGACGGGCAATGAGGAAATCGTGGGGCCGTTCGGGCCGTCGTATTTGCGGGGCGGGTTGTTCAGCAAGCCGCGTCTGGCCCGGCCGATGCTTTGGCTGACCCGTTTGCGCATGACGCATTTATTCGCGGCCATCAGCGCCAAGATGTTTCCGGTGCGCAGTGATTTGAGCGTGTGGCGGAATCCGGAGCCGGTGACGCTGGAGCGGCGGCTGGCTCCGAATGATTCGCGGGTGCGGCGGGGGCATCGGGCGTTCCGGCGCAATTTGGAGGCGATTTTGCGGACGGCTTCCGCGGCGGCGCCGAATGTGATTGTTTGCACCACGCCGGTTAATTTGAGCGATTGCGCGCCTTTTGCCACGAGCTATGCGAAGAATGAACAGGTGGCGCAACAGGTGCGCGAGACGCTGCGTCAGGCGATGGCGGCGGAGGCGGCGACTAACTTGACGGAGGCGGCGCGTTTTTATTCGGAGGCTTTGCGTTTGCATCCGACGCACGCGGAGGGGCTTTATCGCGCGGCGGGTTTGGCGCAGCGCGAGGGCCTGGGGGTGGAGGCTTCCGCGCTGTATTTGCGGGCGCGTGACGCCGATGCCTTGCGATTGCGGGCGGATTCGCGGATTAACGCGCTGATTCGCGAGTGCGCGGCGGTGGCGGGGGTGTCGCTGCTGGATGTGGAAACTATTTTGAGCACGCCCGCGAAAGCGCCGGGGCGGGATTTGTTTTTGGACCACGTGCGCTTCAATTTCACCGGCAATTACCGGGTGGCGGCCGCTTTGTTGACGCGGCTGGAGTTCATGCGCGTGATTGTGGTGCGGCCGACGGGCGGCATTCCCAGTCAGCGGGATTTGGCGGCGGAGTTGTTGTATGACCCGTGGGGGCAGGCGGCCGAGACCGCCGCGCTGGTGGACGAGGTGGTGCAAGCGCCTTACCGGTGGCAATTTGACAACGCCCAGACGTTGATGCGGCTTCGCGAGGAGGCGCAGCAGCGGGCGGCGCGTGTGGAGAGCATTCCGCCGGCGGCGACCGCGAATATTCTGGCGCGGCGGCTGGACGGGCGCGGCACGGATGCGTGGCTGGCGACGGCGGCGGCGCACATTATGCTGCGCGGCGGCTTGCTGCCGCAGGCGGAGCGGGAGGCGGTGGTTGCGATGGAGCAATGGCCGCACCGCTTTGACGCGCGCGGGCGGGTGGCGCTGATTCGCGCGCATCAGGGGCAGGAGGCGGCGGAGGGCATTCGCCTGTTGCGGGAGGGGCGGCGCGATTGGGGCTATTATGACATTACGTGGGCGCTGACCATTGGGCGGGACCTGCAAAAACAGAAAAATTATGAGGCCGCGCGTCCCTGGCTGGAGTATGCGCATGAGCGCGACCCGTGGAATTCCGATATTCTGGTGGCGCTGGCGGATACGTGGCACCACCTGAAGGAAAGTGATGCGGCGGTGGAGTTGCTGAAGGAGGCGGTGGAGCACAACCCGCGCAATTCCTATTTATGGGAGGAATTGGCCGTGATTTATTGTCTGCGCGGGGAGTTGACGCGGGCCAATGAGTGTTTTGACAAGTCGGAGGAAATTGCGCCGTATCGCTATGAGCGTTTGTTGAAGTGGGCGGATGCGCTGGTGCGTTTGCATCAGTATCGCCGCGCGAGGAAGCCGATTCAGCGTTATTTGATTTTCATGCCGGATGACCCGGTTGCTTTGGCGCTGCGGGATACGATTATGTCGCATTTGCCGCAGCAGGCGAGCGGCGCGGAAGAGTCGGAGGCGAATGGCGAGGCGGATGAGGAGAAGTCGCCTTCGCTGCTGGATTTGATTTAGGGGGGGAGGGTGTGAGCGGGGTTGGGGTGTTTTTTTGACCGGGTTGACGGATTGACGGGGGAGGAGGGGGGATGAGGGTGTGAGCGGGTTGGGGTG
>DBPO01000014.1 GCA_002304915.1 Verrucomicrobia bacterium UBA1418
AGCTCACCTACACCCTCCCCGACCAGCGGCTGGGCATCCCGTATATTCTGCTTGAAACCCCCGCCTTGGTGACAAACGACTGGACGTGGACCGGCGTTTTGCCCACCGGCTACAGCAACACGCTGACCTACCAACTGCCTTTCATCACCAATGCCGCCAGGCGCTTCGTGACCCTGCAAGGCTGGCCGTACTGACGCGGCCCCCCGCCCCCCCCCGCTCAACCGGCCGACTTGTTCGCCACGCCGAAAGGAATATGCACCGAAGGCGTGCTCGCCGCCACCGGCTCCAGATGCACCATCTGGTCGTCAAAGAAAATATGGGGCTTCAGAATATCGAGCACCCGCTTTTTCTCAATGCCGCCCATCAGGAAAACTTCGTCCGCCTCCAGCCCCAGCGACGACAACGTATTGATGAGCCGCTCATGGGCGGGCGCGCTGCGCGCCGTGACAATGGAAATCCGCAGAAGCCGCTCCCACGCCGGGTCAGCCAGCGCGCGCTGACTGTCCAGCTTCTGGAAATAGGAAATCTGCTTCAACAACGGCATCAGCGGCCCCGCCTTCAGCGGCCGGTCCCGGTTGTCCATTTCATACTGCCGGAACTGCTCCAAATCCTGCGTGCGCTTATACACCTGCTCGGCCTCGTCATCCACCAGCACCCCGTCAAAATCGAACGCCAGCCGGAGTTGCTTGTCGCCCTCGTCATCCTCGGTGTGACACGGCAGAACGTGCCCCGCCGGATAGCCCAAATCCACGGCCTCCTTCACTTGCGCGCCATTGGTGCTCAGATAGAGCGCCGCATTCACGGATTCCATGAACGGATACGGCTTGCGCCCCGCCATGAAAAACGCGCGCGTGATGTCCAACCCGTGCTCGCGCACCGCATCCATCACCCGCATCCCGTCATCGGCATGATAACGCGACAAAATCACCACCTCCACCCGATGCTCTTCGGGCTTCAGTTGATTCAACTGCAACAGCCGGCGAATAAACGGAAAGCCCGTGCCCGGCTGCAACGGCTCGTGCCGGTGCTCCTGCTGATAGCGCCGAAACGCCTCCAGCCCCTGCTCCATATAAAGCTCGTGCTCATGCGAAAGGTCAAACAGCACCGTTGACGATACCGCCACCACCAGTTTTTCTTCGATTGGATAAGCCGCCACGTTTTTTCTCTTTCTTGAATCGCCGGATATTTTCAGGCCCACCCCCATAACTGCAAGCCAATTATCAAACGGCGGACTCCCGCCCGCCGCCTCCGCCCCCGGCGATTTATGCTGGAAACTCCCGCCCCCACCCAGTATGTTTCCCCGCGTCTGTAATCCCAAACAAACGCCGGACCCATCCGCGCGCGCAAGGAGAATTGATGAAAAAACTGCTGAAAATTTTAGGCGTTCTGCTCGCAATCATCGTGATTGCATTGGTCGTGTTGGAGTTTTCGTTGGACCGCGTGCTGCATCAAGGATTCAACAGCTTCGCGCCGAAAGCTCTGGGCGTTGATGCCACACTCGCCGACGCCAAACTCTCGCTCATCCGGGGCAAAGCCTCGCTGGAAGGCCTCCACATCGGCAATCCCCCCGGCTTCAACACCTCTGGCCTGCTGGACCTCGGCAAGGTGTCCGTCAAACTCGATAACGCCTCACTCCTCACCGACACCATCGTCATCCATGAAATCCTCGTGGACGGCCTCGTCGTCACCTACGAAAAAGGCCTGCGCGACAGCAACCTCGGCGCGCTGATTGAATCCCTCACCCCCGCCGAAGCCCCCGACCAGGATAAGGAAGAAGCGAAAAAAGAAAAATCCGCCGACAAATCCGAGAAAAAAGTCGTCATCGAAAAACTCTCCATCACCGACAGCAAAATGAACGTCTCCATGACCGGCCTCTCCGCCGTGACCGGCGGCGGCAGCGTTCCCCTCCCGCTGCCCCCCATCACCCTGACCGACCTCGGCAAAGAAAAAGAGGGCGTCACCGTTGTGGAAGCCATTCAACGCATCCTGACCGAAATCGCCGGAGCCGCCGGCACCGCCATCGCAGGCTCCGCCAAACTGCTCGGCGACGGCCTCGGCGCGCTGGGCGAAGGCGCAACGGACGCCGGCAAAGCCGTCATTGGCGGCGCCGTAGATGCGGGCAAAGCGGTCGGCGGCGCAGCCGTGGACACCGGCAAAGCCGTAGGCGGCGCCGCGGTGGACACCGGCAAGGCCGTTGTCGGTGGCGCTGTGGATGCCGGCAAAGCCGTGGGCGGCGCGGCCGTGGGTGTCGGCAAAGCCATCGGCGGCACCCTGCAAAAAATGAACCCGCTCAAGAGTAATGACGAATAAACCACCGGAGCAGCCAGCCGGCGCCCGCCGCTGGCTGCCAACCCTGGCGGCCATTTCCTGCACCGTCTGGGTCATCTCCAACATTGCCGCCATCAAACCGCTGCAGATACCCGGCCTGCGGTTCATCACGATGGACGGCGGCAACCTGCTCTTCCCCATCTCCTACATCCTCGGCGATGTCCTCGTGGAAGTCTACGGCTACGCCCAGGCCCGCCGCGTCATTTGGCTCGGCGTCCTCCTCAACCTCTTCGCCGCCGGCACCTTCGCGCTCGTCAGCGCCCTGCCCCCCGCCGACGGCTGGCACATGCAAGGCGCCTTCGCCGCCATCCTGCGGCAAACCCCGCGCGTCGCCCTCGGCAGCCTCATCGCCTTCACCTGCGGCTCCTTCCTGAACGCCTGGGTCATGGCCCGCATGAAAATCCTGCACCGCGGCCGCCACCTCTGGAAGCGCACCATCGGCAGCACCATCATCGGCGAAGCCGCCGACTCCCTCCTCTTCACCACCATCGCCTTCCTCGGCATCTGGCNNCCCCGCCACATCGTCCTCCAAGTCATCCTGTGGAACTTCCTCTTCAAAACCGCCTACGAAATTGCCGCCACCCCCCTCACCTATCTCATCATCAACCGTCTGAAACGCACCGAAGGCTCCGACCCCTACGACACCCACACCTCCTTCTCCCCCTTCCGCCTCAACGCCCCATGAAACGCCCCCCCGCCACCCCCCA
>DBPO01000104.1:0-658 GCA_002304915.1 Verrucomicrobia bacterium UBA1418
GTCCAAAACGAATACGGTGGAGCCGACTTGGATGCGGTCGCCGACTTTGAGTTTAATGGTGTCTTCGACGCGTTGGCCGTTGACGTAGGTGCCGTTGCGGGATTTGAGGTCTTTGAGATAGAATTCGCCGTCGGAGAGGCGAATGCCGCAGTGGATGCGCGATACTTTGTCGTCGAGCAGGGGGATNNTCGGCTTCGCGGGCGCGGCCGATGGAGAGTGGTTCATTGGTCAGTTCGATGTCTTTGGGGATGCCTAGTTTGTTGACGTAACGGAGATGCATGGCTTTCCTTTCGATTATACGAGTCCTTTTTGAATCAAATCAGCGAAATAGTCAATGGTGAGTTGCAGTCCTTCTTCGAGGGGCATGCGGGGTTCCCACTGGAGCAGGCGGCGTGCTTTGTCAATGTTGGGCTGGCGCACCTTGGGGTCGTCCACGGGGAGGGGTTTATGAACGATGGGGGCGGNNGGTGCCGGTGAGTTTTTGGATGGTGCGGGCAAAGTCCATGACGGAAAGTTCGCGGGGGTTGCCGATGTTGACGGGGTCGGTGTGGTCGCTCATCATGAGGCGGTAGATGCCTTCGATGAGGTCGGCGACGTAGCAGAAGGAGCGGGTTTGGGTGCCATCGCCGAAGACGGTGAGGGGCTCGTTTTTCAGGGC
>DBPO01000104.1:671-20627 GCA_002304915.1 Verrucomicrobia bacterium UBA1418
CCGTAGGTGTTGAAGATGCGCACGATGCGGGTGGCGACGTTGTGGACGCGGTGATAGGCCATGACGATGGCTTCGGCGAAGCGTTTGGCTTCGTCATAGACGCCGCGGGGGCCGATGGGGTTGACGTTGCCCCAGTAGGTTTCGACTTGCGGGTGGACGAGGGGGTCGCCGTAGACTTCGGAGGTGGAGGCGAGGAGCAGGCGGGCGCCTTTGGCTTTGGCCAGACCGAGGGCGTTGTGTGTGCCGAGGGAGCCGACTTTTAGGGTTTGAATCGGCAGTTCGAGGTAGTCAATGGGACTGGCGGGGGAGGCGAAGTGGAAAATGTAGTCAATGGGGCCGGAGATGTCTATGTGGCGAGTGACGTCGTGATTGATGAATTCAAAGTCGGTGCGCGAGCGCAGATGGGCGATATTGTCGAGATTGCCGGTGAGGAGGTTATCCATGCAGATGACGCGATGGCCTTCGGCGAGCAGGCGGTCGCAAAGATGGGAGCCGAGGAATCCGGCGCCGCCGGTGATGAGGGTGACGGGGGAGGGGGATGATGAAGTGGTGGTCGTCATGGGGGGTGGGGGGTTATTCTGTTTTTAAGAGGGCGGGGTGGAGCTGACTGGCAAAGTCAGCGATGACTTGCAGGTGGGCGTCGGAGTCGGGGATGCGTTCGCCGCTCATGGCGATGTAGGCCCAGCGGTGTGAAACGCCGTGGACCACGCGGTCGTAGCCCATCCAGAACATGCGGGCGATGTGAGAGGCGGTTTCGCGGTTTTTGCCGACGAACCAATAGGCATAATAAGAGGTATAGGAGGCGGGTTTTCCGTCGGGGCGCTGGTAGGAGCGGGCCATGTCGAGCACCATGACTTCCAGAGGCTCATCGCGGCCGGCGAGGGGAATGCGAATCAAGCGGCTGGCGGTGATTTCATGGCCGGCGGCGGTCATGCAGACTTGGGGGCGATGGATGCTGGAGCGGTCGTCGCCACTCAAGACGATGGTGGCGTGGATGGGATGGCGGCCGTCGGGGCGGACGTAGTATTTGCGCGCCATGCCGGTGTCGGCGGGGAGCATGGAGCGCTCGGCCCAGTTCATGTTGCCCAGCGGCGCGCCGCACTCGGGGCAGACGTTCGGATTTTCCAACTGCTCGGCCAGATATTGGCGTCCGCAGTCGCGGTCCGGGCAAAACAGCATGTCCAGACCGCCCCAGCGGCCCACCTGCGCGGGTAATTGGAGCACAATGCCGGCTTCATCGCTGGCGGCGACGCCGGTTTTGAACACCAGCGCCCAACCCGCTACCGCGAAAGCGGCGATTACGAAGAGGTGCGGCCAGCGAGACGATTTTTGAGTCGGTTCCATGCCTTGGTGTGGTCCAGGTTGATGAGTCGGTCAATCAATAACATCAGCGCAATGCCGATGAGGAAAATAGGGTAGCCGGAATAGTCATGCCACAGGCCCATGGCGCGTTCCTGGCCCCAGAAGGCGGCCACGGCCACCACCAGAATGACGCGGCAGGTGTTGGCGATGACGGCAACGGGGATGCAGCAGAGGAATAAAATCCATTTGCGGGCGAGCGTTTTTTGGGTGTACCAGGCGTAGAAGGCCATGAGGGCGGTCATCGCCAGCAGTGAGTGAAGGCCGCTACATTCGGGGGCGACGTTGAAGGCGAAGGGGTTGCCCGCGCCGGAGTAGAGCCCCGCGCCCACACGCACCACTTTCAGGCCCAAGCCGTTGAGCAGGAAGGCCGATGCCGCCGTGGCGAACAGGCGCAACGGGGCGGTCATGCTGTCAATGAAGTTGAGCGGGATGGCGAGGAAGAGGTAGCCGCAGGGGAAGAGCAATTCGCGGGCGAAACGATAGCCGTAGAGCAGGAAGGGCAGGCCCCAGAGCAAAATGATTAGCCCGCCGGCCGAGATGCGCGGCTGCTGGGCCAGCACGCCTATCCAGTGGAAGAACAAGGCGACCACAATGACCAGCGCGCCGCGCCAATCCGCCTGGCGCGGGGCGGCGGCCAGTTCGCGCCGCCGCAACCAAATTGCCGCGAGGCTCGCCAGCGGCAGGAACATGCCATAGGCGTAGTCGCCCACCCAGCGGCTGCGCAACCACAGAAAGAGCGAATGCCGACAGGTGGCAACTTCCTGACTGTTGCCGTGCAAATGGAACAGGAAAAACAGGCCCCCCGTCACCAAGGCCCAGAATAAAATTTCGGTCCGGGCATAAGAGGACAACCCTGTCCAATGAGCGGACGAGGCAGAGGGCGTGGAGGCTGAAGATGTATTTTCCATGAATGGCGTAAAGATAGCCGATTGGCAGGCGGGTTGCAAAGCGCAAACTCCGCATTGAAAAGAACCGGCAAGTTGCCTAGTCTGCGGTCATTGCGAGAGTGAGGCAAAAGATGACGAAACATTGGTTGATGATTGGGCTGGCCGGATTGTTCCTTGGCGCGGGCGCCTGGGCTGCGCCCGTACAGGAGGCGGTGGAAACCGACAGCACATGGGTTCACGATGTCGTTTTCGAATATGAGCCGGACGCCACGGAAGGAACCATGACCGTGCGCCTGGGCGAAGACCCGGTGCCGGTGCGCTACTTCGAGGTGCCGCTGAGCGTGTGGGCCGACTTCAAGGCCGCCGAGTCCAAAGGCGCGTTCTATACCGCTCACATTCGCCAGCGCTATGAGCGGCAGTATGGCCAGTCGCGCGCGGAGATGTTCAAATCGCCCATTCCCATTCAGACCACCGTGAACGCCCTGTGCGCCTTCAATGAGGAATGCGAAGACGTGATTCTTCAGGCCATAGAAAAAAGCCACGAAAGCATTTGGGTGGCCGCCTATGCCTTCACGCGCACCCGCATCGCCGCGGCGCTGGTGCGCGCCCACCAGCGCGGTGTCCGTGTGAGTGTCAAAATGGATACCGTTCAGGCGGAGTATATCGGCGCACAAAAACTGATTGAATGGATGCGGAACGAGGGCATCCCTGTTACGCTGATTCATACCGTCGGCGAATACTCCGCCATGCATAACAAATTCATGATTTTCGACATGCGCTGGGTGGTCACGGGCAGCTACAACTTCACCACCACCGCGCAGGTGTCGAACTGGGAAAATTTGGTGTGGCTGGACTCGGCCGACATGGCGGAACAATACAAACAGGCGTGGGACGCCATTGTGTCTGACGCGGTGGTGGAGCCGCCTGCGAAAAAACCGCGCGCCGCCGCCAAGAAAAAGGCGGGTGGAGAATAATCCGCCATGCTCATTGACGCCGCCGCGGCGCGGGCATAAGATGAACCCATGAAGTCGGTGGCGACCGATTCAAAATGGAACCCAGCATGAGTTTGATGAGTATGACGGGCCGCGGCACGGGAAAAGCCGCCAACCATCTGGCGCGAGTCGAGGTGGAGCTGAGCAGCGTGAATCGCAAGCAATTGGATTTGAATATTGTCCTGCCGCGTTTTTTGTCGTCGTTTGAATCTCCCGTGCATGAATGCGTGCGCAAGCAACTCGCCCGCGGGCGAGTGACGGGCGAAATTCGCGTGACGTGGTCCGCGCGCGCACAGGCCGCCGCCCTGCGGGTGGATGAGGCCTTGGTGCGCGCCCAAGTCGCGGCTCTTCGGGCAACCGCAAAAAAAATGGGACTCGCGGACGATTTGGGCGCCTCGTTGCTGTTGCAGTTGCCGGAGGCCATCGTGGTGGAACACGGCGAGCGGGACTTGGCCGGCCTCTGGCCGGTCGTTGCGCAAGCCCTGGAAGCGGCGCTGGCCAAATTGCTGACCATGCGGCGGCGCGAAGGTGCGACGCTGGCGCGGGACATTCGCGCGCGCTTGAAACAGTTGGGCGCCTGGACCAAGGAAATCCGCGTGCGTGCGCCGGCCGTGGCCGCGACTTATCGGGAAAATCTGCTCAAGCGAATTGCCGCCGCGCTGCCGGATAATAGCGAGCTGGCTGAGGACGAGCGCCTGCTCAAGGAAGTGGCGTTGTTCGCCGACCGCGCCGACATCACCGAAGAGTTGGTGCGGCTGGACAGCCACCGGCAGCAGGCCACCCATTTATTGCGAACCGGCGGAGTGGTTGGACGAACACTGGATTTTTTGGTCCAGGAAATGGGCCGCGAAATCAATACCATCGGAGCCAAGGCCAACGATGGTGACATCATCCGCCGGGTGATTGACTGCAAAGCGGAACTGGAACGGATTCGCGAACAAGTTCAAAATATCGAATAAAGGAGAAGCCCCTCATGAAATTAGTCAAACCCAGTTGGAACAACATCATTTTCATCGTGTCCGCGCCGTCCGGCGCGGGCAAAACAACGCTCTGCGACAAACTGCAAATTGAGTTCAAGGACATTCATTACACCATCACGGCGACCACGCGCGCGCCGCGCGGCGAAGAGAAGGACGGCGTGAGCTACTATTTTATGAACCGCGAGGACTTTGAGAAAAAACTCGCCGCCGGCGGATTCATTGAGCACGCCGTGGTCCACGGCAACCTGTATGGCTCGCCCAAGGCGCCCGTGGTGAAGGCGCTGGAGGAGGGGCGCGACGTGCTGATGAATCTGGATGTGCAAGGCGCGGCGGCCGTGCGACGCTACATGGAAACCGCCGCCCCGGGAGACCCGCTCAAGCGCACGCTGGTGGATATTTTCGTGGTGCCGCCCTCGACTGAGGTGCTCCGCAACCGCCTCGAAGCGCGAGGCACGGACAGCCCCGAAACCATCGCCAAGCGCATGAAGCAGGCGCACGAGGAAATCAGTCACTGGAAGGAATACAAGTACATGGTGGTGAACGACGACCTCGCCGAAGCCTACGACAACATGCGCGCAATTATTCTTGCCGAACGCCACCGCATTGACAACCGCCGGGAGGATTACCATGGCTAAACCGAAAATCATTCTGGGCGTCACGGGCTCCATTGCCGCCTACAAGGCCGGCGACCTCGTGCGCATGATGGGCAAGCAGGGCTGGGATGTGTGGGTGGTCATGACCACCTGCGCCAAGCAGTACATTGGCCCGCTGCCGCTTCAGGCGCTGACGGGCAACCCCGTCATGCATGGCACCTTCGCCGAAAAGGAGCAAGATACCTATTCGCATTTGACGTTGTCCGACGATGCCGCCGCCATGGTCGTGGCGCCCTGCTCGGCGCAAACCCTCGCCCGGCTCGCCTACGGATTCGCCGATGACGTGCTCGCCGCCACCGCGCTGGCGCTGCAAGCGCCGCTGCTGGTCGCGCCGGCCATGAATACGCGCATGTGGCTGCATCCGGCCGTGCAGGAAAACGCCGCCATCCTCACCAAGCGTGGCGTCACCATCGTCGGCCCCGGCGAAGGCGCGCTGGCTTGCGGCACAACCGGCCCGGGCCGGCTGGCCGACTTGGACGTCATTGTCGCGGCCGTCGCCCGCGCCATCCGCTCCGCGTAACTCCATGCGCATTCTCGTCACAGCGGGCCCGACGCGAGAAGCGCTGGACCCCGTGCGGTTCATCAGCAATCGATCCAGCGGCAAAATGGGCTATGCCATTGCCGCGCAGGCCCGCCGACTGGGGCACGACGTGGAGCTGATTTCCGGCCCCGTCGCGCTGCCGCCGCCGCGCGGCATTCGGGTCGTCAACATCGTCACCGCCGACGACATGCTGGCGGCCGTAAAAAAAATGGTGCGCCGGTGCGACGTGCTCATCATGGCCGCCGCCGTCGCGGATTGGCGACCGAAGAAACCCGCGACGCGCAAATTGAAAAAGGCAAGTGGCCCGCCACGCATCACATGGGAAGCCACGCCGGATATTTTGAAGGCCATCGCGCCGCTGAAAAAAAAGTCGCAGGTGTTTTGCGGCTTCGCCGCCGAAACCCACGACCTCGCGCGTGAGGCAAAGCGCAAGCTGCGCGAAAAAAATCTCGATGTGATTGCCGCCAACGATGTCGCCCAAAACGACCGCGGATTTGAGTCGGACAACAACGCCCTGACGGTCTTTTTCGCGGACGGTCGAACGCTGAACATCCCTCTGAGTAGCAAAGCAAACTGCGCCCGAAAATTGGTGCGCGCACTCGCCGATTTTTGGGCGCAGAAAAAAAAGTGAATTATTTTCTGAAAAACTGTTGACACTGTTAATAACTTCGCATTACTGTGTTCCCCAACGAGATGAAGAGTGCAAAAAAAATCTTGTGTGGCCTCTCGAAACCCCGGCGCGCCATGGGCGTGTATGCCGCGACAACCGATTTAAATAAATGCGAAACACAGGACAATGTTTCTATGCACAACTTCAAGAATACCCTGACCGCCTTTGAGCGTCAAGTTGGAAGGGGGGGAATCCAGCATGGCAAAGAAGGTTGTTAAGAAGGCAGCGGCCAAGAAAGCTCCTGCGAAGAAAGCAGTAGCCAAGAAGGCGGCGGCCAAGAAGGCTCCGGCTAAGAAGGCAGTGGCCAAGAAGGCTCCGGCCAAGAAGAAAGTCGCTAAGAAGAAATAAATTCTTTAGCAGTGCCGGGTCGCGCTAATGCGGCTCGGTGAATGAACGGCGGTGAATTCAATAGGAACGGATTCGCCGTCGTTTTTTTTGTCCATTTTCGGTGGCTGTTGATAGGCGACGGGTTTTGAGATGTCGGGTTTTGAGATTGCGGGGGGGGGATGAGTGGTTTAGGGTAGCGCCTCATGTTTCACGACTTCATCCATAATATTACGCTGTGGGCGGCGGTGGCCGGTTGGCTGGCCGCGCAGTTCATCAAACTGGCCACCTATGCCATTCGCGAGCGCAAGTTTGATTACGGCTTTTTGTTTCGCCTGGGCGGCATGCCCAGTTCGCATTCGTCCTCGGCGGCGGCTTGCGCGATGTCTGTGGGCTTGCGCACTGGTTTTGGCTCGCCGGTGTTCTCGGTGGCGCTGGGAATGCTGGCGCTGATTATGATTGACGCCCAGAGCGTCCGGCGCGCGGCAGGGCAGCAGGCACGGTTGCTGAATCAGATGGCGGAGGAGTTCTACCGGCACCACAAGTTCTCGCCGGAAAAACTGGTGGAATTTTTGGGCCACACGCGCATGGAAGTTCTGCTGGGCGCCCTGCTGGGGATAGCCATTGCGCTGCTGATGCACGGCTATTTCCCGGAGTGGGCGGCGCAGCCCTGAAAATAATTATCGAATTGTCTTGCGGCGGGGCGGGCGGCTCATCTATCTTTCACACATACCTTCCGCATTTCCATGGGTCGCCGATGTGCGGGGGGCAGGTTAAGGCGCGGCCCATGGTTACATGGAGTTGATGATTACGTGAAAATATATGTTGGGAATCTCTCGTTCAGGGCCACGGATGAAGATTTACGTGCTGCCTTCGAGCCGTACGGTGAAGTGGCTTCCGCACGGGTGATCAAAGACAAGGAAACCGGCCGCTCCCGCGGATTCGGTTTCGTTGAAATGCCCAATCAGGAACAAGGCAACACGGCCATCGGTAAGGTGAACAACACCGAGATCGTTGATCGCCAGGTGCGTGTGAACGAGGCGCAGGAACGCCCCCCTCGCCACTAATTGATTCCGATTCGAACAAACCCCGGCGGTTCCCCCGCCGGGGTTTTTATTTTGTCGTCATACAGGGTGTCAGGATTCAGGGGGCAGGGGACCCTGAAACCGTTTGGGGGTTGCTTTTATTTCCCTGAACTTGGAGCGCTACAAGGAGATTCATTTGTGTCCCATCTTCCAACGTTCTCATCAAGCCTCCCATAAACAGCCAACGGAAAACTCATGCCATCTCGCATCCAACTCATTTTTCCGGAACAATCCAGTGTGGCATGAACTCTGAAGATATAGCGAAGCCATACCTGTCATTTACTCTCAACTTAAATATATTGGTGCCGTCCGGCGTGAATACGGGGCGGTAATTACCAGAGCCAGTTTCTCCGAATCTGAAGTAACGTCTGCAAGTGCGCATGCATTGCTACCATGCTTTAAATAATACGCCTGCATGTCGCCAGCAAGCGGCCAAACTAGTTGAACCAGTGGTTCTGCCTGATTATAGGCGTATAGCCACTTCGCTTTTCCTACGAAATAGACGCCAACAATTGCGGCGGCGCATATGGCCAGCAGACACATACCTGCCTTTTTCATTTCAGGCTCGAAAGTCAGGCTTCAGGGGCATGAGAACCTCTTCCTCTCCCATTGTTGCAACAACCTGTCACCCATTCCCCCATTTTACATGGGTAGAACAGGGCGGGCGGGGCTTTATTCGACCTTGTCGGTCTCGAATTGGCCTTTGATGTTCCGAACGTAGTATGCGCCCTTGGATTCGGCGGCCATCAGGCCATCGTAAACGGACTGGGGCACGTTGAGGTAGGTGTAGATGTCGGAGCTGTTGACCATTTGTACGGCCAGCGTTTGCGTGGCAGCGTCATAGCCGACTTTTTGCAGGAAGGAAGACTCCACCGTCTGCATTTCAATATCCACCGCCCAAGCGGCCACGGAACCCACCAACAAGACTGCCAAAATCAAAGCAAACTTTTTCATTACACGTTCTCCCGATGTTTTAACTACTATACCCATTATTTTATCACGTTCCCCTGCCGGTGCAAGTCAGGATGTGGGGACGGGGGTGAAAAACGTGCGCGGCGGGCGAAAATAAGTGCTCAGGGCGCGGGAGCGGCGGATTCTTCCACCGGAGCAGGGACAGGCTGTCGGGGGTCTTGAATGCGCACCAGGCGGGAGCGGTCGGGCGGAGGGTCGAAATGGGTGACATAGGTGATGGTCACGGTGGGGGAGGGGCCCAGCTTGGCATTGGCATAGGCCGCCGCGATTTCAGCTTCCAGCGCGGAGAGGGATTTTCCTTCGGCGGCCAGCGGGCCCAAAAAGGGCAAGTCTATATTGCCCTGGCTGTCCACGATTTCGCGGTAGGTGGGCAGGTCGCCGCCCACACCGGCGATGTGAATGAGCATGCCATCGCCTTTGCTCAATTGGGCGGGCGCGGGGGCGGGTTCATCCTGCTCCTGGGCCCGGCCCGGGGAAGCCAGCGCGAGCACAAGAGCGGCAAACGGAATCCAAGCTTTCTTCACGTTCACGTGTTGGAATCTCCGGAGGCGGGAAACAGGCTCGTGGCGATGCTGTGTTCAATGGCGCCTGAATCGTCGCTTTCCTGAGTCATGTGCAACATGGAACGCAAATTGAGCATTTCCTCAAGGAGCATCAGATTGACGTAATGGCTGTCGCGTTCCGCGCAGGTGATGCGAATTTCCGAGCCCTCGCGTTCCATAATGAAGAGCTTGTCGTCCTTGCGGACATGATAAACGTTATCTTCGGGCGTGAGATGATGGACATAGTGTTCCTCGCGGCGGAAGGCGCGCACCATTTGCGCGAGCATGAATTCGGCCAAATCCATGGAAGCAAACGGAATGCGAATAATGCGCCGTTGAATGCGGCCGGTGTCCGGTGCGGGCTTGCGCAGACCGGAAGCTTGATTCTCAAAGCTGGCGGAGAGCAACGACGGCCCCAACAGCGTCGTGACGACAGTCATGAGAATGGCGACGCCGAAGATGTCTTGAGTAATCGCGCCGGAGGTCAGCCCGATGCCGGCGATAATCAGCGCCACTTCGCCACGCGGCACCATGCCGACGCCGATGCGGAGAGCGCCATAACGGTTAAAGCCACTCAGCAACGCGGGAAAACCGCAACCCACGACCTTGCTGATTACGGCAAGAACGGCGTAAATCAGGCCGATTTTGAGGACGGGCATAATGGCGGAAAAATCCACCATCATTCCCATGGTGGCAAAGAAAACCGGCACTAGCACATTGTGGAGGCCTTCGATTTCCTCATGAATCAACTGCACGAGGTCCGTGCGCGAAAGGGAAAGGCCCATGATATAGGCGCCAATAATCATCGCCAGCCCAGCCAGTTCAGACAGCCCGGCCAGAAGCAAGGCGAATCCCAACGCCAGCGCGGCAATGGTCGGTGGCGACTTGAAGTGCTTCAGCATGCGCGAGAAACGCCTTGCGCAAAGCAGGCCGATGGCCGTCGCGCCAATCCAGAAGCCGAACGCCTTGGCGGCAATCCAGGAAATATGCGGAATGGAAAGAGCGACACCATCGGTCTCCGCTCGTACCATGCCCACCACAATCGCCAGGACGATAATGCCCAGAACGTCGTCAAACACCGCCGCGGCCAGAATGGTAACGCCTTCGGGCGAGTCCAACTTGCGGCGCTCCCCGAGAATACGGGCGCTGATGCCTACGGATGTGGCCGTTGCCATCGCGCCCAGGAAGAGCGCCTTGGGGTCCAGCCACCCATCGGCAATGTTGAACCAAACGGCGCAGCCAGCGCCGAGGTAAAAGGAAACAATCACGCCGCCAATCCCCACCAGCGTGCCCGCCACGGAATAGCGCAAGAAGGTGGAAAGATCCGTCTCCAGACCGGAGAGAAACAGCAAAATAATCGAGGCAAACGTGGCCAACGCATAGAGTTCGCTGGAAACCGCATGGCCGGTGGTCGCCACAGGGAAAAGGGCGCCGATGACCGGCCATTCGATGTGGCCCAAAGCATAGGGGCCAATAATCATCCCAACGATCAGTTCACCCAGAACACCCGGCAAATTCAGCCAGCGCCGCAACCAATGTCCACCCAATCGCGTGAAGACAATCAGGATGCCGAGTTGAAGAATAAATTGAAGTTCGGAAGAGATCATGGCAACCCCTATTCCGTCTTTACCCCAATAACAAGTGCAGCACTTCTTCGCGGCTGGTTGCAGCCATCAGACGGTTGCGCACGGTTGCATCGTTCAACGGGCGGCTGATTTCCGCCAAAAATTGGATATGCGGCCCCGTGCGGCTATCCGGCGAAACCGTCATCACAAAAATATGCGAAGGCTGTCCATCCAGCGCGCCGAAATCCACGCCATCCTTTTTAATTCCCAGCGCCGCCACCAGGCAATCCACGCTTTCCGTTTTACCGTGAGGAATGGCGATGCCATTCTGCATGCCCGTGCTCATGCGTTTCTCGCGGTCCGTCACGGCCTTCAGCACGGCATCGCGGTCGCGGATGCAGCCAGATGCCGTCAACAAATCCACCATTTCCGCCAGAATGGCATCCTTGGTGGCGCCTTTTAAATCCAGGCAAATGGTCTCCACAGTTAAAGGTTTTTTGAAACTCATGCTACTCGCTCCACAACACTAAAATCAGACGCATTGTCCCCGTGCCAATCAGATAAATCAAGCTCAAAGGCGCGCGCGATTCACGCACGAAGCCGCGAAAGTTTCGCCGCCGCCCGCCAACGCTTGCCGATGCCCGCGAAACCCTTTCCATTGGTTAGCAACGGGAAAATTTTTCGTTTTTCTTTCCGGAAAATGAGTCGCCGCCCAAGCCGAAAAAAGGGCCATTGGGAACCCCTAAAAAGGCCCCAAAAACACGAAAATTCGTTTCTCATTCACTTCCAATGAGTTACAAAAACCCATCCAATGGTTAATTAACCATTATAATTTTTAAAATGTGTGAATTTCCTAGGGTTTTTGAAGATTTTAGGTCAAAAATTATAATGTTTTATTAACTATGACATAAAATAACAATTTTTAAATCATTTTTTGATTATTTTTAGATTTTTTTTCATTTTTTCGCATTTTATGGCGTTTTTTAGCTCAATTTTCGGAAAAATATGATTTTTATTTTTTTCTGGAAATTTCCGAAAATTATCGCGTTTAACACGGGCGCGGAAAATAGAAAGGCGGCTAAAAATCAGTCTTCGCGGATTTTTGGGGAGCTGATGCGGAGCATGGCCACTGCAAGCCAAAGGCCCAGCGCGAATAGCCAACTGCCATAGAAGATGAAATTGGTTTGCCACCAGTTCCAGCCGACGACGCCGGCGTTGGAGAAAGGCCAGAGGATGGGTGTCATGAAGACGCCCGCGCCGTGGGTGGGGATGTCCATGAGAACGTGAAGCGGCCACGCGAGGGCGGGCAACCAGAGCGACCGTTTCCATGCAACGAGCAAAAAATAACCAATGACCATGCCCGTCAGGCTGTGGGTGATGTTGTAAAGCGTGAAAACAAACGGCGGAATGGCATGCCAGCGAACGCCGTTGCCCACAAAAAAATCCGCCAGAAAATGGATGCCGAGCGAGGCGACATCGGGGAAGATTCCAAATAGGAAAGCGGCCCAGAGCGTCCAGTCGGTTTTTCGCGGCACGCCGTTGGCGTCCACGGGCCCGCGACGGCCGCCGGCCAAACCTGTGCGGCTGCAAATCGCCGCGCCGATGACTCCATGTACGAGGGTATCCATGCGTCATGCCAGCAGAAACGGGGCAAAACCGCATGATAATTTATTCTGTTCGCGGCGAATAACGGGGAAAACGGGCATCACGAGGTTATCGTGGAGAGATAGCGAATCACTTCTTCCTGGCGGCCGAACGAGAGCATTTTCTCGGCCTGTTGTTCGGCTTCGGAAATATCTATGCGGCTGATGATTTGCTGCACGGCGGGGATGGCGGTGGGGTCCATGCTGAAGGTTCGCAGACCAATCCCCAGAAGGAACGGCAGCATTTGCGGATCAGTGGCGATATTGCCGCAAAGGGAGATGGGCTTGCCGGTCGGGACCGCCGCGCGGACAATTTGCGCCAGAGTGCGTAAAACGGCCGGATGGTGCGGTGAATACCAAGCGGCCACTTCGTTGTTGGTGCGGTCAACGGCCAGAAGATATTGAATGAGGTCGTTGCTGCCGATGCTGAGGAAATCGGCAGCGGCGGCAAGCTCCGGCGCGAGCATGGCGGCGGCGGGGAGCTCAATCATGAGGCCCAACTCCGGCATCCAGTGGGGAATGCCTTCGCTTTTCAGCTCGCGGGCGCAGGTTTCGGCGAGGTCTCTCGCGGATAAAAACTCGTCAAGCGACGCCACGAGCGGGAACATGATTTTGGCATTGGGCGCGCCATCGGCGGCGCGCAGCATGGCGCGAAGCTGCTGCTTGAAAATTTCCGGATTGCGCAGCGAGAAACGCAACGCGCGGAGGCCGAGGAAGGGGTTGTTTTCGTGCTGGACGGGATAGTAGGAGAGGGCCTTGTCGCCGCCAACATCGAGCGTGCGGAAAAGCACCGGCAGACCTTTCATGCGGTCGAGAACACTTTTATAGCCCTGATATTGTTCCTCTTCGGTCGGGAACGTGCTGCGCACAATGAAGGGAAATTCGGTGCGGTACAACCCGATGCCCTGGGCCTTGACCCGAAGGGCGACATCAAGTTCGCTGACGAGATTGAGGTTGGCCAGAAGCTGAATGGAGGTTCCGTCGCGGGTGAACGTTTCGTCGCGCGCCTGGGCGGCGAGTCGTTCTGAATCCGCCAGCGAGCGGATCAACTCCTGCATGGTTTGGACGGCTTCCGGGCCGGGGTTGATGACGATTTGCCCTTCCTTGGCGTCGAGCAAAATGGGGGTTTGTTCGGGAAGTTGCAGGAGGCGCAAATCGGTGGAAATCACCAAAGGAATTTGGAGCGCCTTGGCGAGAATAGCCACGTGGGAATGTTGCCCGCCGCCCAGAAGAATCAGCCCGGCGGCGCCTTCGGCGGCCAGTTTCAGAATATCGGAAGGGAGCAGCTCTTCGGTCAGGATAATTTGCCCGGTATAGTCGGGGCCGGTGCCGGCCAGCGTGGGTGCGGAAAGGTTGTGGAGAAGGCGGTGGCCGAGGTCTTCCACATCGAGAACTTTTTCGCGCAGGGCAGGATTGGGGCTGCGGCTGAACATGTCCGCGTAGTGGCGGACTTCATCAAGAATGGCGGTCCATGGATTTTTTCCGGCGCGGATTTGATTGCGAATTTCGCCGGAGAAAGCTTCGTCCTTGAGCATCAGGACGTGCGCGCCGAAAATCATGGAGGCGGCGTCCTGAATTTTTTCTTCGAGCCGCCGTTGGAGGTCCAGCAGTTGGCGTTCGGTGATGGCGACGGCGCGGTCAAAATCGGCCTCGGTCAAATCAAGGGGGCAGGTTTGTTCAACGGCGGAACGCAACAGATAATGGCCGATGCGGGTGGACAAGCCCATGGCCATGCCGCCGGAGGCCCACTGGCCGCGGATGCAGTGAGTGCCGGGGCCGAACCGGGCGGCTGTTGCCGATGGCTGTTGCGCGACGGACTCCTGGTTGGCGGCGGTATCGCGGATATGCACCAAGAGATGCGCGTTTTCAATCACGCCGGCGAGTTGGGAGGCAATGACGCGCAAGGCCTGAATGTCGTTGTTGTTGAAATAATTCCACTGGGGGTCCTGAACGGTGATGACCCCCACCGGATTCATCTTGCGCTGGATGGGCACCGCGAGAAAGGAAATGAATTTTTCCTCGTGGCTGCCGGGAATATACTTGAAATGGGGGTTGTCGGTCGCGCGCGCTTCGCAAATGGGACGCATTTCCTGGAGCGCCATGCCGGTGATGCCTTCGCCAATCTTGAGGCGCAGGCGCCCAATCATGGCGGGATTCAGCCCTTGATTGGCGTGGAGAACCAAATCAGCGGTATCCGGATCAAAGAGATAAATGGAGCAAACGGCGGCGCGCATATGCCAGGCAACCGTTGAAACAGCCTTGCTCAAAAAGGCGTCCAGACCGGCATCAAAGTCGAACAGGCCGACCAGCTCGCCGATGTCGCACATGAGCGCCACATTGTCTTTTTGAAAATCGCTCATGAGGGCTGTTGGGCGAATGGGCCGAACCCGTTGACGTTGAATTGGAGGTGGGGATGTTTCACGAAGCTTGACTTCACTTTCAGAAAAAGTACCTTACTTCGCGTCTCTTTTCCACTGCCCGATGGTGTAACGGTAGCACAGCAGACTCTGGATCTGTTAGTCTAGGTTCAAATCCTAGTCGGGCAACCAAGCCCGGAGAGCGGGGGGCAAGGTGCGACGAAGAGGTCAAGCTCAACTAATCCGAATGGGCATCAAGACATAGACAAAGTTGATGGTCGAACGGATCATGCCGGGGTTGGTGTCGTCCACCAAATCCAGATAGACCTCGTCGGTTGTGAGCGCCTTGAGCGGATCCATCAAGAACGTGGGATTGAAGGCGATGGTAATTTCCGGACCTTTATACTTCACGTCCATGCTTTCACGGGCCTCGCCAATTTCCGGAGCGGCGGCGAGGATTTCCAGGCGGTTGGGGGTGAACATCAACTTCACGCCGGAGATGGCGTCAATCACCAGTTGCGACGTGCGGCGAATGGCGGCGAGAAGCATCTCGCGCTCGAGCACGACGCGGTTGCTGGCGCCTTGGGGAATCACCTGCCGGAAGTTGGGATAGGTTCCCTCGGTCAATTTGGAGATGACCAACACGCCATCGAATTGGAATGCAATTTGCTTGGGAGTCGCCAGAATGGTAAGGTTGCCCGTATCGCCCATGGTGCGCAGAAGCTCATCAATGGTCTTCAGGGGAACAATCAGCTCCATGCCGGCATCGGCGGGAAAATCGACTTCCTGTTCCACGAGCGCCAGACGGCGGCTATCCGTGGCCACCACGCTCAATTTGTTATTGTTGAAGTGCAGGAACACGCCGTTCAGGAGCGGCCGATTGGGATCAATGGAAGCCGCGTAAGACGCCAGCTTGAGCATATTGCGAAAAGCGCCCTGGTCGAGGGTGTAGGTCTTCGGCTCTTCCAGTTCCGGAAGGCTGGGGTAATCGGTTTCAGAAATGCCGTGAATCCGGGAAGAATAGCTGCCGGCCTTGATGAAGGCGATGTTGTCGTCCGAAACTTCCATGGTGGCTTCGTCCACGTTCAGTTCGCGGAAAACGCCGAAGATGCGCTTGGCAGGAAGGGTAGTGGCGCCGGGCTTGATGACCTCCGCCTCAACGGTCGCGCGAATGGTCATGGACATGTCGGTCGCGGTTAATTCCAATTTTCCGTCTTCTGCGCGGAACAACACGTTGGAGAGAACCGGGAGTGCATTCCGGGGATTGATGACCGACTGGACCTTTTGAAGACCGTCAATGATTGCTTCTTTTTTGACTTTGATTTTCATTTTGTCACCGTTGTTTTTCTGCCTGATATGAATCTTATAAAAGATTTTTTGTAAGTCGTATCAGTATGCCCTGTTAATCCTGTGAACATCAAGTTTAGAATCGAATGGACGGGCCATTCGTTCTCCTTTGGCCTGTGAACAGACCCCGCGAACAACCTGTGTACGAAGCTGACAACTTGGGGTTGTCCACAATCGCTTCGTGTTTATCCACAATTCATTCACGGGTTATTCCCAATCATTTCTTACCGTTCATCCCCGACGTTTCGGGGGCTTCATTCAGAGTGTTCCATCGTGCGGGGCTCAAGATGGCGCCACCGCTCCGCCCAATCGCTGCTGAAGGCTCAAGATGGTCTGCCGCAGGCCGGCATCGGTCTTCATCTTTGCGCCCACAGAGCGATGAGCATGCAGCACCGTGGCGTGGTTGCGCCCGAAGGCGTTGCCGATGGCGGGGAGGGATTGCTCCGTCAGTTCCCGGCACAAGTACATCGCCACTTGCCGCGGGAACGCAATGTTCTGCGGCCGCTGTTTGCTGGTCATGTCGCCCAAGCGGATGTCGTAATATTCCGCCACCATTCGTTGAATGCCTTCAATCGTCAGCGCGTTTTGATTTTCCTGCTCGATGGTGTCGCGCAACAGATATTCAAGCGCCTCGGTCGTCAGCGGCTTTTTGATGAGGGACGCATACGACGCCGCGCGCAACAGCGCGCCTTCCAGTTTGCGAATGTTCGATTTGACGTGCTGGCCGATGAACACAAGCGCTTCGTCCGCCAATTGCAGGCGCAATTGCTCGCGCTTGCGGCGCAGAATGGCCACGCGCGTTTCGTAATCGGCCATTTCCATTTCGGTAATCAGCCCCCACTCGAAGCGGGTCACCAGCCGTTTTTGCAGATTGGCAATTTCGCTCAGCGGGCGATCGCTGGTCAGGACGATTTGCTTCTGGTTTTCGTAAAGCGTGTTGAAGGTATGGAAAAATTCTTCCTGTGTGCTTTCCTTGCCGGCCAGGAAATGAATGTCGTCAATCAGCAGCAAATCAATGTTGCGATATTTCCGGCGGAACGCGACGACCTCCCGTTGCTGGAGAGCCTGAATGAATTCATTGGTGAATGCTTCGCACGAGATATAGCAAACCGTTCCCTTGCCGCGCTTGAGGACGGCCTGACCCATCGCTTGAATCAGGTGGGTTTTGCCCAGCCCGTTGCCTCCGTGAATGAATAGGGGGTTATAGGCGCGCCCCGGCGCTTCCACAACGGCCAGCGCCGCCGCGTGCGCAAACGTGTTGGATGGTCCGACAACAAAATTTTCAAACGTGTGCCGCGGGTTGAGGCCGCCCCCCACGTTATAGGTTTTCACCACCTTGCGCTTTTCCGTCGTTTCTTTGGCGCGTGGCGGCGGCGTTTCTTCGGGCGGCTCAATTTCCCGCTCGCCATCCACGGCGAAGGAGATTGCGACATTTTCCAGACCGGAAGCGCCCAGCGCCTTTCGGATCATGGGCAGGTAATGTTCTTCCAGCCAGTCCTGATAAAAACCGTTGGGAACCGTCAGCGTCAGATGATCCTCGCGATCATCCCCGATGGCCTCAATCACCCCGATCCAGCGGCTGTAGACATCCGCCGTCAATACGGATGAAAGGAACTCGCACGCCTGACTCCAAATCTTCTTGGCTTGGTTTGTTTCCACGAACACTCTTTCCTATGCCGCCGCCCACTCTCTCACAAGAGCACCGCCGTCACAATTCAAAATTCTCTACTTTTTCACCCCTGAACAAGCCCTGTTTCAGCTCGTCAGGACGGGCTCGCGGACAACTTATCCACAACTTGTTAACAGCCGCTTGGTTGTCCTCGCTCCCAAAACTGGTTTTGACCATAAAGAACCCGCGCGGAACTGCCAAGTCTTTTTTCAGTTTTTCTCCAGAAAGGGCGAACGCCACCACATATGTGCCCGCCAGTTTTTTAACCCACAATATGTGGTGAAAATCTCAATCAGCAATCGTTAAGCAGAAAGTTTATTTTCTGCGGTACTTTGGGGTTGCAAACAGCCTGAAAACCCTTGAAAATCGGCCCTCCAACAACCATAAACGAGCTTTCGACCCGATTAAATATGAAGAAATCAACAGCCCCCCGCATTTTAGTCGCTACTGGCAAGGAGATTAACGATGTCCGCTACGCCACCGGGCTGACCGCCCCCGATCCCTTCGGGCTGCTGGTCGAGTCCAGCGGCGACATGCATTTGGTCGTTTCCGCGCTCGAAGCCGCCCGCGCCCAAAAGATTTGCCCCCGCGCCACGCTGCACACGCCCTCCAGCCTGTTGGGGTCCCAGGCGAGCCGTCGCGGATTGGCCGCGCAACTGCTTGCGCTGACCCGTAACCTGCGCATCAAACGCGTGCGCGTCGGCCCCTACTTCCCCCACGGCATCGCGCACGAATTGCAAAAGGGCGGCGTGAACGTGCAGCTCGATTCAACCCCGCCCTTTCCTGAGCGCGCCATCAAAACCCCGCGCGAAATCACCGCCATTCGCCGGTCGCAACGCGCCGCTGTCGCCGCCATGCGCGGCGTGCGCGACACCTTGCGCCGCGCCAACATTTCCCCCGACGGCCTGCTGAAAATCGGCCAGCAAACCCTCACCTCGGAGATGCTGAAAGCCCAAATCACGCGCGTCCTGCTTGAACATCGCTGCAACGCGGAAGGCACCATCGTGGCCTGCGGCGCGCAGGCCGCGCGCCCCCACGACGAAGGTCACGGCCCGCTGCGCGCGGGCGCGACGATTGTGGTGGATATTTTTCCGCGCAGCCTCGACACCGGCTACTGGGGCGACATCACCCGCACATTCATGCGCGGCCCCGTCCCGCCGCAAATTCGCGCCATGTATCGCGCCGTGCTCGCCGCGCAAAAACTGGCGTTGAGCTTGTTGCGCCCCGGCGCGGAATGCCGCGCCCTGCAACAAGCCGTCGAGCGCCTGTTCCAGTCGCGCGGATTCCCCACCCGCTTTTCGCCCCCCGGAAAAGAAAGCGGCTTCATCCACAGCCTGGGCCACGGCGTGGGCCTCGACATCCACGAAAGCCCCCGCCTGCGCAACGAACCCGGCCGACTCGCGGTTGGCCACGTCGTCACCGTGGAACCCGGCCTCTATCTCCCCGGCATCGGCGGCATCCGCATCGAAGACACAGTCGTCATCACCCCCACCGGCCATAAAATACTCGCCACGTTCCCCAAAAAATTGGAAGCATAGAGGCGGAATGAAAAAGTTTTTTATGGGCCTGCTGACATTTTTGCTGATAGCCGTCGCGGCGGGGTGGGTGTACCTCCGCCACTTCGAGCGCCAGCACCTGTATCACCCCGACCCGAACGTCACCACCACGCCCGCGCAATACAGCCTGCGCTATCAGGACGTCCAATTCGTCGCCGACGACGGCACCACCCTCACCGGCTGGTGGCTGCAAGCCAACCGCCCCCGCGCCACCGTGGTCTATTGCCCCGGCAACGCCGGCAACATCGGCATCCACGCCGCCCGCGCCCCCGACTTCGTCAACCGCGGCTTCAACCTCCTCCTGTGGGACTACCGCGGCTACGGCCGCAGCGCCGGCCGCCCCTCCGAAAAAGGCCTCTACTCCGACGCCCGCGCCGCCTATGACACCGCCGCCGCCATGAGCGGCCGCCTGCCCATCATCATCTACGGCGTCTCCCTCGGCAGCGCCGTCGCCGCGCAACTCGCCCAGGACCGCCCCGCCGCCGCCCTCATCATCGAAGCCGGCTTCGCCTCCGCCCCCGACCTTGCCCGGCGCTGGTATCCCGCACTCCCCCTCGACCGTCTTCTCACCGTCACCTTCAACTCCAGCAACAAACTAGCCAACCTTCCCGGCCCGCCCAAACTCTTCGGCCACAGCCCCCACGACGACATCATCCCATTCCCCAGCGGCCGCCTCCTCTACGCCGCCTCCGCCCCCCCGAAAACCTTTGCCCTGCTCACCGGCGGCCACAACGACAGCAGTTGGTTCACCCCCGGCGCCCCCGGCAACGCCGAACTCGAAGCCTTCCTCGAACCCTTCAAACGCTAACCC
>DBPO01000010.1:0-11160 GCA_002304915.1 Verrucomicrobia bacterium UBA1418
GGGGGAGACCTGGGGCGGGAAGGCGGTGGTGTGCAGAATCAGGTGGCGCACGCCCATCGCGAGGAGGCTGTCGAGTTGGGCGTCCGTGGCGACGCCTTGGTTGAGGGATTCGTATTTGCGGAAGACGTTTTCGAGGTAGCCGGCGGGGACGGCGGGGGCGTAGCCGTTGACGAGGCGCACGCGCGAGAGCATGACGTGATATTCGCAGAGGCTTGTCCAGTGGGAGTTGCCGGGCCAGAGGGGGATGGCGAGGGCGTGGGCGGGGCGGCCGGCGTTGGCTTTGTCGTCCTGAGCGACGGCTTCGTAGGCGCGGCTGGCGGCGGGGAGGCGGCATAGCTGCGGGGCGATTTGCGTGTGGCTTTGCCAGAGGCTCCAGCCGGAGAGCAGGAGGATGAGGGCGAGCATGAGGGGGCGCGCGGGGGTGCGTTTTTCCGTTGCGGCGCAGCAGGGTTTCCAGAGGAGGGCGAGGAGGACGGCTACCAGCGGCGGCAGCCAGCAGAATATTTTGACGGTCTGGCGAATCATGGAGTATTTGGGCACGATTTTGCGGGCCAGACGAATGACGGCTCCGTTGCCGGGGCTGTTCGTGCCCAGCGCGAGAATTATCAGCAGGGCGAGGGCGGCGAGCAGGAGGGCAATGGCGAGGGGGGAAGAGTCTTGGGGGGACGTGGCGGGGCGGGCGGGTTTGCGGCGCGCGATGGAGGGGAGCCAGAACAGGACGGAGACGAGCAAGAGCAGAAAGAAGGGGATGCCGACATAGACGTGGCTGGTCATGCCGGCGCTGGCGGTGGCGATGAGTCCGATGGATTTCGGGGAATAGGCGGCGAGTTCGGAGAGGCGGCGTCCGCCGGCCATGACGGTGTCGCCCAGATGGCGGCTCATGATGACGCTGATGACGACGGCGAGGGCTGTGAGGGCTATCAGCGGGAGCAGGGGCGACCATAGTTTCAAGATGGCGTGCGGCCATGTTCGCCAAGAGGGGTTGGCGATGTGGAAGCTTATCAGCGCCCAGAGCGGGGCGATTAAGATGGTGAAGTAAAAGACGTGCAGGTCTGCGGTGTAGGAGAAGAGAAGCGCCAGCCCGGCCAGCAGGCCGCCGGCGGGGGAGCGGTCGCGGATGGCCCGGTCGAGGCCGTAGGCGAACCAGGGCGGCAGGGCCATGGCGAAGCCGGTGGGGGAGCCGCCGAAGAGCGTAATCCAGCGGTAGGGCATGGCGCCGGCGAGCGCCGTGATGAGCAGCCAGGCCCAAGGCGACGGGTTGAAGCGTCGCGCCAGAAAGCCGATGCCGAGCACGCCGACGAGAACGGAGGCCAGCCCCGCCGCGTTCCAGCCGCCGGCGTGGCCGATTCGCGGGGCGAGCGCGGCGTAGGCGGCGGAAAAGGGCAGGTAATAGAGGTCCGGTTGGCGGCGCGTGGAGTCATCGCCCAGATTGAACTCATAGACGTTGTGAAAGAGCGGCGAGTGGCCGCCGAGGGCGTCCAGCCCCAGCCAAAAATGATAGAGCAGTTGCAGGTGGTCGCCGGGAGCGAGGGGGCGCACGATTTGCTCGTTTTCGGCGCGATGGGAAAAGGGGATGGCCCGGTTGAAAAACCGTGGCAGGGGCCAGGACATCCAGGCCCAGAGCATCAGGCCCAGCAAAAGCAGCAGGCCGGTCGCGCCAAGGTGCCGGGACAGAATCGAACGAGCATTCATGGAGGTATAAAGTAGATAAGGCTGTTTCCAGAAGCAAGCCAATCACCGCGCGCGGGGCGGTTTCGTGTGCCGCGAAAATCTGCGTTTGCCTCCTGTCCGGCGGGTTCGCTATGATGGGCCGGAGAGAAGACATTCGTTATGCGCAGTATTCATCAGATTGTGGCCGGGTTTGCCAGCGGCGATGCCATCAGTAACGAGGCGCGCGCCCTGCGGACGATTTTTCAGTCGTGGGGTTTTGACGCGCCGATTTATTCCGAGCACAAACGCATTCTGCCGGAGTTGCGAAGCGAAGCGCGCGACTTGCAGGCTCATCGCGGCGATTTCCGCCCGGATGATATTGTTCTGCTGCATTTGTCCATCGGGTCGGACGTCAACGATATTTTTCCCACGCTGCCGGGTCGGAAAGTGATTTTGTACCACAACATCACGCCGGCGGATTATTTTCGCGGCATTCAGGAGCAAACGGCGGTTCTGCTGGGCCGGGGGCGGCGTCAGGTGGCGGCGTTGGCGGGGGCGGCGGACATCAACATGGCGGACAGCCAATATAATGCGGATGAACTTGCGGCGCTGGGCTACGCCAACCCACAGGTGCTGCCGCTGGTGTTGGATTTCAGCAGGTTGCGTTCGCGTCCGGATCGGAAAATCCTGCGCCGTTATCGCGATGGCCGTGTGAATATCCTTTTTGTGGGGCGTTGCGCGCCCAACAAGCGGATAGAAGATTTGGTGAACGCGTTTTATTATTATCAGCGCTATGTGCAGCCTAACTCGCGCTTGATTCATGTGGGTTCGCACGCCGGCATGGAGCAGTATCACGCGCTGCTGCTCGTGAGGGTTCGCGAGCTGCAACTGAAGAATGTGGTGTTTGCCGGGGCGGTCACGCAGGACATGCTGAATGCGTATTATCAGGTTGCGCACGTTTTTTTGAGCATGAGCGAGCATGAAGGTTTTTGCATTCCGCTGCTGGAGGCCATGGTGCATGACGTGCCGGTGGTGGCCTATGCCGCCGGCGCCGTGCCGGAAACGCTGGGCGGGGCGGGGGTGCTCGTGCGCGACAAGCCATTTGATTTGCTGGCGGAAACGCTGGGCCGGGTTGCCGAAGATGAGGCGCTGCGCGCGGCGATTCTTCGCGGTCAGCGCGAGCGTCTCGCCCGCTACGAGCAACAGGACCTCGCCGGCGAATTGAAGCGCATCCTCGCGCCGTTGCTGTAGCGCAAGCCGCGCGGGATGGCCGCGCGCGGGCGAATTGTCAAGTCGGCTTGCTTTTCCTCGGCCACCTCGCTACAAAAGCGGCCATGAAAAGAATTGTTTATATCCTCTTTGGTTTGGCGCTGACCCTTTCCGTCGCGCAGGCTCAGACTCCCACCGACCCCTATGTGGGTGCCATCGTCATAGATGCCGCTGACGGGCGGGTGCTTTTTGCGGATGGCGCGGACAAGCCGGGTTATCCGGCGAGCATGCTCAAGCTGGTGGATTTGTTCATCATTTTGGACCGCGTGGAGCGCGGGCAGTTGCGTTTGGATGAAATTGTGCCGGTGACCCAGGAAGCGGCCGCCATGGGCGGTTCGCAGGTGTGGCTGGACCCGCGCGAGAGTTTTCCCGTGGAGGAGTTGGTCTATGCGTTGATGGTGCAATCGGCCAATGATGCGGCGATGGCATTGGCCACGCATGTCGCGGGCAGCCGCGAAGGGTTTGTGCGGCTGATGAACGAAAAGGCGCGCGAGTTGGGGTTGTCGCCGATTACGCAATTTCAATCGCCGCACGGGTTGCCGCCGGGCGCCGGTCAGCGCCCGGACATGACGACGCCGCGCGATTTCGCCAAGCTTTGTCAGGCGCTGCTGGCGACGCATCCTGAAACGTTGAAGTACACCTCGGTTATTCAGCGTCCGTTTCGTCCGGATGCCGAGCAACCCGTCATTATGAGCAATCACAATGCCTTGCTCGGCACCTTCCCCGGCTGCGACGGCTTGAAGACCGGCTGGATTCGCGCCAGCGGCTATTGTCTGGCCGCGACCGTGGAGCGCGATGGCCGCCGCGTGATTTCCGTGCTGATGGGCAGCGCTACCAAAAAGGCCAACATCGCGAAAACGAAAGAGTTGATTAACCGCTATCTCCCGGAAGCGACGCGCGTCGAGGCGCAACCGCCGCCGCCCGTGCAGGAGAAAGTCACCGCGCTGCCGCCGCCGCCTGTGGATGAGGCAGCGGTCGAGATGGCGGGCGACCCGGAGCAGGGCGAGGAAGACCTCGCCGACGAGTCGCCCGCGCCTGCCAAGGCGGGCAGCGGATGGAGCCGCTTTGGTTATGTTCTGCTCGGTGCGTTTCTGGCGGTGGTGGTGATGCTGGTGATTCAGCGTCGTCTGTTGCTGACCCGATGAAGGTCGCGGAATTTGATTACTTTCTTCCGCCGGAACTGATTGCCCAGGAGCCAGCGGCCCGCCGCGATGGCGCGCGGATGATGGTGCTGGACCGGCAGAAACAAACCATTGCTCATCGGAAATTCACGGATTTGCCGGAATACTTACGTGCTGGCGATTATCTGGTGGTGAACGACACCCGCGTGATTCCCGCGCGTTTCTTCGGGCGAAAGGCCAAGGAGGGAACGGGCGGGCGGGTGGAGTTTCTGTTGCTGGAAGAGGTCGCGCCGGACACATGGGATGCGCTGATGCGCGCGCGGCGTCGGCCGCGCCCCGGTGAGTCGGTTATTTTGGATGACGGTCTCGGCGCGGTGACCATTCTGGAGGAGGGGGAACTTGGGCGGGTGAAGATACGGGTGGAAACGTCCTCGCCGTGGCTGGAGGTTCTCGCGCGCATCGGGCAAGCGCCGTTGCCGCCGTACATTCACCGCAAGGAGGCCACGCCCGCCCAGCGCGCGAACGATAACGTGCGCTATCAAACGGTTTTCGCGCGCGCGCCCGGCGCGGTTGCTGCGCCGACGGCGGGCTTGCATTTCACGCCGGAAGTTTTGGCGCAACTGGGCGAGCGCGGGGTTGCCCGCGGCACGGTTACGCTGCATGTGGGCATCGGCACCTTTCGGCCGGTCAGTGTTGAAAACGTGGCGGAGCATCACATGGATTTCGAGCGCTGGTGGATTCCGGCGCAGAGCGCGCAAGCGGTCACGGCGGCCCGCGCGGCGGGCGGGCGGGTGGTGGCCGTGGGCACCACCAGCGTGCGCACGCTGGAGAGCGCCGCCGCGCGTCCGGAAGGGTTTGGCGCGGGGCAGGGGCGAACGGATTTGTTCATTTATCCGCCGTATTCGTTTCGGATGGTGGATGCGATGCTTACGAATTTTCATCTGCCGAAGTCCACGCTCATCATGATGATTAGCGCTTTTGCGGGGCTGGAGTTTGTGCGCGCGGCCTATGAGGAAGCGATTCGCGAGCGCTACCGCTTTTACAGCTACGGCGATTGCATGTTGATTTTATAGGCCGCCGGCGACGGGGCCGAGGAGCGGCTGCAGGCGTGTAATCATGCGCCTGGCGCGGCGCTGGATTAAATCGGGGGCTGTTGCGAGATAGGTTTCGACTGCCGCCAGATAGGCGTCGCGGGAGGGCGATTTGAAGTGCGCGGCGGGCGAATAATGCGGCAGCGGCAAGCCGGTGCGCGGGTCCAGATAGTCCTGCATGTCCAGGCGTTCGGCAAATTTCGCGAGTCCGTTCGGGCCGCGAAACGCGGAAAAGGCGTTCGCGTTTTCCGTCACCAGTTCGGCGAGAAAAGAATCCGCTTGCGGGTCATTGAGCAGGGCCAGGCGCAGTTGCGTCAGAAATTCGGGGAATGCGTCGAGCCATGCGGGATGGGTGCCGCGGTAGGTGTTCAGCGTGGCGCGGTGGACGGAGCGGTTGGGAAGCGGAACGAAATTGCCGATGGTGTGATAGGCGCTGTGGAACTTGAGGGCGCGCGCGCGCAGGTCGTCGGAGGGCTGGTGGCGCTCCAGTCCGGCGAAGCGCCCCGGCTGGTCCGCGATGGGGCGACCGAGGAGCGTGTGGAAGGAGTTCATGGTGTCGCCGCGATAGGGGCGTCCCGTGCCAAGCGTGGCGAGCGAAAGCCCCGGCATGGCGTCGGTGTAGAGCAGCGCGTAAATGGCGCGCGCGAGGTTGCAGTCATCCGTATCAAAGGTGCGGCCCGGCGCGCCGTAGAGGGGATGTCCTTCCAGCGTTGCCAAATCGTAATCGGCCAGCGCCTGCAAGTTGCCGTTCAATTCTTCCGCGACGAATTGGCGGAGCAGCCGGAGGGCTTCGGGGTCTGGCGCGGCGGATGAGGAGAGGATTAGCGGGGTGCAGAAGAAAAATAAGGCGAGCGAGAGTGTGAGCTTTTTCATTGGATTTTGCGGAAGGGTTCGAGGAGGGCGTTTTTGTCGGTGACGCCTTCGAGTTGGCGGTCGTAGGCGGCTTTGAGCATGGAGCTGAAGGCGGGACCGGGGGTGTGGCCGCAGGCGATGAGGTCGCGTCCGGTGACGATGGGGGCGGGCAAGATGGGTTCGGCGGCGTATTCCGCTTTTTGGGCGGTCAGAAAATCATAGACGTCCAGTTGCGCGTGGGAGCTGAGGCAATCGAGGCGGTGCAGTTCGAGTTCGAGGTCGAAGGTGGGCGAGCCGAGGAGTCGGCGCAGCTTGGCGGGGCGCATTTGCCGGGCGGAGGAGATGCGCATGTGGCCGGCGATGCTGGTCACGACGTCTTCGATGAGGGCGTGGGGCGCGCGAAGGCGCTCCAGGATGGCGCGGCTCATGTCCGCGCCGATGGCGGCGTGATTTTCGAAGCGCCAGCGCTGAGTGCCGTCGGGGAGGGTGGCGTAGTTGGCGGTGGGCGGTTTGCCGACATCGTGCAGCAGCACGGCGAGGGCGAGGGCGAGCGGCGGGTGGGGGGGCAGGAGGTCGAGCATGAGGCGGGTGTGAGTGAATACGTCGCCTTCGGGATGAAATTCGGGCGGCTGCTCGACGCCAATCATGGCGGTGACTTCGGGCAGGATTTTCGCGAGCAGGCCGGTGTCGTGCAGCATTTGGAGGGCGGCGCCGGCGGGGCGGGCTTCAGTGAGCAGGCGGAAGAGTTCGTCGCGGATGCGTTCAGCGCTGATGCGCCGGATGTGCGGGGCGAGCTCGCGGATGGCGTCGGCGGTGGCGGGTTCGATGGTGAAGCCTAGCGTGGCGGCGAAACGGACGGCGCGCAACATGCGCAGGTGGTCTTCCTGAAAGCGGCGGCGCGGGTCGCCGATGGCGCGAATGAGCCGCGCGTGGAGGTCGGCCTGGCCGTTGACGTAGTCGCGGATGGTGTCGGTGGCGGGGTCGTAGAGGAGGGCGTTGATGGTGAAGTCGCGGCGCAGGGCGTCTTCGCGGGCGTTGGTGAAGGTGATGCCTTGGGGGTGGCGGCCGTCGGCATAGGTGGAGTCGGCGCGAAAGGTGGCGACGTCCACTGGCGGGTGGTCGGGCAGCACGACGGTGATGATGCCGAAGGCTTTGCCGATGGCGACGGTGCGAGGGAAGGTCGCTTCGATTTCTTCGGGGTGGGCGCTGGTGACGATGTCCCAATCCTTGGGCGGGCGTTTCAGGAGCAGGTCGCGGACGCCGCCGCCCACCAGCCAAGCTTCGTGGCCGTTGCGGCGGAGCGCCTCCAGGATGGTCAGCGGCGCGGTTGGGACGGATGCTTTCAAGCTTGGATGTCGGCGTAGAGGGGGACGTGGTCGGAGGGTTTGGGGCGGGCGCGGGGGGCGGCGTCAATGGCCGCGTGGGTCAGTTTTTTTGCCAGCGGCGGCGTGGCGAGGACGTAGTCAATGCGCCAGCCGACTTTGCGGTCGGGGCGGTAGGGCACGCGGTAGTCGTAAAAGGAGTAGTCCACGAGGTCGGGGTTGTGCTGGCGGAAGAGGTCGGTGAAGCCGAAGGCGAGCACGTCTTCGAAGGCGTCGCGAACGGCTTGATGGAAACAGACGTGATTGGTTTTGGTTTGCGGGTTGGAGACGTCTATGGGGTGGCGGGCGACATTGAGATCGCCGCACCAGAACAGCGGCGTGGCCGTGGTGAAGCGGGCCTGAAAGTATTTTTTGAGGCGGGCGAGCCATTCCAGTTTATAGGCGTACATTTCGTGTTCGATGTCGCGGCCCTGGGGGACATAGGTGTTGATGACGTGGAGCTTGCCGAAGCGCGCGTGAATCATGCGCGGGGGATCGGCGGGCTGGGTATCGAGGCCGAAGGAGACTTCGTCGGCCGCTTTTTTGGAAATGATGGCTACGCCGTTGTAGGATTTTTCTCCTTTGAAGGCCACCTGCCAGCCGGCGTCCTGAAAGGCGTCGAGCGGAAAGTCCTCGTCCTGCACTTTGGTTTCCTGCAGGCAGAGATAATCTGGGGAATACTCCGCGAGCCAATTCAAGACGGCGTCGAGGCGGGTGCGGATGGAATTGCAATTAAAGGTGGCGATTCTCATGATGATTTCATCTTATCACGCGCGGGGGTTGCCGACAACCGGCGGCGCTTTCTTATTTGTACTTTGCGGGAGCCTGACAATCGGATTTGCTTTTCGCGTTTATTTCGATAGATTCTCCCTTTTGAGCGTATGGCTTTATTGGAAGCAATGTGGATGACGTGAAACTGGCGCTTACACAGAAAATTCTGGAGAATTGGGGCGGAACCGTCACGTTTCGCGATGGCGTCACGTTGTTTGAGCGCGGTTTGGTGCAGGGGGCAGTCTATGAGCCGCCGATTATTCGCGGCACGATTTCCTGGGGCAGCCGGACGATTCGCACCGCCGCCAAAATCCTGCCGGACCTTTCGTGTGAGAATTTGTGTCCGTGCCGGGATAATGTGGAGCGGGGGATTGTCTGTTCGCATGTGATTGCCTTGGGCATGGCTTTGCTGAAACGGCAGCAGGACCCGGAGCGTGAGATTAAGGAGCTTGAGGAGGAGCGTCACGCCCGCCGTTTGGATAAGGTGGATGCCGGCGCATTTTTCAAGCGGGGGCCGCCCGGCACCCCCGGCGTGCTCAATTGCGGGTTGCGTCTGGGTTTGCCGGATGACTGGCCGTTGGCCGTGGCCGAAGGCTCCGTGCCGGTGCGGATATTTTTGGATTATGCCGGGCGCAGGCATCCGGTGTCCACCGTGCCGCGCGATACGGCGCTGGGGCTTTCCGCCAAGGATGAGGCGGTGATGTTTGTGCTGGAGGAAATCGCCGGCGCGGCTTTGCCGGATGAGCTGGTGATGGGGATTCACGACTTCATCAACTTGCTGGATTTGCACAAGGGGCGGTTTTTGTACGACACCGGCGAGCGCGAGCTGGCGGTTCATTCCACGCCGGTGGCATCCGTGCTGCGGGTGGATTTGGACCACGAAAATGGCGAATTGCTGTTGACCGCGCATACGGAGCTGCCTTTCACGCGAGGGGCGGAAATTCCGGTGTATCTGGTGGCGGGGCGTGGCGGCTGGGTCTTTGTCGGCGGCAATTTCTGGCCGTTGGCGCGTCTGTTGCCGGTGCCGATGTGGGAGCTGTACCGGCAGCAGGTCGTGGTGGCGCGTCCGGATGTTCCGCGGTTTTTGCGCGAGGAAATGCCGCGATTGACGGGGCGCATTCAGGTGGAAGCGGAAGTGACGCCGGATGTTTTCAGCTTTGAGCCTGAGACGCCGGAGTTTCGTTTGGACATCAAGGGAAGCCCGGCGAGTCTGGCGCTGCGGCTGGTGGCTTGCTATGGCGAAGTGGAGCTGCCCGCGATGCAAAAAGCGCCGGCGGGTTCGTTCGCGCATCCGGACCCGGAGGATATTCTGCGCTATACCGTGCGGAATCTGGGGGATGAACAGCGAGCGCTGGCTTTGCTGGCGCGTTATGGCGGCAGCGGCCCCACGGGTGGCGCGTTGCGACCGATTGTCGGCACCCGCGAGGTGCTCAACTTTTTGGGCAAGGCCGTTCCTGCGTTGCGGCGGCGCGGCTGGCAGGTGACGTGGACGGGCCGGATTCGCGGCGCGATGGAGCGCGCCTGTTATGCCACGCCGGTTGTTCACATCAACCCGGAAGCCGGCGGGAACGGCTGGTTTGATGTGCGCTTTGATTATGACGATGGCATCGGCGGCAGCGTGTCGAGCGCGGAGATTCAGCGCGCCTTGCTGAAGGGCGACGCGTTTATTGAATCGGGCAGCCGAATCATTTTGCTGGATGCTGACGCCATCCAGACGTTGCAGAGTGTATTCAGCGATTGCGCGACGGGGGAGGGCCGCCAGCCGGGCAGCTTCCGTCTGGCGCCGGTGTACGCGGCCTATGCGGCCAATGCCTTGCAGGCGCTGGATGGCGTGGATATTGAAGCGCCGCCGGAGTGGATGGCGGCCGCGGCGCAAAGCAACCGGTTGACGGCTCCGGCGGAGGACCCGCTGGACCCCACGCTGGAGCGAATTTTGCGCCCGTATCAACGGGATGGCGTGCGCTGGATGCGATTTTTGGAGCGCAATCGTTTCGGCGGCATTTTGGCCGACGAAATGGGGCTGGGCAAAACCCTGCAAGCGTTGGTATGGCTGGCAACGGCTATCGCGGAACGACCCATTGCCGAACGCCGCCCGTCCCTGATTGTTTGTCCGACGAGTTTGGTGGACAACTGGGCGATTGAGGCGTCGCGCTTCACCCCGTGGCTGAAGGTGGGCAAGATGACCGGCGCGGAGCGCCACGAGCGGTGGCCGCAGGTGCCGCAATTGGACGTGGTGGTCACCTCCTACGCCCTGATGCGGCGCGACATTGATTCCTACGAGCCGCTGGAATTCATGGCGGTGATTCTCGACGAAGCGCAGCACATCAAAAATCAGTCCACGCAAAACGCGCAGGCCGCCAAGCGCCTGCGGGCGCAGCAACGGTTTGTGCTGACGGGCACACCGATTGAAAACGGTGTTTCAGACTTGTGGAGCATCATGGATTTTCTGATGCCGGGCTATCTGGGCAGTCATCAATCGTTTCGGAGCAACTTGGAGCAGCCGATTGCGCAGGGCGGGGTGGACGGCGAGCTGGCGCAATGGAAGCTGCGGCGCAAACTGCGTCCGTTTTTGTTGCGTCGCTTGAAAAAGGACGTGGCCCGGGAGCTGCCGCCCAAGATTGAGCGCGTGGCGACCTGTGCCTTGAGCGCCGACCAGAAGAAAGTCTATGCCGCGTTGCTGGAGAACTCCCGCCAGCGGTTGTCCGAATTGGTGGCGGCGCAAGGGTTCGCGCGCGCCAAATTTGAGATTCTGCAAACGCTCCTGCGCTTGCGACAGGCGTGCTGCCATTTGGATTTGTTGAAGCTGCCGGACGTTACATTCGACGAGCCTTCCAGCAAGTTGGAGCTTTTCTTTGAGCTGCTGGATGAGGCCATGGATGCGGGCCACCGTGTGCTGGTGTTCAGCCAGTTTGTGTCCATGCTGACGATTTTGCGGAAGGCGCTGGACCGTCGCCGTCTGCGTTATTGCTATCTCGACGGGGCGACTCAAGAGCGCCTGAAAATTGTGCAGGAGTTCAACCGCGACGCGTCCATCCCGCTCTTTCT
>DBPO01000010.1:11167-32214 GCA_002304915.1 Verrucomicrobia bacterium UBA1418
GATCCGTGGTGGAATCCGGCGGTGGAAAATCAGGCGACGGATCGGGCCTATCGCATCGGCCAGCGGCGGACGGTGTATAGTATTAAGTTGATTACGCAGGATTCCATCGAAGAACGGGTGCTGGCGTTGCAGCGCAAAAAACAAAAACTTTATGATGCCACTCTTGAGGACAGCGACGACGCGAGCGATGTCCACAATCTGACGTGGGAAGACGTGCAGGAGCTTTTATCGTTATGAAATTGGGTTGCCCGATGAATGGCATGAGAAACCGTTGGTTCGCCGCCGGGTTGCGCGCGTGGCTCGTGGCGGCGGGGATGAGCGGACTTTTCGCGGCTTCGGCGGATGCCGCCAAGCCCCAGCTTTCCGAGGATGTTCTGGCGACCATTTCCAACCTGAATCCGCAGGTGACGGATCAACCCCCGCCGGACATTTTTCTGTCGCCAACGGTTGTTGCTTCGAAGCTCAAAAGCCCGGATGGGCTTGTGTGCGATCCGGCAAGCGGCGACGTGTATGTGGCGGATGAGGAGGCGGTCGCGATTTATCGAATCAAGCCCAACGGCCGCCGGGAACTGATGTTTGACGCCACTACGCCGATTTTTGACGGTCAGGGAAAGGCGCGCAAGCGGCAGGAGGGCTTGCGGTCGCCGGAAGGGATGGCGTTGGGGCCGGGCCGCATGTTGTACGTGGTGGAGGATGTTCCGGGGGGCCGCCTGATTGTGTTTGATGCCGAGGCCCAGCCGAATCAGCCGGCTGCCGCGCGCGGGCAGAATATCCCGATTCCGATTGCCAACAGTCAGTTTGCGTGGGAGTCGGTGGATGTGCGCGCCACGGGCGAGTTGCTGGTGGCGGGTTCCACGGCCGAGGCTGTCGCGCAGGATGAGGAAAGTGGCGATCTCTTTCGCGGTGCGGTTTTGTATCGCGACGGCCGAGGCGACTGGTGGGTGCTGCTGAATCACGTTCTGGCCAGTTATTCCGCCGCGTGTTTTTCCCGCGACGGGAATTACATGTTTTTTGCCTGTGAAATTTCGGGCGCGCTGGGGATTTTGGATTTGCGAACGCAGGTTGTGCGCACCTTCATCGCGGAGAAGGCGTTTCGCTCGCCGGAGGGGCTTTGCGCTTTGCCTGGCGATGTCGTGCTGGTGGCCGAGGAGGGCGGCAAGGTTTATTGGTGGGACCCAACGTCTGATACGGTGCAGTTGATTTATCAGAACTCCGGCACCATCGAATCGGTCTGTTGGGATGCGCCTCGCCGAAGGCTCCTCTTGACGGACGATCAAGCGGGGCAGGCGCTGGCGCTGGAGATGAAGCAGGGACTGGCTTTTCGTAGAGCGATGGCGCTTGTGGATGGCATTCAGTTTGATCAGGGTTCTGCGATTGTTGACATGGTGCCGGCGCGGTGTCCGTCTTATTTGAAGGACGTCTTAAAGATGGGGGGCTACGACGCCGAGCGCTTTCAGGACAAGTTGTCGTTCCGTGATTTTGCCAAACGCTATTGTCTCGTGGCGGTGGATGCCGAAACCCGGCTTCTGCCGGGGCAGGAGTCGGTCGAAGACCCGATTGCGCATATCCAATTTGTGGTGCTGGCGCCTTACTTGATTGGGTTTGACGAGGGCCAACTGTTATGGGCCTCCAGTGGATTCACCGTGCTCACTCAATCCGGCCAACTGCTGAAGACGGAGCTTGTCAAGCGCCAGGTCATCAAGGGGCGTTTGTTGGAGAATCGCTTTGCGTCGGCTGACGGACAAAGCATTGCGTTGCCGATTCCATTCACGGCGCGCATCAATGCCGAGGGGTTGGTGACTGTGCATTTTCTGGGCATGGGGGTGATGCCCGATTATTCGCTGGTACTGGATAGCGCGGTGCCCAACAATAGCGTCATGGTTGTGGTGCAGCCCGATGGCATTGTGCAGCAATATCAGGTGCGTTTACCCGACAAAAAAAGGCGCAATCATTGGGTAATCGCACTGGAGCACAAGGAGCCCGAGACATGGAAAAAGTTAACGCCGGAAAAAGAAGAAAAATAATATGCTTCGGCTGGGCCTGTCTGTTGGGCGCGCTGGCGACGGGTTGGGCGGCGGAACGGACATGGGAGCTGCCGGTGATGGCCACGTGGACGGAAGATCCGCGCACAACCGTGACGCTGGCTTGGGAGCGCCATGAGGCGGCTGTTGCGCGGGTGACTTATCGCGAACTTGGCGCGCCGGAGGATGCGGCTTGGGTGGTGAGTGACGCCACCCCCGCGCGGCGGCATGTTTTTACGCTGCGCGATTTGCGGCCGGCCACTCGTTATGCGTACACCGTGTCTTCCGCGGATGGCTATGAAGCATCCGGCCGCTTTTGGACGGCGCCCGCCGACCGCGTCCAGCCGTTCACGTTTGTACTGCACAACGATTTGCAGGGCGGAATCCATGTGGACGCGGCGAAGGCCGTGTCGGCTGGCGTTGTCGCGGCGAACCCGGATTTTGTGGTGTCCACCGGCGATTTGGCGGACTCACGCTTTGGCTACGACTACGCCGCCGTGATTCATAGCTGGAACCTCTTTTTTGAGTGTTTGCGGGAGGAGTTGGCGGCGTTTGTTTTTCAGCCCGCCTCGGGCAATCACGACGAACCGGAGAATCCCGATTCCTTCTGGCACCGTCTGCTGGAATTGCCGGACGCTCACGATTACACGCTGGATGTCGGCCCGATTCGCTTTGTGATGGTGGACTCCACGGAGGATGAAATCCCCAGCCGTGTGGCTTGGTTGACCCGAGAACTGCAACGGGCGGCTTATGATGCCGATGTGACGTGGGTGATTCCCATGTTTCATCGTCCGCCGTTTTCCGAAGGAGAGCGAGAAGGGGAGGCGGGCATTCGCGAATGGTGGGTGCCGCTGTTCACGCGTTACGAAGCGGGGCCGGTTTTCAGCGGTCATGCTCACACGTATCAGCGCACAGTTCCGCTGGATGGCGTGTATTATCTGGTCAGCGGCGGGGGCGGCGGGTGGCCATATGCGGTGAATCCGCATCATCCCAGCATGGCCTTTGCGACCAGCGCCTATCACTTTGTGCAATTTCATGTTGCCGGGGATGTGATGCGTCTGGAGGCGAAAACCGCCGATGGCGCGGTCTTTGACCGGGCTGAATATCGGGCGCACCGCCATGTGCGCGTGAAGCCGGCCTTCCCGGCGCGCGGCGAGTCCTGTACCATTGAGTATCAGCCCGCGGGCGGCCCGCTGGCGGAAGCAAAACAAGTGACGCTGCATCTGGGGCGGGATGAGTTTCATCATCTGCTGGATGACTTGCCCATGACGCGCGACGAAGCCAGCGGCGTTTGGCGAGTGACTTTCACCGTGCCGGATTCGCCCAAGTGGAATTTGGCATTTTGCTTTTTTGATCCGCGCACGCGGGTCTGGCACAACAATTACACGCGGAACTGGCACGCGCTGCTTCAGCGCGAATGGTGAGCGGGAGGGTCGCGACGGACGGGGACGGTTGTTTAGTGCAACTGAATCAGCGCCGCCAGAACTTCGGGGTATTGGCGGATGCGGTCGTAGAGGCGCAACATGCAGTCGCTGTAGGCATACATCCATTGCTGGCGATACAGGCGCTCCTGGATGTCGGCGTACAAGGCGGCGGAAAAACAGATTCGTCGCGCGGTGGCGGCGGGCTTGGCTCGCACAACAATTTGCAGGCTGATGAAGAGCTTGGATGCTCCCGAGGGGGTGAGAAACCGTTGCAACAGTCGTTCAATCCAGCGCCAATGGCGTCGGCGGAAGTCCAAAAGAAATGGCGGCGGCACGGTATAGCGATGCAGGCGTTGCATCAGCTTTACGATTTCGCGCCGGTCGGGGATGCTTTTGACGCGCAAAAATTGCAGCAGAAAGTTGCGATACTGGTTTTCCCATTCCAGATGGGGTTCGCCGAGGGATGTTTCAATCAGTTCCGCTTGTTCCATGCGCCGAATGATGTGATCAATGAACACGCATGCCATGCGCGTGATCAGCAACGCCTTGGTCAGCATGATTTGGTCGCGGGTCCATCCCCATAGGCGTCCCCATCGCTCCACCCGCGCGGGTGTGCGTGTGATGCGCTGCCAATAAATCAGGTTAAAGCCGGGCCGATGTCCGAGCACATATTCTTCGCGGCGCACATACCGTTCCCGCGCAACCTGCCGGTTGTAATTCGTGATGGGGTCTGGCAGCGCGAGTTCCATGTGCGTCAACGTCAGCCCTCCAGCGCCTTTTGATAGGCTTGCAGAGCATCCAGATATTCGGCGTAGCGATCCTTGCTGAAGGAATGGGGATATGCCTCCATGTGCTGATGAATCGCCGAGGGCGCCGTGGTCAGTTCCGCAATTTCCTTCAGTCGCGCGCGCTTGGTTTCGACGGGCAGCTCGCGCCAGGAGTGGTTTTCAAAATCCAACGCGCCTTGCAGGACCGGTTGCGGCACCTTGCTCGCGTTTTTAATCAAGTGGGTGACCAGGATTTGCAAGCTCCGGCCATAGGACATTTCGATTTCCTTACTCATGGCATTCTCCCAATTAACTTGTACAGCATAACGCAGAAACCGTCGTTCGGGCAATGTGAAAGGGGCGCGTGGCGATTTTTGGCGGTTTTTTGGCGGCGCGCGGATTCCGCTTGTCAGGCGGTTGCGGGCTCAACATGATGGGCACGTGAAAACCTTGTGGCAATTGAATGTCGTCATCGCCAAGGCGAACACCGAGGCCTTTTGCGATTGGGTGCGGGCGGAGTGGGCGATTGAGCCTGTCGCCATGGAGCGGCCCCACGGTGACCATGCCGTGGTCAATATGTATTTCGACAGCCGTTCCGTGGCGCACGCGCGGCAACGGGCGGCTGCCGGTTTTGACGGGCTGATTTCCGCGCATGTGTTGCCTTGCCATGAAAAGGAATGGACCACATTTTGGCGGCATCATTTCCGGGTGCTGGATATTGGCCGCCGTCTGCGCATTGTGCCCATTTGGGAAAAGGCGCCTGATCGCAAGCGTCTCAATTTAAAAATTGATCCGGGCTTGAGTTTCGGCACGGGTGACCATTTTACGACCCGTTTCTGCCTTGAAGCGCTGGAGGCCGCTTGCGACGCCATCCGGCCGAAGTCCATGCTGGATGCCGGCACGGGCAGCGGCATACTGGCTATTGCCGCCGCCAAGTTGGGCGTGCCCCGCATTGCCGCTTTTGACAACGATCCCGTTTGCGTCAAACAGAGCCGCAAGAATGCCATTCTGAACCGACTGGGCGCCAAGCGAATCCGTTTTTTTGAGGCTGATGTGCTTGCGCACGGGTGGGAGACGCCGGCGGCGGATATTGTTTGCGCCAATATTTTGACGCCTATTTTAATTCAGGCTGCGCCTGCCTTGTGGCGGGCCACGCGTCGGCAATTGATGCTGACCGGCATCCGCGAAACAGAGGGCGATTCCGTCGCGCAAGCCTTTCATGAGCTTGGCGCGCGAGAAATTTTGCGCGATGGCGACGGGGAATGGTGCGGGCTGGTCTTTGCGCGCCGAAACTAGCGCGGGGTGACGCGAAGCGGCGGCGAGGAGGGGGACATAAAAAAGCCCCATAAATGCCATATTTTCCGGCGTTTACGGGGTTTTTAAGGTGGTGGCGGGAGCCGGGGTCGAACCGGCGACCTAAGGCTTATGAGTCCTCCGCTCTGCCAACTGAGCTATCCCGCCAAGGATTGCAGAAGCGTGGGCAATGTACGGAAAGTGGCGCGGGATGTCAACCCGCCGGGCTTCGGGAGAGCGGGAGGCGGGGTTAAGGAATCGGATTCTCGCGGGGTTGTTCGGGTTGGGCCATGTTGATTTGCGAGCCTTCGAAGGTGATGGTCTGCCAGACAATTTTTTCGCCGGCGGTTTTGGGGTAGGTGTCTTCGTAGTCGTTTTCGGTGAGCTGGACGGCGATGTTGTCGCTGAGGTCGAGGGCCATGATTTCGGCGTCGGCGTTGTCCACGTAGCTCATCCAGGTGATGATGCCGTCGTGGATTTGCGGGGCCATGTCGTCCCAGGTGTTGCTGGTGAGTTTGATGGTGCGGCGTCCGTCGAAGTAATAAATTTCGAGGTCGGTGTCGTCGTAGCCTTGCCAGACGACTTTGTCCTGCCATATGGAGGGGTTGGCGTTGTCTTCGGTGCCTTCGCTGATTTTGCGGATGACGCCGTCGCGGTAGAGGAAAATTTCGGCGGTGATGGTGGGGTAGGAGACCCAGACGATGGTGCCGTCCCAGACGACGGGGGAGACATCGTCGAACTGATTGTTGGTGATTTGTTTGATTTCGTCGGTGTCGAAGCGGTAGTGGAAGATTTCGTAGTCGTTGCCGTCCCAGGCTTGAAAGACGAGTTCTTGTTCGTGCATGTTGGCGTTGAGGGCGTAATAGTAATTGGTGGTGAGCTGTATGATGTTGGCGGAGCCTTGTCGCCACACAATCATTTCGTAGCCGTAGGGCCAGCCGCGGGCGACTTGGACGGCGAGGCCGGCCGAGGAGCCGGCGGGGGAGTTGTAGTGGCGGTTGCCGGGGGTGATGCGCTCAATGGGGTTGCCGACGCGGTAGAGCGCGAGGTCGCCGGCCTGACCGGAGCCGCGCCACATCTGGCGCTGAGGGGCGAGACCGTTGGTGGTGGCGTTGGCGTCAACTTCTGCTTCGAGCGTGGCGGCGTCCACGGTATTGGTGGGGGCGGCGGCCTGTTCGTCTTCTTCGTCGGGTTGCAGGGTGGGGATGGGCGGATCGAAGAGTTCGGGGTAGTCGTCTTCGAGTTTTTTCATTTCTTCGTTTTTGGGCGGGATGCTTAACTCGAAGGGATAGCCCGTGGAGGTGATGTCTTTTTTAAACCACGCCAGAAAGGCGACCGAATCATCGAATACGATGGGGCGTTCGCAACGGCCATTGATGCGGTCATCTTCCAGCGTGATGTTGCGGGCGTCGCGCTCGCCAGGGTGGAGGACAAAAATGTCGGAGCGGACGGCGCCGACGGTGCCGTCGGGGTCGGGGGAGTAGGCTTGCCAGGCGATCAGTCCGGTTTGGCTGATGTCGGGGTTTCGGGCGTTGCCTTTCTCATCGGTCAGGGCGCGGACGGAAAACTCGCGCGCGCCGACGTGACCGACGGCCAGCAAAAAGCAGACCAGCCCAAGGGCGGTCTGGCGACTGGCTGAAGACAGGCGACGGCAGGTCATGGATGTTAAATGGTACGCACTGGTTCACCAGCGGGTTGGGTGGAGGGGGGAGATTCTTTTTGGCGTTGGCGTTCCGCTTCTTTTTCCGCGCGGAGACGTTCGCGTTCGGCTGCGGCGGCGATGGAGCCGGGGGTGGGGACGCCTTCTTCACCGAGGGGCCATTCCGGGCCCCAGCGGTGCGGTTCGCTCCAATAGCCGGTGGTGGGGCTGTCTTTGGTGCGATAGGCGAACTCCCACGGGAGGTCGGAGGCGAGCAAATAGGATTTTTGCATGGCGATGTCGCGGCAGGCGCGCTCGACCGTTTTGAGGAGGGCATTGTTTTTGGCGCGGTTGTATTCCACTTTGCCGGAGACGAGCACCTGCTCCTGAACCAGTTGGGTCGCGTCAATCAATTCGACATATTCGCGGGCCCACCAGACGTCGTCCATTTTGCCCCAAATTTCTTCCTTGATGTAGCCGCCGAAGTGGTCGTGGAAAACAATGCGTGCGAGCGTGAACATATCGCGGGTGAGCGAATAGGTCTGCATGGAGGCGCGATAGCTGGGGCTGACAAGCAGGACGTCGGTTTCGCCCTGGTCGCCATCCATGCGGCCTTTGATGATGACGGTTTGGAGGTTGCGGCGCATATTGGGCGGGGCCAGTTCGCCGGGGGTGGGGAAGACGATGGCGTAGTGGAGGGGGGCTTCGGCAATTTTTTGGGCCAAGGGCATGATGCGGCCCTGCAGCATGTCGAAGAGCAACTCCATGTGGGCTTCGGCCTTTTCTTCTTCGCAGAACACGATGATGTCGCGCCCGAGCAGATTCATGAGGGCATTGCCGGTCAGCCACATTTGGGGGTCGAGTTCCGTCCTGAAGTAGCCCGTGGAGTGGAAGCCGAGGCGTCTGCTTTTCGGCTCCGGGAAGCCGCCGACGGCATAAATGGCGGCGTCGGAGATTGCGCCATCGTCGCCCTTTCGGTACGTGACGACCATTAGCGAGACGGAGCCCAGCTTGAGGTTGGCGTCGGTGGCCATGCCGAGGTCCACGACTGTTTTGAGGCGTTCGACCAGTTCGGGGTTGTCGCCGAAGAGACTGCGCAAATAGTTGTCGGAAAGAACATCATCCGCCGCTTCGCCTTCGATGGATTCGCCGGATTCGAGGAGGTAGCGCAGGTGCTGATAGCTTTTATAAGCGGTGTTGCCCAGACGAAACGCGCGCCATCCGACCACGCCACCGGCTACCAACATAACCAGCAGAAGGATTTTTAAGACTTTCACGACCTTTCGCCGCATGACTCTCCACCTCAACACAGAATCTCAATCCCGCAATATAGGCAAAAACGTTTTAGGGCACAAGGGTAAAAGGCAGAAAATTCGGTCCGGCTTCTTGCGGGAGTGTGTACTCTTTGTGCGCGCTTGTTGAAGCGTTTTTTCTTTGAGTTGTTTTGACCGGCGGGGTATGGTCTAGTATAAGTTGTTTATTACTGGAGTGTTTTCTGGTCGGGAAAGAAATTTTGGCTGGTTGAGTTGAGGAGCGAGGGCATGGACACAAGTCGTTTTTCGTGGCGGAAAATTGGGCTGGCGGCCGTTTTGGCGGGCGCGATGGCGTCGTCGGCGCTGGGCGAAGCGATGCTACAATACTTTAACACGAGTTGGAAGGAAATCACGGACCGGATGCCGGAGCTGGCAGAGGCGGGGTATTCGTCGCTGTGGCTGCCGCCGCCGACGAAGGGCAGCGGGGGGCTTTCGGTGGGTTACGATTTGTGGGATCCGTTTGACTTGGGCGGGCGGCATCAGCGGAGCACGGTGGCGACGCGCTACGGCACCGAGGCGGAGTTGTTGAATCTGGTTGAAACTGCGCACCGGTTCGGGATTCGCGTGTATTTCGACAACATCATGAATCACCGGGCGTTTGATATTCCAGCGTATAACGAGAGCACGCCGGCGGATGTGTATCCGGGGATGGCGCCGGAGGATTTTCACCTGCGGCGGACACCGGACGGGTTTTATCGCAAGTGGGACAACTGCCGCGACTGGAATGATGCGTGGCAGGTCCTGCATCTGGGCCTTTCAGACCTGATTGACATTGCCCACGAGAGTCCCAACCAGAACCACGGGGCGAAGGAAGGCGACTGGCATCCCAAGCCGTCGTTTGTACGCCACCCGGATCATCCGGAGTTCTACGACCGGATGCCGAACACGAACCAACCGCCGGAGTATAGCGATCCGTGGGATTGGTCGAGCGGAACGAGCAGTAATGTGTATGTGGGTTTTGGCACGAATAATGGCATCACGGCGGAGCTGATTGCGCAGTATCCGGCGTTTTATTCGGAGGATGTGGGCGGGTATCTGATGCGGGCGGCGCGCTGGTTGATGGACCGTACCCGGGCGGATGGTTTGCGTTTGGATGCGGTGAAGCACGTGCCGGACTATTTCTTCGGGGAGTTTGGCGCGGATGCGAGCCATTTGGGCTATTGCGGGAACGTTCAGTGGCAGTTCAACATGACGCGCGGCTTCAGCGATTGGGACAACCATCGCGACAGCAATTTCAATACGGAAATACCGCGGGACGATGCAATTCTTTTTGGCGAACATTTGGGCCAGCCGCCCGGCTACGACGGCTATATCTCCGCCGGCATGCGTTTGGTGGATAACGACCTGCGCAACGAACTGAACTGGCGCTTCAGCGCCAACAACCTGTGGGGATTTGACAATGCGGGCGCGGGCGGTTTTGCCCCCAACGTCGGCGTGATGCATGCGCAGAGCCATGACAATGATTTCGTGGATCGCAAGGAAGCGCACCATGCCTATTATTTTCTGCGGGGCGGACTGGGGTTGCTCTATACGGATGGCAATCATCACGCCGAGACGCTCGGAGAGAGCGGCGGTGCCTTTCCGCGCTGGGCCAACACCGCGTTCCTGGGCCAGTGGGGGCAGACCCACATCCCCGAACTCCTGAAAATCCATGAAAACTTCGCTCGCTATGACCACATCGGTTATGGCACGCATTGGGACGGGGCTTCGATTGCCTGGGAGCGCGGGGGTACCTTTCCGTCGAATACGATGCTGGTGGTTTTCAACTCGCGCTGGGAGGATTGGCTGACCGTCCCCACCGAAGGGTCTTATCCAGACGACATCTATCTGTACAACTACGCCCAGACGTATCCTTGTTATTTCAAGGACAGCGGGCCGCGCGCGGATTATGTCTATGCCTCGGACATCTACAACGTGAACCAGCCGCCGCACAGCTATTCGGTTTGGGGCATCAAAAACCCCGATCCCAGCAGTCTGTGGCCCGGCGGTGTCATCTCGATTTATGACGATGGCGCTTTGGCGGACACGGTTGCCGTGGAGCGCAAGGACGGGCCCGACGGTGACGCCGAGTTCAACCCCTATGGCCATCTCAACCGGGGCTATCCCGAAGGCGTGGAGCCCGCGCCTTATAGCTATCGCCAGACTTTGCCGCGGATTACCAAGGGCAGCAACGTTGTCTTTACGGCGCGCGTGGATGGTTCGGCTGACAACGTGTTGATGCGGCTGAATGGCGGCATGGACCTCAACGGGGCGAACCATGCCGGCGGCGATCCGCGTGACAATCCGCCCGCTCTTTCCCTCGACATGTATCTCGGCTTCGAGAATGTCAATTTTGTGCAGCGCATCTGGCCCGAAAAGTTTGCCGCCTCCAACACGAACAATTGCCAGATTGGCACTCCGGGAGCGACCAGCTATCAGGTGACCATCGGTCAGAGCAACGCCACCAATTTCCCGTCGTCGGTGATAAATGACTACGGCACCGTCCATGGCGAATTGTCGTGGGTTTATCATGATCCGTTGGCGATGACGGATGTTGAAGCAAGCGGAGGCGGGGGCGGCGTTTCCAATGTTTTCGGCCCGGTGACTTACGCTACAGCCAATACCTCCGATTTCACGGCTTCCGGCAATGCCGGACACTTCAACGCCGGGGGACAGGCCGCTCCGGCGCTGGGGGGCAATCCCTTCGGATTGTGGGCCAACAGCGGCGGGCTTGCCGACTACGTTTGTGCGTTCACCCAGAATGTAGCGGTGGATCAGAGCATCCGGTTCGACTACCAGAATAGCGGCGTGGATGAAACCGGCGCAAGCATTGGTTGGCAACTGCGGGACGTCAGCAACAATGACTTGTTGACTCTGGCTTTTAATCAGGGCGACAGCAACTATCGCTTCCATCAGGGCGCTTCGACTACAGATACCGGCATTGGCTGGCGCAATACCGCGCAAACGGCTGACATTGAATTTACCAGTTCCACCAACGTGGCCGTTACCCTGAATGGGACCAACTTGTTCAACTTCACGCTGTCCACTCCGGTGCGCAAAATCCGGTTCTGGAATTATACCGCCGGGCCCGGCAGCGATTGCAACTATTACTTCAATAACATTCGGATTACCGAGCCTGGAGTCGCCCCGCCGCCGAGCGGTGTGACCAATCAATATTATCTGACGACGACCTCGGTTGTCGTGTATGCCAAGACGCCGAAGCAGGGCGGCACGGTGGCGAGCCTCTACTACACCACGGACGGAGCCAATTGGCCCGAAGGGGCGGGCGGCGCCGGGGCTTTCCGGGCAACCAAGGCTGTTGACGGTGTCTGGACCCACGCCGGCACGGGAGGCAGCACGGACTGGTGGAAGTTCGAGTTTCCGAAACCGTCCAACGGCACCATTCTGCGCTATAAGATCGGTGCGGCCCGCCGGCAGGGTGCCGATGGCAGCGGGACGGACTGGGAGATTGTCTGGCCGGGCAGTGCCGATGCCATCTACAAGAAGCATATTATGCTGGGCGAGTGGAACACAGATGCGCAGAACCTGAAGACCAAGTCGTATCACAAACACAACGACTACAACAGTTGGACGACCAACGGGCTGAAGGACGGCTTCCATCTCATCACCGTGCGCGCGTTCTTGAATCGCAGCGACGGCGCGCCGGTGTTTAATACCTTCAAGCAACCGTTCTATCTCGATACGGAAACGCCGCAGGGCTACATTGAGTGGCCGGCAAACAATGGCGATACGCTGACGGGTTCGGAATATGGCGTGGTGGTTCGCACGGACCCGACGGTGCGCGAGGTGTGGTATCGCATTGAGGACGCGGACGCGTCGAACGACAGCACCAACAACGCGAATGGCCTGGGCGATATTTGGCAACAGGCGCAGGCAACCACCCCCAGCGACATGAATGTGGATTATCCTCAGGCGTGGCGCTTCAATTATGCCAACATCGCCGGCGGCAACAGCAACGCCACGATTCGCGTCCGCCTGCGCGAATGGTCCAGCGCCCCGCGCAGCGCGTGGTCGAATGAAAGCCTGACGGCGGCGGAGGGGCATTTCACGGAGCTGGTGCGCACGGTGAAGGCCGATGGCACGGCGTATCGGATATATTTCGACTGGCCGGGCCAGGATGGCGAGCTGGTGGAAGCGGGCTGGGAAATACGCGTCAAGTATCACTGGGAATTTGCCCAAGGGCTTGATGATGCGGGCGCACTGGCGCTCTTCACCATCAAGTTCAACAGCGTCGAGAACGGTGGTGACCCGGCCAATGGTGAAATTCTGTCGCATGAGGACATTGAGATTTCTCACCACTGGGATTATCCCCACGAAAACACCATTTCGTTCAAGATGCCGAATGTGTACAACGGTCGCCCCGATTGGCTGCATAGCTTCCAGATTATCGGCCAGCGCGACGGCAAGCCGACCATCATGGCCACCCGCAAGGTGAAGACGCGCGGCGAATTGCTGCCGTCCATTATCATTGCCGAGCCACCGGAAATGGGCAGCGATGGCAAGTTGCATGTCATCATCCTTGAAGATGTGCCGACTCCTGTGCTGGCGACCAATCCCGCTCTGCGCACCACGCAGATACGCTTGCAAACCGGAACCAATGCCGTTGAGACCGGACTCTATTTCACCTCTCCGAGCGGATATGTCGGCGAATTCGCCGCGACAGCGACCAATACTGTGGGCACAACCGTGCATTGGGATTATGCCTGGAGCAACCTGACGGCGGGCACCTATCGTTTCACGGCCTGGGCGCGGGACGGCCAGGGCAAAACCAATACGGCGTCGCGCACCGTCCGGCTTCAGTTGCTGCAGGTGGTTGACATGAGCGATCCTTCCGACTTGGATCACGATGACGACGGCATGCTGGACGAGTGGGAAACGACTCCGGCGCCCCTGCCGCCCAAAAACAAGCCCAATCCTGAAAGTTGGACGAATGCCGATGTACACGCTCATTATGCCTTTGGCCGCAGTCTGCCGCACAGCCCCGACAGCGATGGCGACGGCCTGCCCGACGCCCTTGAGTTGGGCTTCCGCGTGCCGACGAGCCACACCGACACCAACGCCGATACCAACGCTGACGGCTGGCCGAACTTCCTGCCCGATCTGGACCCGCCGTTCTACAATACGCTCGACAACTACGACAGAGTTCCCGGCGTGGACAGCCAGAGCAAGGGCGGCGACCGTGGCCGGCTGGTGCGTGGCTCCACCACGGATCCATCCAATCCGGACAGCGATTACGACGGCATTCCCGATGGCATCGAAGACGCCAATCGCAACGGGTGGGTGGACGGCGACGGCGAGCCGATTGAAGCGAACTGGGAACCGTGGCTGGGACGAGACTGGCCCACCGGAAAATGGAACACCAACTGGAAGGAAACCGACCCCAACAACCCGGATACGGATGGTGACGGATTGAGCGATGGCCACGGGGAAGACAAGAACTTCAACGGCTATGTGGACATCGGCCTCGTGGATGGCAGCGGCAACGTAACCAGCGTGCTGGCGAATGCCAGCGTACCCAAAGTGGGCGGCGCCTTTTCGCGGAAGATTGATCGCGACGCGCTGTTTGCGGCGTATCCCAACGCGGTGTATCTGGAGACCGATCCGCTTGTTCCTGACACGGACGGCGACGGCCTGCCGGATGGCTGGGAAGTTCGCTACGGTCTGGACCCGCTGGAAGGGAATCCGGGCACGCGCAGTTTGCGCACGGGCCTCCTTGTGACCAATGCCGTCAACGGCGCGGAAGGCGACCCGGATGGCGATGGCTTCAGCAACTTGCAGGAGCTGATTAACGGCACGAATCCGAGGGTCTTTGACGATCCCGGCCAGCCACCGGCGGCCCATGCAATCACCATTGGCCCCGGCCCGGCGCTGGGCTCCATCAATGGCGTGACCAATTATCAGGAGTTCACCGATTGGACGCTGGATGACCTGATTGCGCTGGACCCGTATAATGACGGCGGCAGCCAGGCGGTGGATATTTACCGGCGTTGGGATGGTTACGACAGCTCGCGCGACATGGTGGCATTTTATATGCGCGATGGCGGCGCGGAGGACAACAAGATGTACTTCCGCGTGGACTTCGCCGACCTGAAGGCCTACGCCGAAGAAGGCTTCCTGGATGTGTATGTGGTGATTGACTTCAACAGCCCCGAAGCGGGCGAGGCGGCGTTGCCGGATGAAGTGGACACGCGCACCGACATGAAATGGGAGGCCGTGGTCGCCGTTTATGACAGCCAGAACGGCCGAGTGCTCGTGGATACGGACGCCTCCAAGAATACGCTGACGGCATGGGACGATTTGGCGGCCAACGGCGTCATTGAAGCTCCGGGCGCTTATCTGGGCGCGTATTTCAATTCGGAGTTGGACGCGGTTGAATTTGCGATTGATCGCAATGCGCTGACCAGCATTGGCTGGAACGGCATCGCCGACAACTTGAACTTCCAGGTGTTCACCACCAAGGATGGCACGTGCAATTCGTGCAATGATGGCAAACCGGGGGCCGGCGATATCGGCGGGCGCTCCGACATCACCGACACCATTCGCACGGACTGGATTTGCTCCGACTACTGGCGCGATCAGGGCTGGATTGCCCAGAACGGCGTGTTGACTCAGTACATTGGCAAGAATGCGGACAACAACCGCGGGCAGTCCGCCAAAATCGCGCTGTTGTCGCACGGCAATCAGGCCATTCAGCCGGGCAGCTACGTGCATGACTTTGTCAACAATGGCGCGAGCGCGGGCTATCACCGGCCCATTCAGATTCACGGCATTTATCAAGCGCCGTTGAACCTGCACATCACGCCGACGCTGGCGATGGCGCTGGAGTGGGCGGATGTGAATCCCGATGGCGCGGCGTGGAGGTCGGGCGTGGCGCTCAACGAGCTGATTCGCTCGCTGGTTTCGTCCAACGTCATCACGCTGATGGGCAGCACGTATTCCGACCACATTCTGCCGTATTTCACGCCGGAATATAATGCCGACAATGTGCAGTTTGCCTCCGAGACGCTAAACCGCATTTATGGGGCGAACATCAACAGCAATTCCGTTTTCTGGACGCCGGAGCGGGTGCTGGATGCCGATGTCTTCGCGAAGATTACCAACATGGGTTTCCGTTACACGCTTGTGGACCAGAACACGCACATTTGGAATTGGTATGGCCGGCAGGTGGCGTTGGGCGATGACGGCTATCGCATCAACCGCATCAACGGCGTGAATGCGTTTGTCATCAATAACGCCGCGGACGACTATCGTTTCGCCAATCACGATCAGGGCTTGTCCATCCCGTTGCGTGAATTGTTCAGCCGCCGCTCACGCAGCGGCAACCAAAATCAGGTGGCCACCATCTTCTGCATGTGGGAAGAGTTCAACTCGCTTGAACAGGCGGATGCCTACGACCGGAATCTGCGCTGGCTGGCCAATCACCCCTGGACGCAATTGGTGTCGCTGGAAGACATCGCCGCGGGCGAAGTTGCGTTGCCGTGGGGACAAAGCTGGGACCCGGTGGACCGTGGCGATACCGCCGGCGGAAAGCAGTCGCACAACTGGATTAACCACGCAAATAATGAAAATTATGACAACTGGTATGACGGCAGCGAGCGTCACGAAGGGCTGAAAAACAAGAAGTTCCTGACGCGGCCGGGCGTTACCAATGCGAATGTTTACGGCGCGCTCTCCACCGGCGGGCTGGTTTCCAATGCGTGGAGCATGGTGAAGGGTATTGCCCATCCCGATGTGAAGCGCCTTGCGCGCGAGGTGTTCCATGCGTCGGTCTTTGAAACCGCCTTCCACGCGGAGGACAACAACGACCTCAGCCGTTGGGCGGCAGGCGGCTATATCTATCCCGCCACGGGCTATCAGTTGCTGATTGACTTTGCTCAGAACGCGCAAAGCCAGACCCGCTTCGCGGCCATCTATTCCTGGCTGGATACGTGGGCGGCGATCGCCGGCGGCTTGTCCGGCACCGTTGCCACCAGTCTGGATGTGGACCTCGATGGCGAGGTGGAATACCTGCTTTACAACCGGCACGTGGCCGCCGTTTTTGAGCGAATCGGCGGGCGCATGATTGCGGCCTGGCAGCGCACGGCCGACGGGCGCGTGTACCAAATGATTGGGAACCTTGCGGCCTATTCCGGCTCCGCGACGGAAGAGGAGGGTGCCTACAGCGTCGAGACCAATGGCGTGGTGGTGGCCCATCGCACGTCCGCGCTGAAGGACTGGTGGGCGGATACCCCGAACTATGTGAACAGCTTGTACACCGTGACGACGAACGGCGTTGTCAACGGTCTGAAGCTGACTTCCGGCGACAGCAAGATCATCAAGACGGTCACGCTGGCGCCGACGGCAACGGCGTTTGCCGTGCAGTATGCCATGACCACGCCCAACGGCGTGCTTTATGTCCGCAATGGTTTTTCGCCCAACCTGTCGGAGTTGCTGGTTCGCGGTCAGCGCGGCCTGAGTGAAACTATCACCACCACCGGCGGAGTTGTGGCGTTGACGACGGAGCTGGATCATGTCGGCGTCGAATTAGCCATGACGCAGGGTTTCGTGAATACCAATGCTACCGATGACAATGGGCTGGGCTTTGACAGCTTGCCGATGCGCAATCAAGCGCAGACGCGGCAAATTGAGATGGTTGGCACCAACAGCATGGCCTTCACGCTCGGGTTCTTTGCCGAAGAAGCCGCCAATGAGCCGCCGGTCATTTCTTTCGATCCGGAAGTACCCTATACCGCGCCCGTGGGCACCACCAACATTTTCACGGTGAGCGCGACGGACCCGAACGGCGATCCCGTTGTGCTTGGCAGCGGCCCGTTGCCTTTTACGGCCACCTTCGATACGGCTTCAGGCGTCTTTGCCTGGTGGGTCACCAACATGGGCTCGGCGGGCACGACCAACGTGGTCGCGTTCACCGCTGATGATGGTTATGGGGCGGTCACCAACACCGCCACCATTGTCGTGCCGTGGGATGCCAACGGAAATGAAATCCCCGACGACTGGGAATTCCGCTGGTTTAACGGCGACATGACCCAAACCAAGGATGGCGACGCCGATGGCGATGGTTTCTCCAACTATGCCGAGTGGGTGGCCAGCACCGATCCGCTGGCGGAAGGCAGCTACATCGGCTGGGAAACCCAATTTGTGAGGTCCAGCAACACGGTGGATTTGACCTTCCAGTCCATTCCCAGGCGCTGGTATCACATTGAGGGCAACGACGGGGACCTGCCGGACCCTGCGCAGTGGAAATACTTGGGTTCCGTGCACAGCACATCAACGAATACCGCATGGACGGATACCAACGCGGTGCCGCCGGTGCGCCACTACCGCATCAAGATTCCCGCCGCTGGCCCGTAAGCCGCGGCGGGCGTGGCGCGCGGCGCCTGTGGTTTTACAAGGCCGTCATCAGGGCGCGGATGCGCGCCGGGTCCGGCGCGTTGGCCCAGTGTCCGCCTTGCTTGACGTAGGAGCCGACAATCACGGCGTCCGCGTGGGGCTGATAGTCGGCGAGATTTTCCGCAGTGATGCCGGAGCCAATCAAGATGGGCGTCTGGGCGACGGCGGCCACGGCGCGTAATTCCTCGACGCTGGCTGCTGCGCCGGTGGTCGCGCCGGTGAGGATGAGGCCGTCCGTCAGGAAAAACTCGGCGGCTTGCGCGGTTTGCACAATATCCACATCGGCGGTGATGGCGTGGGCGGAATGTTTCTTTTTGATGTCGGTGAAAATGGCGATTTGTTCCGCGCCGATGGCCTTGCGATAGCGCAGCAAATCGCCGGCGCAGGAGTCCATGTAGCCTTCGTCGGCGACATGGCCGAAGACGAACGCCTCGGCGCGGATGAAGTCCGCGCCGGCCGCCAGCGCCACCGCCAGGGCCGCGCGATTGCCGCCGGCCAGAATTTGGACGCCTAGCGGCAAATCCGGGCAGGCGCGTTTGACTTCGCGCGCGATGACGGCCATGGCGGCGGTCACTTCCGTGCCGGGCTGTTGCACGTAGGGGATGTCGTGCATGTTTTCAAGCATCAGCGCGTGGATGCCGGCGTCGCGGTAGATGTTGGCTTCGGCCAGCGCCTGTGCGACGATGTCCGCGAGGCTGGCGCGGTGCCGTGGCGTGCCCGGCAGGGCGGCCACGTGAATCATGCCGATGACGGTGAGCGGTCGCGGGCCGAACAGTTGCGTGAAACGGGGCGTCTTCACGGCCCGCCTATTTCTTCGTTTTCTTTTTGGCGTCGGTGACCGGCCAACCGGTGCTGAGCGTGCCATCCAGCAGGCGGCGTTGGATGTTCAAGATTTCCTGCTGGAGGCGCGCCGGAATTTTATCGGCAAAATCGTGGTAGGGGGCCAGCCCCACGCCATGATTGGCCAGATTGCCGACGTAGCGGGTGCCTCCCCAGAACTGGTTGGCCAGGGTGGCGGTCACCACCTGATTGACGGCGCGGTCCACCCGTTTGAGGCAGGAGGTCAGGATGATGTCCTGCTGCTCCGGCAGCGTGTTGTATTGGTCGGTATCCACGCCGATGGCCCATTTTTCGTGTTCTTTGGCGGCGGCGATTGCCCCGTTGCCGGAAATGGAGCCGGCGCCGAAAATGACATCCGCGCCGTCGGCGATGAAGTCGGCGGCCATTTTCCTGCCGCCCTCGAAGTCCTCAAAGCTGCCGACGTAGTCGCCCATCACGCGGACTTTTTTGCCTTTGACGGAGTTGTAATGTTCGGCGCCGTTGCGGAAGCTCACCAGAAATTGATTGACGCTATCCACATCCATGCCGCCGACCCAGGCAACGGCCGGGTCTTTGGGGTCTTGCAAATCGGCCCACGCGGCGGCGAGATAGCCGGCGGGGAAGGCGCATTCATCGGTCTGGAAGGTCAGCGCCCATACATTGTGCGGCAGGACATCAAAGTCGCCATCCACGCAGGCGAAGAGCGTGCGCGGATATTCCGCGGCCACGGCGGCGATGGCCGGCGCCATGCGGTAGCCGATGCCAATCAGCAGGCGGTAATCGCGTTCGGCAAACGCCGCCAGCTTGCGCTCGAAATGGCTGGTTGAATAGGTTTCGACAAATTGCACGAATATCGGCGCGCCGGAATACATCAGCTCTTCGATGCCCTCGCGGCTGGTCTGGTTGAAGGAGTTATCGCTGAATGTACCGCCGTCGGAAAGCATGGCCACGCGAATCGGGCCGGTGGCATTCAACGGGGCGGCCATCCCCGTAACGGCGAGGCTGGCGGCAAGCAGAATCAACAGTGACACGCGCATGGCAAATCTCCTTGAACGGATGGACTCATGACCATCACCCGCGATTCTAGGAAGTCTTGCCCGGAAATGCACGATTTTTTCCACGCCATGTTTTTTTGCGGTATTTTCCCTTGCGCCGGGGCGGGGGGAGGGGATATAGTCGCGCCACTTTTATCCATTTTTGAGTTAGGAGAGAATTATGGCTAGCATTTGTGACTTGTGCGGAAAAGGAACGTCGAGCGGTTCGCGGATTGTGCGGCACGGCTTGGAAAAGAAGAAGGGCGGCATTGGCTTGCACGTTACAGCCGTGACGAAACGGAAGTTCAAGGCCAATCTGCAAAAAGTGCGCGCGCGGGTGGACGGCGGGGTCAAAACCATGACCGTGTGTACTTCCTGCATCAAGGCCGGCAAGGTCGTCAAAGCCTGAAGCCGGGCCGGGCGGTCCGCCGGGCGGCGCCGCCACCCATGCTGAAAACACCCCGCCGCGTCCGTGCGACGAGGTGTTTTTTTATCGGCGAAATGCGCCGGAAACAGAGGTGAACTCATGAAGACCAACTTAACCAACGCAGCAACCCTGAACGTGGACGAGCGCTCCGTGAAGCTGGATGTCCTCACCGGAACGATGGGCGAGCGCGCCCTTGATATGAGCACGCTGAAGGCGCAGACCGGTTGCGTTGCCTTCGACCCGGCCCTGACCAATACCGCCGTGTGCCGCAGCGCCATCACGTTTGTGGATGGCGAAAAGGGCATTTTGCGGCACCGGGGCTATGCCATCGAAGATTTAGCCGAAAACTGCTCATTCACCGAAGTGGCCTATCTGCTCATTCTCGGCAAATTGCCCAATCAGGAGCAGCGCCAGAAGTTTTCCCGTCTGCTCAATTCCCATTCCATGCTGCACGAGGACATGATTAGCTTCTTCGGCAAATTTCCCGAAGGCGCGCATCCCATGGCCGTGCTGTCCGCCATGGTGGTTTCGCTTTCCAGTTTCTATCCCGAGCTGCACCGCGCCAGCGACTCGGAAGAGCTGGACATCACCGTCGCGCGGTTGCTTTCCAAACTGCGCACCATCGCCGCTTTTTCCTACAAGAAATCCATCGGCGAGCCGTTTATTTATCCCAGCCATCGCTACAGCTATTGCGAAAACTTTTTGAACATGATGTTTCAGTCGCCCGTCTCGCTTTACCAGGCTGACGCCTACGACACCGCCGTCATGAACAAGCTGTTGATTCTGCACGCCGACCACGAGCAAAACGCCTCGACCACCGCTGTGCGGGCCGTCGGCAGCACGCTGGCGAATCTTTACGCCTGCATTTCCGCCGGCATCTGCGCGTTGTGGGGGCCTTTGCATGGCGGCGCCAATCAGGC
>DBPO01000010.1:32248-33181 GCA_002304915.1 Verrucomicrobia bacterium UBA1418
CACCGTATTTACAAGGCTTATGACCCGCGCGCGCGTATCGCCAAGCAAATATGCAAAGAAATCTTCGAACGCAAGAAAATCAAGGACCCCCTCATGGACGTTGCCTTGGAACTCGAAGAACGCGCCCTTAACGACGACTATTTTCAGTCGCGCAACTTGTATCCCAATGTGGACTTCTACACGGGTCTGATTTACCGCGCCTTGGGCTTTCCCAAGGAAATGTTCACCGTGCTGTTCGCACTCGGGCGCTTGCCCGGCTGGATTGCCCACTGGCAGGAAATGCGTCAAGACCCCGCGCAAAAACTCATGCGGCCCCGCCAAATCTATACCGGCCCCGGCCCTGCCGACTACGTGCCCGTTGAGAAACGGACCTAAACGCGACGTGACCCGCCCCCGCGAGAACCCGGATGCCGCCCCAGAAGGCCCTGCCGCCAGCAAAAAAGCGCGGGAGGACCACGCGCGCAACGTGGAGGTCGCCTTTCTGGAGGGCGTCCGCGCGCGCCTGCCGCATTTTCCCGCCGCCATTGAAAGCCTCGGGTGCCTCTACACGGAAATGGGCCGTTTCCAGGATGGACTCCGCGCCGACCGCGAAATGGTCAAGCTGGAGCCGCTATCGCCCATTGCTTGGTATAATTTGGCGTGCAGCCTCGCGCTGACGGAACAACCCGCGCTGGCGCTCGAAGCCCTCGAAAAAAGCGTCGCCTTGGGCTACGCGGACGCCGATTGGATGGAAGCCGATGTCGACTTGGTTTCGCTCCGCGACCGGCCGGAATTTGAGCGAATCCTGATAAAAATCCGCTCCGCTCAGGCCATCCTGCCGCCGCCGCTGTTCTGATTAATAGGGGCGCGCTATTCGCGCATTTTTCCATTTGCTGCGCCCCACAAATGGCAAAAAGTGGGCAAAAAGATGTGAAATTTCAGGAAAATTGCCCC
>DBPO01000105.1 GCA_002304915.1 Verrucomicrobia bacterium UBA1418
AAACATTTTTTCCACACCGTGGAAGTTTCTTCGCCTCCCATGGGGGGCGCGGGCGGAACCCTTGCCGCGCTCATCCGTTCAGACTCGGGCTGGGGTACCCCATCTGTTTGTGGAATTATCCTTCCCAAAAAATTCCCAAAAAATTTCTTTCAAAGATATGGACATGCGCCATCGCTTCCTGATATATCCAAAAGCCACATCAACAGAGAATATGACGACACCCACTCCCACCATCCGTAAAGCTGTCTTCGGCGACGGCTCCGCTATTTTTCAGCGCATCAAGTCTCACCCCAACGAGCTGGTCCCCCGGCCGCTCAGCGATATTCTCCTGAATATAGACCGCTTTCTGGTGGCTGAATACAACGGCGAAATCGTCGGCACCGCGGCTTGGTCCGTGCTGCCCGAACTCGACCCCAAGCGCAATCCGTCCATTGAAATTCAATCCGTTTCCGTCCGCCAAGATTTCCAAGGTCAGGGCTTGGGCCGGCGCTTGGTCGAAGCCGCCATGGACCGGGTGATGGAATACCGCCCGGACCAAATCATTGTGCTAACCTTCACCCCGCCTTTTTTTGCCAAGCTGGGCTTTGTCCCCGTCTCCAAAGAAACCCTGATGTACAAGCTGTATCAGGGGTGCGTCAACTGCACCCGCTACGACTCCCCCTTCACCTGCCCGGAAGTGGCGATGGCCTATTACCCCCGCGACCACCAGCCGGGAGCAAGCTCATGATCCGCGCGCCTCGTTTCCGGGTCGGCGCTCTCCTCGCGCTCCTCGCAATCCCCGGCATCGCCAGCGCCTGGTCCGGGGTGCAACACATCCAAATCACGCGCTACGCCGCCCGCAACCTGCCACCCGAAATGGCCGGTTTCCGTGAATTTGCCCACCCCATGGCGTTGCCCAGCATATACCCCGACTTGTGGCGACTCGCCGACCTCGACGAAGCCCCCCGCCACTACTTCGAACCCGACCGCCTGCCCGAGGACTTCGACTACACCGCGCTCAGCTCCGACCCGGCCATCGCTTTTTCCGAACAGATTCCCATTCGCAGGGACATCATCGGCGACGCGCCGTGGGCCATCTACGACCTGATGAATCAAATGTCCGAAGCCATGCGGACCAACGACTGGATGTGGGCGGCCCGTTGCGGTGCAACCCTGAGCCACTACGCCGGCGATTTGCACGTCCCCCTCCACACCACACGCAACTACAACGGGCAGGAATCCTGGCAGCACGGCATCCATACGCGCTGGGAAGCCGACATGGTCAAGGCGTTCCTCCGCACGGACGACATCGAACCGCGACCGGCGGAATATCTCGAAAACCCGTTCCAAGCCATCTTCGAGTGGACGGCCGAATCCGCCGTCTGCGCCCGCGAAGTCCTGAAAGCCGACCTGATTGCCAAGCGCGCCGCCGGAGGCCAGGTGGAGACGGAAAGTTACTACCTCAAACTGTGGGAACTCACGGGCGACATGGCCATCGAACGCATCAGCGCCGCCGCCCACCACGTGGCATCGCTCTGGTACACCGCCTGGGTCAACGCCGGCAAACCGGCCATCCCCGAACCCTTCGACGAATTGCCCACGCTCTCCGTTCACTCCGGCGTTGGTATTGACTACCCCGAACAAGTCGGCCCCCATGCCTTTGCCAAAGAGCGCACCTTCGATTGGGTCATCTGGATAACCTTCATCATCTTCGGCCTGGTCGTCATCATTTCCTCCATCCAGCGTTCGATTCAGTCCCGCAAAAATCGAGGCACGTGAAGCGCTCCCGTCTGGACCTCTTGCTCGTCGCCCGCGGCCTGGCCGAAAGCCGCGAAAAAGCCCAACGCCTCATCCTCGCCGGTGAAGTCACCGTCGAAGGCGCGCCAGCCGCCAAACCCGGCCACCAGTTCCCGACCGACTGCGTCATCCACATCCGCCAGCCCGAGCGCTTCGTCAGCCGCGGCGGCTGGAAGCTGGAAGAAGCCTTCACCCGCTTCCCCACCCTCAGCGCCACCGGCAAAATATGCGTGGACATCGGCGCATCCACCGGCGGCTTCACCGACTGCCTCCTGCAGCACGGCGCATCCAAAGTCTACGCCGTGGATGTCGGCAAAGCCCAGCTCCACCCCCGCCTCGCCGCCGACCCGCGCGTCGTGGTCTTTGACGGCCGCAACGCGCGCCACCTCCAGGCCGGCGACCTCCCCGAAACCCCCACCCTCGCCGTCACCGACGTCTCCTTCATCTCCCTGCGCCTCATCCTGCCCGCCATAAACCGTCTGCTCGCGCCCGGCGGCGAAACCGTCGCCCTCATCAAACCCCAGTTTGAAGCCGGCCGCGAAGAAGTCCGCCGCGGCGGCGTCATCCGCGACCCCGCCATCCGCCAGCGCGTCATCGAACGCATACGCGAATTCGGCACTCAAACCCTCGGCTGGACCTGGCTCGACATTTGCCAGTCGCCAATCCAAGGCCCGGCTGGTAATGTAGAGTTCTTGAGTTACTGGAGAAAACATCCATGAAAGTCGGCCTATACGCGAATTTATCCAAACCGGACGCCGCCGCCACGCTCAAAGCGCTCGCCACAAGCGCCCGCGACCTGGGCGTCACCCTCATCACCAGCAGCAAAGCCACAGCCCGCCTCGCCGCCAATTGCCGCACCGTCGCCCCCGCGCGCCTCGGCAAATCCGTGGACATCCTGCTATCCCTCGGCGGCGACGGCACCGTCCTGCAAGCCGTACACGCCCTCAACGGCGCCAAAGTCCCCGTCCTGGGCATCAACCTCGGCAACCTCGGCTTCTTAACCAGCGTCCCCGACACCGCCGCCATGGACGCCCTCCAAGCCATCGCCAGCCGCGCCTACCAAACCGTCTCCTACCCCCTCCTCGAAGCCACCCTCCGCAGCGGCGCCCCCCAGCGCAAAAAAAACGCCCCCGCCCGCGCCCTGAACGACATCGTCATCGGCTGGGGCACCTCCCCCCGCGCCGCCATGATAGACGTCGCCGTGGACGGCGAATGGGTCGCCTCCTACGTCTGCGACGGCCTCATCGTTGCCACCCCCGTCGGCAGCACCGGCCACGCCCTATCCGCCGGCGGCCCCATCCTGCACCGCGAAATCCCCGCCATCCTGCTCGAACCCATCTGCCCCCACACCCTCAGCAACCGCCCCCTCGTGCTCCCCAACGACCGCAAAATCACCATCCGCCTCCCCGCCCAAGACAAACACCTCCTCCTCTCCGTGGACGGCCGCCCCAGCGGCTGGCTCAAAACCGGCGACCTCCTCGAAATACGAAAATCCCCCCTCTGCGCCCATTTCGTACAATTACCCAACTACTCCTGGTTCAAGCTCCTCTCCCAAAAGCTCCACTGGCGCGGTTCCAGCAGCGACCCCAAATAACACCCCCATCATCCGCCACCATAAGTGGATGCCATAAGTGGTTTGGCTGCCCGTGCTCATTATGCTAGCATGGAACCGAATTACATCTGATTATGAAAAAAATCTTGATGATCCTGACCAGCCACCGGCTGGATTGTTTCCGGCTCTGCATGGACATGCTGATCCATGGCGGTTCGATTCACCGCTTTGATCGGGTAGTCTTACTCCTCAATGGCGTAAAGGGGCGTCATTTACGCTATGTGCAGGAGTTGCAAGCCAGGCATCCGGATATTCCGTGGGATACCGTGGCCGGCCCGCGCGGGCGCGGCTGGTTTATTTCCAATCTGCAAAACGAATGCGTCCGCCGCTATCCCGATTCCCTTTATTTCAAAATTGATGAAGACACCTTTGTCTCAGCCGACTGGGACCAGGAGTTGCTGGCGGCATATGAGGCCCACCACGACCGCCCGGACCTTTCGCTCGTGACAGCCACGATTCCCAACAATGGTCTGGGCTGCTGGCAACTGCTCAACGTTTTCCCCGACTTGCGCGAGAAATTTTTGCAACTTCCCCATGCCGCGCATCATCCCGGCGCGTCCAGCCCGGTCTGGTTTTATCCCCATCTGGCGGAATGGATGATTCGCGAGTTCATCCATCTGGACACAGCCAACCAGCGCGTCCGCGCCGTGGTCACGGAACCGTGGGTCCACTTCCATGAGCGCTTCAGCATCAATTGCATCTGCTACGATTACCGCCACTGGCAGGAAATCGGCGGCGTGCAAGAGCAGGATGAAGTTGGGTGGGGACAATGGATTACCGAAAATCGCAAACTGGTGGTGCTGGCCGCGCGCGCGGTATGCCACCATTACACCTTCTTTAATCAGCAGGATTGGCTCGACCGCTCCACGCTTCTGGAAGACATCCGGGCGGCGAACTTGCCGGTGACCCGCTGGGAGCAGTCGTTTTTAGGGCGCGGGCTCCCGCGCTGGGGGCGGATGGTCCGCCAGGTGCCTGCCATCCTCAAGCGTCGGCTGAAGAAGTCAGTTTCCGCTTGAGCTCATCATATTTATCCAGCGCGGTGCCGATGGAGTCATCCATATCGAAATAAGCATACGCGCCCAGCCGTCCGCCAAAAACCACCTTGGTGTGTTCGCGGGCGGCTTCTTCTTGATATTTGGCGCGAATGGCCATGTCGGCTTCCGCGCGCACAGGATAATAAACGTCATCCCCCGGCTTGGGTTCAAACGATGTTTCACGAAAAATCACCGTGCGGTCGAATGAGCGTTCCGGCGTGAAGTGCTTGAACTCGTGGGTGCGCGTATGGGGTACGCTGCCATCGCATTCATTCATGACCGATGTTCCTTGGAAATCGTTCATATCCAGAACTTCTCTTTCAAACCGAACCGAGCGCCAGCCCAAACGGCCGTGCTTGTAGTCAAAGTACTGGTCAATGGGACCGGAATATATCAGGAGATCATGCGCGGGCAGCGAACTACGAATATCGCAAAAATCGGTGTTTAATTGAATCTCAATGTTCGGATGCTTCAACATCCGCTCAAAAAGACGGCCATAGCCATCCACCGGAATACCTTCCCAAGGATCGTTGTAATAGCCGAGGTTGTAGTTATAGCGCACCGGCAAGCGTGTGATGATATACGCGGGTAGCTCGGTTGCCAAACGCCCCCAATGTTTTTCCGTGTACTCCTTGACAAAAGCCTCATAAAGCGTTCGCCCAATCAATGAAAGAGCCTTCTCCTCAAGATTTTGCGGATCCGTGATGGCTTCCTTGTCAACTTCGGCCTGCACCCACGCCTGAGCTTCAGCGGGCGATAAGCGCTTCCCTAACAGCAAATTGATGGCTGCCAGACCAAACGGCAACGGATAAACCTTGCCCTTGCGAGTCGCCCAGACCGTATGCCGATAATTATTAAACGCGGTGAAGCGATTGATATATTTCCAAACCCGCTCCCTGTGAGTATGGAAAATATGGGGTCCATAAACATGGACATCAATACCGGTATCCGGATCGGGACACGACCAGCAGTTGCCGCCGATGTGGTTGCGTTTTTCAATCAGAAGAACCCGCCAATTCAAGTCGTTGGCAAACCGCTCCGCCAGTACGGAGCCGTAAAAGCCAGCGCCCACAATAATGACGGTTTTCGACAACGGATGAATGGCTTCTTTAGTCATGCAACATTTTGCTTATTATCAAATCCGCAAAATGTCAATGCCGCCGACCCGTGGCGCGGGTGATGTGCGCAAAGCGATCGCGGATGGCGGGGGTGAGTTGCTCCCAGGTAAACCGCCATTGCCAGTTGCCGCTGGCGACTCCGGGAGTGTTCATGCGCGCCGAAGAATCCAGGCCCAGTAAATCCTGCAAAGGCACCACAAAGGTGTTGCCGTTCGAGCGCGCGCCCAGATTGATGAGATCCCAGTGAATTTCATGCCCGTCGGTCCGCAAATAATCCAGAATCATTTTGCGTTCAGCCGCAATGTCTTCCGATGTCCGCGTGCTCCCCTCGCCCGGCTCACTGTGGAACCAGCCCACCGTGGTGTCGTTGTCGTGGGTTCCGGTGTACACGCAGCAATGGGCGGGATAGCTTTCGGGGCGGAACTCGGCGGAACGGTCGTCATTGCCAAAGGCAAATTGCAAAATCCGCATGCCCGGAAAGCCGAATTGGTCGCGCAGGGCTTCCACCGGCGGCGTGATGACGCCCAAGTCTTCCGCGATGATGGGCAGTTCGCCCAGACGTTCATGCAGCACATGGAATAAATCGGCGTTCGGCCCCGGCACCCATTTGCCATTGATGGCGGTGGTCTCGTTGCCGGGAATTTCCCAATACGCTTCGAATCCGCGGAAGTGGTCAATGCGAACGATGTCCACCAGCTCGAACGTCCGCCGCAGACGGGCCGTCCACCAATCGTAGTTGTTCTGTTTGTGCGCGGGCCAATTATACAAGGGATTTCCCCAAAGCTGGCCGGTTGCGCTGAAGTAGTCCGGCGGGACACCGGCCACCACGCTGGGCTGACCATCCGGCCCCAGAAAAAACAATCCCGGATTCGCCCAGACATCGGCGCTGTCGTGCGCGACAAAAATGGGAATATCGCCAATCAACTGGATGTTGCGCTCCCGGCAATAAGCTCGCAGACGCTGCCACTGGTTTTCGAACAGAAACTGAATGATTTTCGCGCGCCGAATTTCTTTCGCGAATTTTTCGCGGGCAGTGGCGAGGGCATCCGCCTGACGCTGAGCCAGTTCCAGCCCCCATTGGGGCCAGGGTACGCCACCATGCGCATCCTTGAGCGCGGCAAACAGCGCGTAATCGTCCAACCATTCCGCTTGCGCTGTGCAAAAGGCGTTGAATTGCTCCTTTAAGGTTTTCGAAGCGCGTTTCGCAAACTGGTTACAAACAGTTTCCAGAATCTCCATCCGAGCGAGAATAACCGGGCCAAAATCAACTTTTTCGGCAGGAAATTCAGGAAAGTCGGCTAACTCTTCCTTCTTCAGGAGGCCATCCTGAATGAGCACGTCAAAGCTGACCCACAACGGATTGCCGGCAAAGGTGGAAGGCGATTGATAAGGGCTGTCGCCATAGCTTGTCGGTCCCAACGGCAAAATTTGCCAAAGGCGTTGGCCGGTTTCGGCGAGGAAGTCGGCAAAGCGATAGGCTTCGGGACCGATTTCACCAATCCCATAGGGGCCGGGCAAAGAAGTTGGGTGAAGCAGTACGCCAGATGCACGTGGGAAGTTCATTATTTAAGGTTCTCCGACAAGACAATTTCGATGTGAGCCGGAGAATATGTCATAAGCGCGAGAATTTGTCGAAACGTTTATACGTCCTGTTGCGCCCCGCGAAATTATGGCTCATTCAGGAGCGAACGAATCCGTCCATGCCAGACACCGGGCGAGTCGTTGGTGAACACCTGTCCGGGCACACCCCATCCCAGATTGCTGGTGCTTGCCGGCAGAAGCAGATTGGTGGTGAATTCCAGTTGATAATAGCGGGCGGTGCTGGCGGGGAATGTGAACACCATGTGGTCGGATCCCGCCACAAAACTTCCCGAAAGCCGCAAAACGCTGGTAGCCGAAGCCGGGTCTGTATCGGCCAGATATTCCTGCCAGGTCGTCATGCCGTCTTGGTCGAAGTCCGCTTCGGGCGCAAAGCGCGAATCTTCGGGATTGTAGTTCTTGCCGATGAGCCAGTTTTCAAGATCGGTCAAAGTTTGGGGTTTCGGGGTCGCGGAATTAACGGAAGACCACGTTCCGGTGACGCCACCGACCACCGGCGCCACGCGGAAGTAATACGTCACCCCAGTGGTTAATCCAGTAACCGCCTGAGATGTTCCAGCGACACTGGAACCCGCATAGCCCGGCACGTAGGCAACGGGTGCGGCGTAGGGATAAAGTGTGATGTCGTCAAGATTGTAACGATCGCCCTCACCCGATGTTTTCACCACGCGAATGCGGACATTGCCCACCACGTTCAAGTTGGTTGTGGAAAACAGGGTCAAGTTTGTGGAGGTGACATCAAATGTTCCCGCGCTGATCCAGGAAACACCGCCATCGGTGCTGTAGTCCACACGACCGGCGGTGTCGGCATTGGTGCCATACTTGCCATGGAGCAACGTGATGGAGCTCAGCCCCATATTTGTGTCCACGTTCATCGTCAGGATGCCGCTGGCGGAGGCCGTTTCATTGGAGCGTACACGGGCGGACTTGAGACCGTTGCGCGGGTCTGCATCACTCGTCCCAATCAGAGCCTGATTTAAGTTCCAGGAAATCCCGTTCAGGGTAACATCGTCAACAGCATAGGCTGTTTTGCTGGCGTCTTCAAAATCAACGGTATAGACACTGCCGCCGGGCTTGCCCAGCGCTGGATTTGTGCTGACTTCCACGCGATAACTGGTCGCGTTGGCTACGGGCGTCCACGTGAGCATTAGATTCGTCACCCCAACGACACTGGCCCAGATAGCCGGAGGATCTTCCGGGCCGGGATTCAGGATGGTGACGGCATCCGCAAAGGAGAAAACTTCATCATTCCAGTTGCTGTTACCGTGAACCGTAACCGTGGCTTCATAAGTTCCGGGGGCAATGGGCGGATTCGAGGGTGAATAGATGACTGACCACACCAGATCGCTTGACGTGACGGTGAACGTGTTGGTTTTGGGCAAACCATCCGCCGTTACGGATCCTAGCGGCGTGATTGTGCAACTGGGAGTCGCCTTGGTAATAACAACTGAATTCGTGAAGGTAAATGAGCCGCCAACGACAATGCCGGCGCTTGGAATCGTTACCGTGGCATTGTACTCGCCAGCATTTTGGGGCGTGGTCGGCGAATAACTCACCGAATAGGCGGCCCCCTCCGGATAGAGGATAAACTGGTTGGTGTGAACCTGTCCGTCATACTCAACGGAAACGGGAGCGGCAAGGCCACATTGCGCGATGATTTCGTCCTCGGGCGCAATGGCGTCCATAATATAGATGTCATCCAGAGATACCCGTTTATCAATGGAACCCACACACCGAATCCGGAAACCGACCGGACCGGGGATGTTGGTGCTCACCTGATTGGTGACTAAATGAACGGCCCCGGCCGTTGAATTGGACGCGAACATGTGCCAAACGCCATCTTTCTCATATTCCAGTACCAGACAAGCGACTTCATCGGCGTATTGTGCGCAGGCATATCTGACTTGGCCAATTCCCTGCGTCAGCACGCCTTCCAGCGTGATGACCCCGGGCGCCTGGAAGCGACAAGAGTTTGTGCCATTGGCGTGATCATTCGTGGTGACCAAGCCGCCGGTTGGAATCATGGCGTTATCGAGACACCAATTACGACCGCTCAGCAAAAGGGTATTGCTGGCATAGCTGTTTTTGCTGGCGCCTTCAAAATCCACGCAAAATGCATTCGGCACATACGGATCGGGGTCCATGTCGTTGGGAATGCCATCGCCGTCAATATCCGGGTCGCACGCATCGCCGACACCATCACCATCGGTATCCGTCTGATCGGGGTTGTAATCATAGGGGCAGTTGTCTTCGATATTCAGGACATCGTCGCCGTCAATATCGTCGTCGCAGGCGTCGCCTTTACCATCACCATCCGTATCCACCTGTGTGGGGTTCCAGACAGTGGGGCAGTTGTCCTGATCATCCGGCACGCCATCGTTATCAGTATCCACTCCCGAGCCCATAAATTGGTAGCTTTCGGTGGATGAAACTTTGGGGCTGTTGGTCCCTGGACCGTCGAAGGCTGCACGCACGTAAAAGTTCATCACGTCGCCGCCGGCCTTGGCGACATTCATTTGCGGGGTTTGCCAAGTCGCGTTGTTGGTCAGAGTCATGGCATTGGTGATCCAAGCAGCACCGGCAATCTGGAAACAGGCTTCAGCGGCCACATTCGATGCCAGCAGATTTGGCGTCACCCGCGCGAGAATGGCAAAGGTATCCGTGGATTGCGGCGCGAGCGGGTTTAAGTCAACGCCACTGATGATGACATCGGCATCCACAACGGCCTGGTGCTCGCCGGGGGTAGCCGAGGCATAACCGGATGTAATCGTCCATTCCGTGGCATTCCATTCCGGCAGCGGGTCGCTGACGCCCGGCTTGCGCGTAGCCGTGGAGTTGGTATATGCCCAAGCACCGGGGGTGGCCCCAATCTCCCCGTAGATGTCGTGGACAACATCGGATTGCAACAGAGCCACCACGGCGTTCCCGTTCAAACGCCCGATGACCGGCACCTGCCGATCCGGATCAAATCCATAAAACTGCCGAAATCTGTTAATGGATGTGGCCAGCGTGTACACCGCGCCGGGCCCCAGCGTTCCACTCAACACAATATTCGTTGCGGCGGTCGTTGACTTGTTCAAATAAATCTTCATGTGATATTTGGACAAATCCAGCGGCCCGTTTCCGGTGTTGCAAATCTCGATATAGTTCCGATTGGTGGTTGAGTTGGCGACGATTTCGCTGATAATCGCCAGCGGAGTCATGCCGGCAACTTCATCAACCATGTAAAAATCTGCAAACACCATACGGTGATCGGAGGCATATTCGCTGGTGCTGGATGGCAAGGGCGCGCCATATTTCGGTAGTCCCGTCCCGACGCCATCGCCGGTGGATTCATAGACCTCGCCCACCGGTACGCCATAGGGGCTTTGCATGATTTCATCGCTGAACAGAATGTAATCAAGCCGGTTGCCGGCATCATGCGTCCAGTTATCAGTTCCGCCCGTGTGAAAAGCATCCACCACATCCATCCAAGCCGCTGCCAGCCGTTCCGTGGGATACATCTTATACGGCAGCTCCCAGCTTGAATTTTTATACCAGGGAATATCGCTGCCCGCCTTGAAGCCGGGAAGCGCGCTGAGACGGCTTTCATAATAGGTCTTATCAAAACTCACATGCTGACCAACGCCAATACTGCCCTCAATCGTGTCGTTGAAGTCGCCCATGATGACATATTCCGTATCCAGCGGATACTGCGCGACCATGTTGGTGATGTAATTGACCGTTCGGTAGATTTCAAACGCCCGCCGCATCCGACTCGTCTTGTCGGTCGTGCCGGACTTGTTGTGTACCGAGAACACGTGAAGCGGATTTAATGCGCCCGGGACTTCAATCACCGCATGTAGCGGCCACCGCGTCATTTCCTTCGCGTCCGGGTCCACCACATCTTCGCGGACGACATCCGAGGACAGAATGGGAAATTTGCTGTGAATACCCAAGCGCAAGTTCCCGGCGAAAGTTCCGCCATCCGCCGCGAACGCGTAGTAGGGGTACCCCATCTGACCCGCCATTTCCAGCCACGCGGTCTGATCTTCCAGCGTCAATTCCTGATAGCAAATGATATCCGGCTGAACGCGCGCGATGATGTTGGAAACCGCCGCAAAATCGTCGTCCGAGTTTTGTTGTGTGCGATCCGAACCGGTATCTATACCCATGTATACATTAAAGGACGCAATGCGCACCTGAACTGCCCAAGCAGATACCCCTAGGCAGAACCAGCCGCTGAAAAGAAATATTTTCAGTAGAAACTTCTT